>DASVWZ010000314.1:0-1610 GCA_036392935.1 Terriglobales bacterium | reverse complement strand
TTTAGCCTCGCAGCCTACCCTCTCGCGTTTTGAAAATAGTGTGGGTCGTAAAGAGTTGTTTCGTATGGCCGAAGCATTGGCCGACACGGTGATCGAACGACATCGTAAACGACTGAAGGGTCGCGCCCGTCTGATCACCATGGATCTGGATCCCACCGACGATCCCACACATGGCGCTCAACAATTGAGCTTTTTTAATTGGCACTATGACGGCTACTGCTACCTGCCGATGGGGGTTTTTGACCTTCAACCAGGAGACTGAGCAGTATCTGGTCACAGCGGTGTTGCGTCCGGGGAACGCCCCCGGCTCGGCAGGAGCAGTGGGCATCCTGCGCCGTCTGATCCAACGGCTGAGGGAAGCTTTTCCGAAAGCCAAGATCCGGGTGCGTTTGGATGGAGGTTTTGCGGCGCCGGAAGTTTTGTATTTTCTGGATTGCGAGCCGAAAGTGGAATACCTCGTCAATTTCGCGTCCAATGCGGTGTTGGAGCGCAAAGCGGAGTCGGCCATGAAACAGGCCCGTCGTGCTTCGGAGAGCTCGCAGCAAACCGAGCATGTTTACGGCAAGTGTCAGTACCGGACGCGCAAGACCTGGCCGTGGAAACGTCGCGTCATTTACAAAGCCGAGGTGGTGCGAGTGGAGGGTAAGAAACCCAAAGACAATCCGCGCTTCGTGGTGACCAACATGAAGCAGAGTCCGCGGTGGCTCTACGAGGAGGTCTACTGTCAACGAGGTGACCTCGAGAATCGAATAAAGGAACTGCACTATGGGATGGAGATCGGCCGCACCAGTTGCACAAAATTCTGGGCCAACCAGTTTCGCGTGTTGATGACTGCCGCGGCCTACGTGTTGATGCAAGAGATGCGCTTAGGTTTGGCCGGCACAGCTTCCGCCCGGGCGCAGGTCTCCATCTTGCGAGAGCGTTTTCTGAAAATCGGAGCTCGGGTGGTGACTTCAGTACGTCGGATCCTGCTGCACTTGCCACGATCGTTTCCTTATCTGGACAGCTTCCATCGCCTCGCCTTGCACTTAGGCGCGCGCAGCGGGTAGCTTCGTCCTTAACCCGCGCTAGGAACTTTTTACTTGTTGAGCGCTACTTGAGGTGTCTCAGTTTCTTGTCTTCTGTCCGCCTAAGCGCTTTAGAATCAACTCGCGATTCAACAAAATTCTCACCCTTGTCAACTGCCATCTTGAAGTGAAGAAGAACAGCGAAAAATCGATCGCGAAGTCAGTTTTCACGAATAATGTGGGTTAGGTCCAGCAATGGCTCGGCCTGTGCCGAGAATGTCGCATTCGGCGTGCAATACGCGTGGCAGACTTCCCATCCCTTGCCCCTCTCGCATGCGTCGAAGAAGGCTTCTGCGACGTCCGTAATCGACGTTGCTTTCGGCATCATCATCGTCTCTCCTTTTCTGACCTACTTTTCCGATTTGGCGACGCAATAACCGGGACTTGGTAGCGGGTTCTGCGTCAAGATTGGCCTATACTGCGGATTGAGCCAGCCCTTTGAACTAAGGAGGCCCCGATGAAACCGGTGCTCATTGCCTTTGTGTTGTGTCTCGTTGCGGCTTCCGCCAGCGCGTGTCCTAATCTATCCGGCCACTACGTGCT
>DASVWZ010000313.1:0-22765 GCA_036392935.1 Terriglobales bacterium | reverse complement strand
GCGTCGCCTCGGGCGACGCCACGAGCGGCGAGGCCAACCCGACATCGGACACTGGGGAGGCAAGCCACCGATCTGCCATCCAGAGTCTGTTGCCTTTCTGATTAATCGTGAAGGTCTTGCAGTCAATGCGATTCGTGCGCATTCTACCCAACCACTGGGCAATCCTCTTCGATATCGCAGTTGGACGGCGCCTGTAGCGCCGCCCAACTGCGGCGAGGCCAAAGACCGTCTTGACCGCATCAGCTGTCCCCCAAACTTTCATTCGCTGAATCCTGAACCGGGGCTACTGGTGCCGTGCTGGTCAGAGATGGCCGAACCGTTTCTCAGCGTCGCCTAAGGCGACGCGATAAACGGTGAGGCCATCGGCGCCCAAAATCGAACCACCTTTAGCCCAGCCGTGAAGCCGCGAAAGACTGGAGCCCATGGCGCAAGCATGGGGAAAAAAAGCGAAATGATTTCCTTCCACTCTGCCGAAGGCCGTTGCCCTCAGCGCCCCGCGCTGACGGAAAAAAGCCCGCAGCAGCGCAGGCGACACTTAAAGATGGACAAACCATCTTCCCGCCTCAGAGCGTCTTCGTGCCAGTCCTCTCGAGTATCGCCGAACCGTTTCTCAAGCGTCCCCCGCCCGTTCCCGCGACGGAAACCTGTAGCAAGAATGCTCCCTGCAGAATGGGCTGGGGACGCGATAAACGGTGAGGCCACCGGCTGTCGCAATCGCCTGGGCCAACGCCGGCTGCGCCAAAGACGCGGTTTTCCTTGTCTGGGGAATTGCACGGCGGCACAACTCAGAACATCGGCCGCCCACAGTCGAACCACCTTTAGCCTAGCCGTGAAGCGGCGAAAGACTGAAGCCCATGGCGTAAGCCATGGGAACAAAACCGAAATGATTTCCTTCCGCTCTGCCGAAGGCTGTTGCCGGAGCGCGCAGCAGCGCAGGCAACACCAAAAAGAGGGAGAAACAATCCTCCCGCCTCAGAGCGTCTTCGTGCCGGCGCGCCCTCGACTGCCTTTGCGAACGGCGAACGACGAACGACGCCTTTCCCGACGACCCCGACCGCCGACCGATTTTTGACGCAGCTAATCCCCCTGTCCCCACCTTCATCAATTTTTTTTCGCCGCGCCTCTCGCTGTCCAGCACTATCCGCGCCCAGCTCGTAAGAATTCATTCGCGCAGTTCCATTTCGGGAAAAGCCCGTCGCGACGCGCAAATCCCTTGACCTCACTCTTCAAAACCCCCCACAATAAGAAGACGGAACCACTCGCTCTTTGACAACCGAACGTGCCGCATGGCACAGCATTTCCAGCCCGCCACCGCGGAAGAAGCCTTCGCGAACGACGATAGGCGAACGACGTAGGGACGAACGACGTGCTAAGTCCTTTGTGTTCTATATTTTGATATCTAACTAGCTTTAGAATCAATGGTTTGGCCGGTACCCGTTATCGCCAAACCAATAGAATCAGCGAGTTAGAGCATTTTTTTATTTTTTTTTTGCAACCCTGTTGCAACTGGCACCCACGGGTCGCCAAGGCCAACGGCGAACGACGAACGACGAGCGGCGTACGACGTACGACGTACGACGTACGACGTGCTAAGTCCTTTATCTGGAAGCTTTGACATCTAACTCCTTTAAAATCATAGATCTAGCGGGAGCGACCCCGCTAACTCACTGATTCTAAAAGATAAGCGCAAGGGGGGGTGGGGGGGTACCCCCCAGCGAAAGTCCCATGTTAACGATTCCGCGCCGAGGCCCAGAGCGCAGCCGTGATACAAATTTTCATGCCAAAAAATTCCGCCGCGGTCACCGCCCAGGCACCCTGCCGCGCCGATCTTGCCGGTGGAACCGTCGACCTGTGGCCGCTTTATCTTTTTCATCCCGGCGCTCTCACGCTGAATATCGCCCTCGATATTCAGACCACCTGTTCCATCACGCCGCTCGCGGGCCGGCAAATTCTTCTTCGCTCGCTCGACACAAGAAAAGAAGAAAAGTTTCCCAGCCTGAACGCCCTGCGAAAGGCGACGCGATTTCGCCTTCCGCTCGCCGCTTTGCTCATCAAATTTTTTCAGCCCCAGCAAGGCTTTCTGATGGAAACAAATTCGGAATCGCCGGCCGGCGCTGGAATTTCCGGATCATCTGCGCTGATGATCGCCTCGACCGCCGCACTCGCTCGCTTCACCGGTCGTCGGCTTGCAAAAGAAGAAATGCGGGTCATCGCGCAAAATGTTGAAGCGCAAGTCATCAAAGTTCCGACCGGTTGTCAGGATTATTATCCCGCACTTTACGGCGGCGTTAGCGCAATTCATCTTGATACCGATCTGATTCGCCGCGAGGCCGTTCATGTTCCGGCGAGTGAAATCGAATCCCGCTTCGTTCTCGCTTATACTGGCGCTCCGCGTCAGTCGGGAATCAACAACTGGGAAGTTTTCAAGGCCCACATCAACGGCGATCGCCGCGTCTTCCGCAACTTCGACGAGATCGTCGCCATCGCTCAGTCAATGCATGGTGCAGTTCTCAAGCAGAACTGGCGCGACGTCGCACGGCTTCTCCGCGAAGAATGGAAACTTCGCCGAAGCAACGCTCCCGGCATCGCAACGCCGCTCATCGATCACTTAATCGCCGTCGCCAATCGCAACGGCGGTTTAGCGGCAAAGGTCTGCGGCGCTGGCGGCGGCGGTTGCGTGATCTTCCTGGTCGAGAAGGGAAGCAAAGCGTGCGTCGCCGATGCCGTCGCAGAAAGCGGCGGAAAGATTTTGCCCTTCCGCGTTGCCCGCCAAGGCGTGCGATTCCTGCGTTAAGTCTCTACGGAAGCAATCGCACGCAGCGGCCAAAGCATTGCTCTTGAGCGGCTTTCGATACCCGACTTGAAGTATGGACAACGCTCCAATGTATGCGCCGGCCAACGTCGAACTGCAATTGCGGTCAACTTCTTAGCGCGGTCGCACATTCTGATTCAGCCGGAAGAAGTTGCCGGGATCGTAATGCGTTTTGACCGCAACCATCCGGTCCCAACGTTGCTGGTACGCTTCGGGAACGCGGTCTTGCTCGTCGCCGCTCATGAAGTTTACGTAGACGCCAGGTTTCATGCGCGGCTGCAGCTTCCCGAACAGCGAGCGAACCCAGGAGACATTGCGGGCATCGTCCGAGGCATTTGCCCAATGCCCCAAGAGACTCACGATGATCGGCGCGCTGCGATCTCCGAAGGCAGTCTCATGCGCGGCAACCTGCCCGGCAACCCCTCCAAGATACGCAACTTCGATTTGAGTTTCGGTCGAAGAGATTGTGGCCAATCCCTGCAATAAGCAGTCAACGGTTGCATCGTCGAGCGACGGAAAATAACCGGACTTCATGTAATAACGCTTGCCATTCGGAAATTCCAAATCAGCCATCGCCTGCAAATCGAGGAAAGACATGGTCCGGCTGCGCACAGAATCCGGATGGCAAAAAGAAATAGCACGTTGAAAAAACGGCTCCGCAGCCTCCCCAGCGCCGGTCCACACCAGAGAACTGCCGGCCACGGGCCGACCGCGGAGTTGCGATGGCACGTTCTGTTTATGCGGCGCAATACGAAGATCCACGTTCCATTTCAGGTCGAGCGGAGCGCTAGCCATGAAGTCGCGCCAGTGCTCCAACAGCTCACGGATGCGATTCTCGGGCGTCAAACCCTCCGCCAGCACCACCGATATGAGCGGATGAAGCTTCAGTTCGAATTCTGTAACTACTCCGAAGTTTCCACCACCGCCGCGCAGCGCCCAGAACAGATCTTCGTTCTCTTTCGCATTGGCGCGCACCATCGACCCGTCGGACGTAACTAGCGTAAAGCCCTCGACGTTATCGCACGACAGGCCGAATCGACGGGTCAGCCAGCCTGTGCCCCCGCCCAAAATCAGCCCCGCAGCGCCAGTCTGCGAAACCACGCCCGCAGGAAACACCAGTCCTGCCTTCTGCGTTGCAGTATCGATCGTCCCCAGCAGACAGCCTCCGGCCACTCGGGCACGACGATTGCCGCTATCTACTGTTGTCTCGCGCATCCGCGAAAGATCAATAACCAGACCGCCCGCGCAGGTGCTGAAGCCCGCAAGGCTGTGCCCACCGCATCGGACCGCCGTGAGAAGGCCAGCCTGATTTGCGATTCGGATTGCAGCTTGGACATCGTTGGCATCCAAGCACCGCGCAATCAGGCCTGGACGCTGGTCGAACATTCCATTCCAAATCGTCCGCGCCTCTTCGTAGCCGGTGTCGCTGGGGCGCAAAAGATCTCCCTTGAATTGACCTTTGAGAGACGCGCAGGTTTTCTCGCATATCCGGTTCTGCTCGCTGTCCAGTTGCGTTTGATCGCTCTCGCTCGGCATTAGGTTGGAGAACTACTCGGCGATTCTGCTCTTTCGGTAGCGAAAGTATAGAAGAGTGATGACTCCCAGAAAAACACAAAACGCAGGGACGGACCATTGCAGCCCATCGACGAAGAAAGTTGTTACAGAAATTGCTATCAGCAAGACAATGCCAACCAAAGTAAAAAATGGATGCAACGGCAAACGCATGGGCAAACTTAGCACCTTGTCTCGCGCAACCGTCTTTCGAAAACGAAGATGGGTGGTCAAGATCACCAGCCACACAAAGAGCATTCCCGCGACCGCCGCTCCATAAAGCATCAGAAAAGCATTCCTGGGCGCGAATATAGAGAGCAGAATGGCCGCAATAATTCCTGCGGTGGAAGCGAACAAAGCGCGATGCGGGACCCCGTTCGCGCTTATGCTACCCATCCAGCGTGGGCCGTACCCCTCGCGGCCGAGGGAAAACAACATCCGTGTCGAAAGATAAAGATTGGTATTGACGCTCGACAGAGCCGCGGTCAGAACGACAAAATTCATGATTCCAGCCGCGAAGGGCACATGCGCTGCGGAGAATGCCGCCACAAACGGACTGCCGGAAAGACCCGAGGAACTGGTGCTCTGGTTCCATGGAACCATGCCGACCGTAATCGCAATGGCCAAAACATAGAAGAGAATCAGCCGCCAGACAATGTTTCGCATAGCCCGGGGTATGGTGACTGATGGACGTTCGGCCTCGCCCGCGACTACCGCGATGATCTCCACTCCCATATAGCTCGTGATCGCTATGGTGAGCGAAAGCCAGACGCCTTTCCATCCCGCCGGGAAAAAACCTCCGTGTTGTGTCAGATTGGCCCACCCGGTAGCGCCGTACGATCCATTACCGAAGATCAAAATCAACCCGACCGCGATGAATGCCACGATCGCAGTGACTTTGATCATCGCAAACCAGTATTCGAACTCGCCAAGCCGATTCACCTGCATGGAATTGACTGCGACCAACGCGCTCGAAACCAGCACCACCCAAATCCACCGCGGAACATTGGGAAACCAAAACGACATGTAGATTCCGGCCGCCGATACTTCGGCGCCGATCGCCACGATTTGCGCCGCTCCATAGGTGGCACGCACGGAAAAACCTGCCCAAGGATTGAGATACGTCTCCGCATACACCCCGAACGCGCCCGCGAACGGCTGGAGCACTGCCATTTCCACCAACACATAAGACATGATCAAAGCAATGCCCGCGCCCAGCAGATAAGCGAGAATCACCGCCGGACCCGCCAACTGAATGGTGACACCGCTTCCCAGGAACAAGCCCACACCAATGGCTCCGCCGATCGCCATCATGGTGAGTTGCCGTTGATTGAGCCGGCGGTGTAATCCCTGCGTTTCACCCGGCGGGCCAACGCAAGAAGGGGACGCAGCGCCTAGTTGATCAGGCATACCTGGCGGCATCGGCTGCGGCAAGCGCCGGGAGATGAATATTCTTCTCGCGTACTTGCTCGTCGGTCAGCATGAGCGGCCAATCTCAGTAAGAATATCGCCGAACTTCTCAACTTCTTCCCGCGTGTTGTAATGGACTAATGACGCACGTACGGCACCGGTGTCCAGACTGAGCCCCAGGCGCTTCATCAGGCGAGGCGTATACATATGACCGTCGCGTATGCCGATGCCTCGGCGTGCAAATTCCTCCGTTACCTTCGCAGGCAAGACATTCGGCAGGTTGAAACACAAAGTCGGCACCCGCTGGTCAATCCTGTTTGCATCCGCGATCCCATACACCGTAGCCCCGCTACGGTTCAGTACCTCAAGTATTCCGAGTGACAAATCCTGCTCGTACTCTCGTATCGCACTCAGCGCCTTTTCCAGCGCTGCGCGCCGGGAAAGAGTTGCGCCCTCACCACTAAGATTTCTTCCCAGTTCTTCCAGGTAACGCACCGCCGCCGCCATTCCTGCGACGTTCTCATAAATGAATGTCCCGGCTTCGATCTTCCCTGGCGGTTCATCGGGGATGAAATCCTCACGGAAGGTCGGCAGCTTCTTCAGCAGCTCCAAACGGCCCCACAGAAATCCCATGTGAGGAGCGAATATCTTGTAGCCCGAACACACCAAATAATCACAATCGAACGCCTGCACATCGAGCAACCCGTGAGGGCCGTAATGTACGGCATCGATAAATATTTCCGCTCCCGTGCCATGCGCAAGCTCGGCGGCCGCAGCAATATCAACAATCGATCCAAGTGCATTCGAAGCCAGCGTGCAGGCCACGAGACGCGTTCTTGCGGACAGCAGGGAAGCAAGATCATCGACATGGAGAAGGCCATCCTCGCGCATCTTCCACCACTGAAATTTCGCGCCATTACGCTCCAGCGCCAGCCAGGTCGCGATGTTCGCTTCGTGGTCCATGTCGGTTACGACAATTTCATTTCTTGAACCGAGTGTTTGCCCAATGGCCAAACTCACCAAACGAATGAACGATGTGGCATTCATGCCGAACGCGATTTCGTTGGGATCTCTGGCATTTACCAGATCCGCGACCGCCCGCCGCGCGTTGGCAATTGTCGCATCCACTTCACGGCTGCGCGCGTAGCGTCCGCCGCGCTGCACATTGCACTCAACCAAATGACGGTTCACGGCGTCGAGTACGATTTGTGGAACCTGCGCGCCAGCGGCATTATCGAAGAAGATGAATCCGTCCGCCCGATTCAAGGCGGGGAAAGACGCGCAAGTATCGCCAATTAGCAGGCTGGAGGTCATTGACACTGCGCTTTCGCGATTTGACATACTCTTGATCCCCCGAGAAGTTGGAACAGGCCGGCAATATCCGCCGTGGGCTAGAATATCTGTTTTCAGCCTTCAGGTAAAAGATCGGGCGACGTCTGGCTGAATGGCGTTGTGCTTCGCCCGATAAAAAACACCATGCCCGTATCCTTGGCCAGTTCGAAAGTAATCTTTGATTCGCTGAAGCGCTGCAACGTCAAACTATTATCGGCTCTTCCGGAGACCTGGTTGGTTCATCTCATTCGTATGGCCGACGACGATCCCGAAACGAATTTGGTTCGTCTGGCCAAGGAAGAAGAGGGTGTTGGCATCTCGGCAGGCGCTCATTTCGCTGGCGTGAAGTCAGCTATGCTAATGCAGAACCACGGCTTCCTGGCATCGGTCAACGGAATCGTTTCTTTCGCGCATCTCTACAAGATTCCGCTCTTAATGCTGATCAGCTACCGCGGCACCTTCGGCGAGCGCGATCCTTGGCAAACGCAAGGCGGTAACGTTACTGAGCCGTTGTTGCGTGCCCTGGGCATTCCTTACTCATTTCTCGATCAGGTTGAGAGCGTCGAGAAACGCATCCGGCAGGCGCAAACCCTCGCCGAAAGCAGTCTACAACCCGTCGCCTTGCTGCTGATGCGCGACCTGATGTGGGAGGATTGATGCTACGCGTCGACTGTCTGCGCACCGTATATTCCGATATCGAAAACTGTCTGGTGATTACCATCATGGGCGCGACGGCCGCGGAGTTGCAGTCGCTTGGCCATCGTCCAAATTTCTTCTATCTGCAACATGCAATGGGACTCGCTTCATCGACCGGACTGGGCTTGGCGCTGTCGCTATCCGATCAGAAGATCATCGTTTTTGACGGCGACGGTTCGCTGCTCATGAATCTCGGCAGTTTGAGCACCATGGCGCGTTATAAGCCCAAGAACCTGGTTCACGTTGTGTTCGATAACGAGAGCCTGTTGTCAGTCGGAGGCTTCCCGACCGCAACCGGCACCGGAACTGATTTGGAAGGCATAGCCCGCGCGTCGGGAATTCCGATCGTTGTGGCGGTGCGTACGGTGGAAGATTTCCAGAACGCTTTCAGAAATGCCTTAAACCAAAACCAACTGACCACCATCGTCGCGAAGGTCGAAGCCACGGGCCCAGTCGGTTATGTCACCGGCCTCGCTTTGCTTGAGAATCGTTTCCAGTTTCAGCGATACATTCAATCGCTAAAGAGATAATGATCCGAGCAAACGTTTTGACTGTCACGGATTGGGAGTGCGAATGGCCAACGTCTTAGCTCAATTGCTTGAAGAACTCGCCGCGGGCCGTTTACACGTGGTTGATTTGACCCAGCCCCTTAGTCCACAGACTTCGATCCTGCCGTTGCCATCCCCGTTCAACAATACTCCTGCCTTTAAGATTTGGGAGCTCTCACGCTACGATGAGCGCGGCCCCGCTTGGTATTGGAATGGTTTTGAAACCGGGGAACATACCGGCACACATTTTGACGCGCCCATCCACTGGGTTTCAGGGAAAGATCTCCCCGACAATTCCGTGGACCGCATCTCTCCGGCTAAATTCATCGGCCCGGCTTGTGTGATCGACATCAGCTCGGACGCGGCCCGCGACTCGGACTATCTATTAACTCCAGAACGCATCACGCAATGGGAGCGGCAGCACGGCCGCATCCCGGCAGGATCATGGATTCTCCTCCGCACCGATTGGTCCCGAAGGAAAGATCCCGAGGCATACATCAACGCCAAAGAAAACGGCCCGCATACCCCTGGACTAACCAAAGAAGCCTCAGCTTTGCTAGCTCACGATCGGGACATCATGGGCGTCGGCGTCGAAACCGTCGGCACCGATGCGGGGCAGGCCTTCACCTTCGCTCCTCCATTTCCGAACCACTATCTGATGCACGGCAGCGGTAAATTCGGCCTGGCGAGTCTTTGCAATCTAGATCAACTCCCGGCGACGGGAGCCGTCGTCATCGCGGCTCCGTTGAAGATCGTCGGAGGTTCCGGCAGTCCGTTACGAGTCATTGCCGTTACGCCGTGACGGAACGTCATTTCGAAATCAGCCGCCCTCTGCAGTCGCCTCTGATTTCTTGCCTGTTGCGGCGTCCAAGCGCTTCGCGATTTCGTCGAACTCCGGAGTGGGACCATTCCACCGCAGTTGATCCACGTCATCAAATAAGGGGATGTCGGTTCGCAGTGTGGCAAGCGTGCGGAACAGCAGGGCGCGATTACGTTCGCGCGTGAGCGTATCCGCCAACGAGGCCGCGTTCGTAACATTTGCATGCCACTCTCGCCAATCTGCGGGAATCAATTCGAGATGACGAAACTTGCTGAGCACGGCCGCCGCCGATTTCGCCCCCCACCCCCGCAAACCGGGATATCCGTCAGCGGAATCACCCACCAGCGCCAGGTAGTCCGGAATCGACTCGGGAGAGACGCCGAATTTCTTCACGATCGCGCTCTCGTCCATGGTGACTCGAGTTCGCCGGTTCAATTGAACCACGCGTGTGCCGCGGACCGACTGGGCGAGATCCTTATCCGGCGTGCATAGAATTATGCGACCGACCCTCGCGTCGCGATCCGCCAATACCGCCGCACTCGCCAGCGCGTCGTCAGCTTCGAACTCCACCATTGGCCAAACCACTATGCCCGCCGCCGATAAAACCTTCTCCAGCAGAGGGAACTGGGCCAACAGGTCTGCCTCAACCCCTTCGCCGGTTTTGTATCCCGGCCACAAGGCGTTGCGAAACGATTCGATCACATGGTCTGTCGCCACCGCGATGTATGTGGCTCCGCCATGAATCATTCCCAGGACAGATGACAATACCCCGCGAACAGCGGCTACTTCGCGGCCGTCTTCATCTCGCGCGGACGGCAACGCATAATAATGACGAAACAACTCATAGGTGCCGTCGACCAGATAAACTTCCACTCAACACTCCAACTTATTTCCCATCTTCCGGAATCTCCATCCCTGCCTTGCGCAGGCCCTCGATCACGTGCTCGACGATTTCCGGTCCGTTGTGTATCCGCAAGCCCACACGCATAAACTCGCCCGCTTTCGGATTCAACTTGAGCAACTCCTCGACCGCCTTGCGGGCTTCTTCCAGCATGTCAAGCTGTCCGTAAGCCGCAGCCAGCACGGTATGGTTTCCGGGATACTTCGCCAGGTTGATCTTGAGTGCATAGTTCAGTGCGCCCTGATAGTCGCGTTTGCGGTAGGCATCAAAAAATAACGGAAACCAGTACCATCCTGGGTGATTCGGATTCAGCCGGACAGCATGTTCGACGAGCGCGCAACCACGCTGCCACTCGCCCGCATACGCAATCAGCCCGCCCAGGTTTGCGATGTTGCATCCATCCATGGGGTTAAGCTCGATGGCACGATCAGCTGCGCTTCGAAAGGCCTCGAATTCTTTTCGGTAAAAGTGAGCTATGGCGAGTGCCTGATGGCTCCGGTGGCCGGATGAGTCAAGTTCAACGGCGCGGCGCGCTGCCTCGAACCCGCGCCCCAACGGATCAGCCTTTGGGTTGAACCCCAATCCGTACTCGGCGGAGTACACGATCGACAGCATCGCCCACGCATATGCGTAGCTGGGTGCAACTTCAACCGCTCGTTCCAGCGCGTCTCGCGCGATTCCATGTTCCTCGGTGGAAATGCGTTCGGAGTACCTGAAGCTGCACAGCACTGCCTCATACGGTGTCAGCTGATTGGGGCTCTTGCCGCGAATCGCCTCGCTCATAGTATGAGGCAGAATCCCGTGAGCATCGGCTACGGTGGAAACAATTCGCGGCACCAGTTCATCTTGCAATTCGAACAGCCCTTCCGGGTTGAACGGCCGTTCAAAATTCTCCGCCCAAATATGCGCCCCAGAAACCGTGTCCACCAACTGGACTGCGATTCTCAGCTTGCTGCCCGCCTGGCGAATCGTTCCCTCCATCGCAAACCGCGCACCCAGTTCTTTACCCGCAGTGCGTACATCTACCGCCCCGCTCGCATACTGCGAAGTCGAACCGCGCGCGATTACGCGAAGATAAGAAAATCGCGACAGCCCGGTGACAATGTCTTCCGTCAACCCCTCAGCCAGAGCCTTCAGATCCTCGTTGCTGCCGCTGTACTTGAACGGCAGGACGGCGACCCAGAAGCCTTCGTCAGCGCGCGCCGCGCCCGACTCGGTTCGCGCGACATGGGCACCGGAGGAAAGGAACGGCGCTGCGGCCGGGCTGGATGTCTCCAGCCCCGCTTTGCGCAATCCCTCGAGCACATGTTCTTTCAATTCTTCGTCGTGCCACTTCTTCAGTTCGTCGCGCGGAAGCTCTCGGAAGTTCGGCCTGATCTTCAACAACTCCTGCGCAGCATTAGCCGCAGCCGCGCGGTTGCCCAATTGCCCGTGAGCGGCCGCAAGCAACAGTTGCGTGCGCCAGAAGTCCGGCAGATTCACTTTCAGTACGATTTCGAGCGCGCCCTGGTAGTCGCGCTGCCGGTAAGCGTTAAACGCCCGCGGAAACCAATACCAGCCCGGATGGTTGGGATTCAGCTGCATCGCGCGGTCGGCCAGCGCGCAACCGCGTTCCCAATCGCCGCTATACGCGATCAGCATGCCGAGATACGCCAGCGTATATCCTTCCAACGGATTCAGCACAATCGCCCGCTCGGCGGCCGCGCGAAAGCCCGGCCGGTCATCCAGGAAGAATAACGTCGAGGCCAGTGCGGCTTGTGCCAGATGATTGTTCGGGCTTGCATCAAGCGCTCGCCGCGATGCCGCCAGTGCGCGCCCCAACGGATCCGCCTGCAAATTAAAGCCGTGCGTGTATTCCTCGCGATACAGCAAGGCCAAGTTCGCCCAGCAATCTGCGCGATCAGGAGGCCGTTTGACCGCCAGTTCCAAAGCCGTTCGCGCCGCCAGATGCTCGGCGGCATTCACGCGCTGGTAATGCCCAAAGCTGCGCAGCACCGCTTCATACGGCGTCAGCGTTTCCGGATCGCGATTCCGCAACACATCGGTCATGCTGTGCGCCAGAACGCCCTGTGTGTCAGCAACCGTGCCGACGATCCGCGGAACAACATCGTCAAGAAGGTCGAGAATCGCATCTCGACTGAAGGCCCGGTCATAAGTCTCCGCCCACAAACCTGCGCCGTTCTCCGCATCCACCAATTGCACCGAGATGCGAATCTTCGCTCCTGCTTGCCGTATGCTTCCCTCCATCACATAGCGCGCGCCCAGTTCTTTCGCTGCCGTACGAATGTCCACCTGTTGTTTTGCGTATCGCGCCGTCGAGCTACCAGCAATCATCCGCAAATACGAAAACCTCGACATGTTGGTGACAATGTCGTCGGTCAAGCCTTCGCCCAGAGCTTCAAGGTCTGTACTGCCGCCGATGTTTTTGAATGGCAGTACCGCAACCCAAAACCCTTCATCAGCCCGGGCTGACCCGGAACCCGTTCGCACCGCTGACATTGCCGGTGAACTTAGCGCGCTGGGAGCGTTCGCATCGGGAATCTCCAACCCCGCCTTGCGCAGCCCGTCCATCAAATTTTCGACCGTCTTCGCATCCCACCATTTTTCATAATCCCGACGCACTGACGTGGCAAAACCTGGCCGCAAAGCCAGCAATTCCTTCAGCGATTCCTGCGCAGCATCGCGCTGCCCGAGTTGTCCCAGCGCCGCCGCTCGCAGGGCATGCGCGTGAAAGAAGCCCGGCATGTCCATGCGCGCTACCACATCCAGCGCCTCGGCATACTTGCCCTGCATGTATGCGTTCACAAAAGCCGGAGAATGGAACACCGGCGAATGGTGCGGATTGAGTTGGATGGCAGTCTCGGCCATTCGCGTTCCTCGCTCTACTTCGCCCGCGTGGTGCACGCACACTCCGAGCAAGCCCATCACCGACCCATCCATCGGATTCAGCGCCAGCGCTCGCTCTGCCGCCGCGCGGAAAGAAGCAGTCTCCTTGCGCAGAAAATAAGTGAATGCCAGTCCGTAATAACCCAGTGCGTGCGTGGGAGCCAGATCGACGGCACGCTGCGCTGCAGCCATAGCGCGCTCCAGCGGATTGGGCCGGGCATTAAACTCATCGGCAAACTCCGTGTCGTATAGAAGCGCCAGCACCGCCCAGGCGTCCGATTGGTTCGGATCTTGCTCAACCGCCCGCTCCAGAATCCGCCGCGCCGTTTCATGCTCGCCCGGACTGATGCGCTCCATAAAACTGAAAGAGCGCAGCACCGCCTCACGCGGTGTCAGGTCTTCTTCTTTTTTATTACGAAGTTCGCCGCTGATCGTCCGCGGAAGGATTCCATGCTGATCCGCGACCGTCGACACAATGCGCGGCACCAGATCGTCCTGCAGCTCGAAAACCGCGCCTTGTGTATAAGCCCGTTCGTAATTCTCGGCCCACAAGTGCCCACCGGTCGTCGCATCCACCAACTGCACGGCCAGCCTTAACTTATTCCCTGCCTGTCGCAAGCTGCCTTCCATCACATAACGTGCTCCCAACTCTTTGCCGATCGCTCGTACGTCTCCTGATTCGCTCGAATATTTCGCCGTCGATCCGCGTGCAATCACTCGCAGATACGAAAAGCGTGACAGCCCGGTGATGACTTCCTCCGACAATCCTTCAGCCAGTGCTTTCAAATCCGCATCGCCGCCGGTGTATTTGAACGGCAGCACGGCAACCCAGAATCCCTCGTCGGCCCTGGCTTCGCCCGAGCCGGCCCGCGCTGGCTGCGCAACCGACGTCGCTGCGTTGGCGCCCGCCTCCGGAATCTCCATCCCTGCCTTGCGCAATCCGGCGATGAACTGCTCGCCATATTCCGCATTCCAGGCTCTCTCGGCGAGTTTGCGAACTGACCCCGGAAGCTCCGGTCGGAATTTAAGCAGTTCGGCTGCTGCCTGTGTGGCTGACTCGACATCGCCAAGCTGGCCGCAAGCTGCTGCGACAAACATCGGAGCATAGGGATTGCCCAGAAACTTGGCTTTGAGCGCAAAACCCTGCGCCCTGCGGTAGTCGCTTTGCGAGTACGCGTGGTAGAAATCCGCGTACCAATACCATCCCGGATGGTTCGGATTTAGCTGCTTCGCTCGCTCGGCCAGTTGCATGCCCCGTTCTGCGTTGCCGGCATAGATCAGCAACTCGCCAAGAAACGCCACTGAGTTCCCATCCATTGGGTTCAACGTGACGGCCCGCTCGGCGGCATGACGAAACGAATCGTAATCCCGCTGGTACGAAAGCGATTGCGCCAGGCTGAAATAGGCGAGATGGTTCGATGGACCCAGTTGAACCGCCTTCTTTGCCGCCACGGCGGCGGTTTCCAGCGCGTCCGCTTGCAACCCGAATCCATGCAGATAATCCTGCCCGCAAAGAAATGACAGCATCGCCCACGCATCTGCATAAGCCGGAGCTTTGCGCACTGCCGCTTCCAATCCGGAGCGTCCTGCGGCGAGCTCCTCCGGCGTCTCCCGGGCGCAGTAGGCAAAGCTTCGCAGCACCGCCTCATACGGGGTCAATTCCTCTGGCGTCCGGCTGCGCAATCCCTCGCTCATGCTCCGAGTCAGCACGCCATTCATATCGGCGACCGTTGAAACGATGCGTGGAACCAGGTCATCCTGCAGTTCGAAAACCGCATCCGGGCTGAACGCTCGCTCGTAATTTTCTGCCCACAGATGCGAGCCCGTGGTCGCTTCGACTAACTGGACGGCAAGCCGCAATTTGCTCCCTGCCTGCCGCAAGCTTGCCTCCATCACATACCGCGCGCCGAGTTCTTTGCCAATGGCTCGGATGTCGCCCGACTCGCCGGAATACTTTGCGGAAGAACCGCGCGCGATCACGCGCAAATAAGAGAATCGTGAGAGTCCGGTGGTAATTTCTTCACATAACCCTTCCGCTAGCGCCTTCAAATCCTCGCTGCTTCCCGTGTACTTGAACGGCAGCACTGCGATCCAGAATCCCTCGTCAGCCGCGGTCGATTCCGGACTCGGCGTAACCACCGTTCGCGCCGGCCTTGACGACGAACGCGCAGCGCCCCGCGCCGTCGTCCGCGCCAAATCCCGAAATTCATTCCCCACATCCCGCGCTGTTTGCACCCGGTGCCGCGGATCTTTCTCGAGACACCGCCGGATAATCCGCGCCAGATCGTTCGGCAGTTCCGGCCGCAGATCAGTCACCGGCGCCGGATCATCGCGCAGAATCGACGAAACCAGCTCCGCGGAAGAACTTCCTTCAAACGGATGCCGCCCCGTCGCCATCTCATGCAGCACCACACCCAACGAAAAAATATCCGTGCGATGGTCCAGCGGCCGCCCCGAAGTCTGCTCCGGCGACATGTACGCCGGCGTCCCCATCACCACGCCAATCTGTGTCTGACTGGCCGAGGTCATCGTCGCGTCATTCACGGTCGACCCGCGAACATCCTTCGCCAGCCCAAAATCCAGAACCTTGACGCGCCCCTCATCGCTCACCATCACATTGGCCGGCTTCAAATCCCGATGCACAATCCCCTTATCGTGTGCCGCAGCCAATGCCTCCGCCAGCGCGCTCCCAATGGCAACGATTCGCTCAATCGCCAAACCATCCTGTGGAATAACTCGATTCAGCGGCTCACCCTCAACCAATTGCATGGTCAGAAAATGCACGCCGTCGCACTCTTCTACCGAGTAAATAGTGACGATATTAGGATGATCTAACTGCGCCAGGACCTTGGCTTCCCGGCGAAACCGGCCCAGTCGGTCCGCGTCGTCCGCCATGCTGGCAGGCAAAACTTTGAGCGCTACATCGCGCCCCAGTTTCGTATCGGTAGCCCGATACACCTCGCCCATGCCGCCCGCTCCCAGCGGCGATTGGATTTCGTATGCTCCCAGTCTCGATCCGGAGGTGAGACCCATGCGCGCCCGCAATTATACCCGCTGCTGGGACCCTCCGTAACCACAAACAACGCAAATGGCGCACGCTGCGCGGCCTCTACTCATCCCCATCGGTCGCATCATCATCCGGATCGGACGGCTTCGGATCCCCCGGATGCGTGCCGAAATCCTCAAAGTATTTCGCGTTGAATCCAGTCAGCCTCGCCGGCAGCGCGATCGTCTGAAAGGTGATCGGCGCTTGCGCAAAATCAAAGAAATCCGACAGCCCATACGGGCACTCGCTCTGCTTGCAGTTGCCAGAGGTAAAAGCATCCGGCGCCAGCACATCCGCATACGCATAGTCGGGGCTGATCCCGCTGTTCGGTGGCGACCCGGCCAGGTGCAACGGCTCCCCATGTTGCCCGAACGCATACTCAATAAAATTCAAAATGCTGCCAAAATCGTGTATATACGGCACGGTTTGCCCCTTCCCATACGGAGGCATGGCGCCAGATATATACCCCGGCTTCGCATACGCCGACACCACCAGAAACGGCACACGGAACCCATACACATACTGCCCGCCCGTGTCGTTGCTATAGCCTTTGCACACTCCGTCGTCACATCGATACGGCAGCACATGGTCGTACCATCCGCCCCAGTCGTCCCACACAACCAGAATCACCGTGTCCGACCAATATCCTTTTTTCGCCTCGCAAGTCTTATCGTTGCCCACCGCATTCACAATCGCCGTCACCCACGCTGGACCCTTGAAGTCGCTGTTGTATCCCGCATGGTCCGACCACGATCCATCCGGAATCACCCAACTCACCGCCGGCAACTTGCAGTTCTCAATGTCACTTAGTATCGGAGCCATCGCACCACGCACCGGTGGATTCGGTGGTATCTCCGCCGCCACGTTCGTCTCCCACTCCGCGCCCGTGCATGCTCCGCTCTGCGGCTGGCAAATATTCAAAATCGCGTTGGGTGCCGTCCACAGCGCGCTCCCCGCGCTGCTTTGCGTCGGCCCCTGCGGATAATACTTCCAGCTAATTTTGTATTGATCCAGCAAATCCACCAGAGTGTTGTGGTTGTAACATGGCAGCCCGCCGTTATATCCCGGCGACTCCGCCCCGCTCGGATCGATCTCCAGGATCAGTTGCGTCCCCACGCATCCATAGGCGTTTTCCTTGTGGTTCTCCGCCGCAAACCACGTCCAGTATTGATTCGCGTCTCCGTCGTCATACACCGGCGCCGAAGTCCCGCCGAACAGAAACTGATGCGCCGGAAAACTCGGCCCCTGATTTGTCTGAAAGAAAAAGTTGGCGTACCCGTACTGTTTCGCCATATCGAAATATGGCTGGATCTGCCCCTGCGCATTATCCACGTATGTGTAGTTCGGATACTTCAGCGACGTACAACTGCGCTCGCTGATGGAAATCTCGCAGGCGCCATCCATCGCGCCCTTGTTGTACATCTGTATCCACGACGGATACGGCTGCAAATGTGCGTGGTCCGGATCGAAGCACGCATCCAGCGTGTAGGACGTCAGCGGCACCGTGCTGCCCAGGCATTTCCCCTGCTTCGCCAGATTCGCTCCCGGAAGCTGCGGCGAACTGCTGAACGCGTCGCTGCCAAACAGATTGTCCGGCGTGCGGTTCTCCTGAATCACAATAATCACATGATGCACCTGTGGCAGGTTGTTCACCTGCCCAAATCCGTACGGCACGATCATCGAGCCAAACGCAAAAAGAAACTGGATAAGCTTTGCTGGTTTCACGAAGTACCACCTTGGCGATCGAAGTGCAGCGTACCACGTAGGATGCTTCCAGGCATATCCCAGCGTCAAAGAAATCAAACTACCTTGCCGCAAACCCTCCCGGCCACGCGACTCCGCCCGGTCACCTGATTAGGGACTTCAGAGTCTTTCCTCTCACATGTAAAATCGTCCCTTGTCCATGAACAAGCCTTCCCCCGAATCCACTCGCCCTCCTGCGCTCAATCCGCGCCAGCACAACCGCCGTTTTCCACGCTTTCGCGCCCAACTCAACATGACCGTCACCGTCCTCGGACCCGACGGCTCGTTCGATGTCCACGGCCTTTGCAATGAAATCAGCGAAGGTGGCATCGGATGCATCATCGGCAGGGAACTGAGCGTCGGAGAACTCGTCACTCTTGCCCTGAGATTTTCCCCTGCCGATCCGCCCACATCCCTGCGTGCCATCGTCCGCTGGCGCGATCGCCTTCGTCACGGTCTCGAATTTTTCATGCCCTCCGCCGAGCAAAGCGCCGCTCTGCGCGCCTTCTGCACCCGCCTCAGCTCCGAACCCGATGCCCGCGTGTAGCCGGTGTCCGCATCATCGAACGTTTTCTCTGTGTACCTCTGTGAAACCACTGTGCGCCTCTGTGGTAAAGGTTTTTTCCCGGGCTGTTAAGAACGACGCCGACCGTCGACTGACAACTGACGACTAATGACTAATGACTAATGACTAACGACTTCTTCCTCTGATAGCCTATTCCCTCCGCATGTCCTCGCCCGCTCCCGCCATCCTCGTCGAAGGCCTCACCAAATCCTACGGCCCGCTTGAAGCCGTAAAAGGCATCGACTTCGCCGTCCAGCCCGGAGAAGTCTTTGGTCTGCTTGGCCCCAACGGCGCCGGCAAGACCACTACCATCGAAATTCTCGAAGGTCTGCGCCCGCGCACCTCCGGCACCGTAAAAGTTCTCGGCTTCGATCCCGACAGCCAGCGCAACCAGCTCAAAGATGGCATCGGCGTCTGCCTGCAAGCCACCAACCTTCCCGGAAAAATCCGCGTCCACGAAGCTCTCGAAGTTTTCTCCGCTTTTTATACCCGCAACGTCAACTCCGAAATGCTTCTCACCCGCCTGCAGCTCACCGAAAAACGCGACGCCTTCTACGAAACCCTCTCCGGCGGCCAAAAGCAGCGCCTGGCGCTGGCTCTCGCGCTGGTCAACGATCCTCGCCTCATCTTTCTCGACGAGCCCACCACCGGCCTCGACCCCCAGGTCCGTGCCGAAATCAGCTCGCTTCTCGATCAGCTCAAGCAGGAGCGTCGCACCATTCTGCTGACCACGCATTACATCGAAGAAGCCGAGCGCCTCTGCGATCGCGTTGCCATCATCGACGAAGGCCGCATCATCGCGCTTGACTCACCCGCCGAACTCCAACGCCAAAGCCGCCACGCCTCCAGCATCGTTGTCACCACCGCCACGCCATTTCCCGCCAACCTTCCCGCGTGGACTGAAGCCATCAAATCCACCGTCGACCCAACCCTCCGCACTTTGACCGTCAGTTCGCGCCGTCCCGCCGCCACTCTCGTCGATCTCGTCAAATGGATCGACCAGCAGGGCATGGAGCTTACCGACGTCCGCCTCAAGCAACCCACGCTCGAAGATGTCTTCATCGAGCTCACCGGAAAGAGCCTCCGAGAATGAATCTGAAAGCCTACAAAGCGCTCATCACTCTAGATCTAAAGCTGGCCCTGCGACAGAAGACCGTCATCTTCTTTAATTACGCATTCCCGCTCGTCCTCTTCATTGTCTTCGCGCAATCCTTCCACGCTGAGCGCGGTTCCGGCATGGCCTTCGTCATCAGCATGGTCGTCATCATCGGCATACTTGGCAATGGACTCTTCGGCGCCGGCATGCGCGCTGTCCAGGAGCGCGATCAGAACATCCTGCGCCGTTACAAAGTCACGCCCATCGGCCCCACTCCGCTGCTCGTCGCCTCCGTGGTCACCGGATGGGCGCTCTTCATGCCCTACATCCTCGCGCTCTTCGCCCTCGCGCATTACGTCTACGGCATGCCCTGGCCGCAAACCATGGGCTCGCTGCTGATCTTCCTCACCCTCGCCATCTGCGCCATGCGCGCCCTCGGCTTGATGATCGCCGCCGTCGTCAATTCCATGCAGGAAAGCCAGATCATCACTCAACTCGTCTACCTGCCCATGCTGCTGCTGAGCGGCGCGACCTTTCCGTTCTCGATGTTTCCCACCTGGCTCCAGATCGTCACCCAATTTATTCCGACCACCTACTTAACCGCCGGCGTCCAGGGCATGTTGCTGCGCAACGAAACTCTCGCGCAGAACATCCAGCCTGCGCTGGCTCTCGCGCTAACCACCGTCGTGGGAATTTTCCTCGCCCATCATTTATTCCGCTGGGAAAAAGAAGACAAAATCCGTGCCTCCGCCAAATTCGCTCTGGTCGCAGTTCTGCTCCCATTCTTCGTTCTCGGAGCCTGGCAGGCCCACTCCCGCACCGACATCACCAAAGCCAAGATCCTCGCCCGTCAAATGGCTCGCGGCGAAAGCTATCTCATCCGCGACGCCCGCATCTTCGTCGGCGATGGCCGCGTCATCGACAACGGCGCCGTCCTCATCCAGCACGGCAAAATCGCCGCAGTCTATTCCGGCGCTGGCCCCGATCCCAAGCTCGTCAAAGCTGACGTCATTGAAGCCGCCGGCAAGACCATCCTCCCCGGACTCATCGATGTCCACGTTCACCTCGCCGCTCCCGGCGGCATCCTGCGCGACATGAGCAAGTACAACGCCGATGAAGCCATGCTCCGCAATCTCGCCGCCTATCTTTACAGCGGCGTCACCAGCGTGCGCAGCGTCGGAGACGGTCTCGACTCTTCCCTTAAAGTCCGCGGCCTCGTGAACAGTGGAGAAAAGCTCGGCGCCGAATTCTTCGCCTGCGGTCCCATGTTCACCACCGAAGGCGGACACGGCACCGAATACTTCAAAGATTTTCCGCCATCCCTCCGCGCCAATCTCGAAAAGCAGTACCTGCGTCTTCCGAAGACCGACGCCGAAGCTCGCCAGCAGGTCGACGACCTCAAATCCGCCGGAGTCAATTGCATCAAGGCCATCCTCGAATCCGGCGCCGGTACCCGCGTCTTCAACCGCCTCGATACTTCCATCCTCGCTGCCATCGCCGCCGAAGCCCACGCCGATAATCTTCCGCTCGCCGTCCACACCGGCGATGCCCGCGACGTTGCCGACGCCCTCGCCGTCCACGCCAACTCCATCGAGCACGGCTCATTTCGCGAAGAAATTTCCGACGCGCTCTTCGAGCAGATGTCGCGCGAGGGAACTTTCTACGATCCCACGCTCAGCGTTGGCGAAGCCTTCCGCGAGTTCGCTGCCGGCAAAGGCGATCTCCTCAAGCGCTCACTCGTCCAACAGGTCGCCCCGCCCGAACTGCTGCGTGACACAGCCGAGGCACTCATCTCCAAAGACGCCGAACCCATTCGCGCTGCCATCGCCGGGTATCCCATCGACATGCAGATCGCCGCCTCAAACCTCAATCGCGCCCTACGGCACGGCGTCGCGCTCGTCACCGGAACCGATGCTGGCAACTTCCTCGTCATCCACGGCCCCACCGTCCAACATGAGCTCGAACTCTGGGTCCGCGCCGGAATTCCCCCCGCTGTCGCTCTTCAGGCCGCTACTGCCAACGCCGCGCATTGTCTCAAAGCCGCCGACCGGTTGGGCCTCATCGCCGAAGGCCACGACGCCGACTTGCTCATCGTCGACGGCAATCCGCTCGATGACATCTCCGTCACCGAGCGCATCTCGCTCGTCGTCTTCAAAGGCGAGCGCATCGACCGCTCCGACCTCTTCGACCAAAAATAAATTGCAGGAAGCCTCTGACCTTCTATCTTCGTCCCACTGCCAACCCGCCCAGCGCCTGCGCCGGTGGAGTCCATTCATCTCCCTTAGCGCCCGCCTCGATCGGCCTCCCGGCTACGGTCTCGTACGCATATCCGTCCAGCGTCATGGTGAACTGCGGAATATCCATCTTGAGGTGTGCCCATCCGTAGTGCACTTTGCCATCAATCCGAAACCTCAGCCCCAGATAAGCTGATTTGACGTTGTACCACTGCCCTCCCGACGATGCCTCCGAGAACAGCAACCCTCCGGAGAACGGCTGGTTCGGCCCGATGATCGCTCCTGTCTTTAAAGGGTAGGCACACTTGTGCGTCAGGAAAAACCCTTTACAAAAATTTCCCTCCACGCCGTCCTGATGTCCCGCCGGCAGCGCGAACAGAGCTCCGAAGCATACATCCGAGCAGCCATACCCGTTCACCAGCTTGAACTCGGGGATTAAGAAATGATCCGTCGCGAAGTTGTACGTCTGGTTGTGTCCGACCACGTGTGTCCCGGGGCTATAAATAACTTTCCCCTCCGCCGGCGCTCCGAGCGCCATCGCCCCGACTCCCGCCGCGCTCGCAGCCAATGCGTATTTTTCCAATCGCCGTTGGACCGAGTCAGACAAAGCAACCGGTTTTGCCAGTTTCGCCCTTCGCTCCATAATCCCTTCCCATGCGCCGGAATTATATACCCGTATTCTCTGGGGGATTTTCAGCCAACGAACCCGCATCTTTCGCCGCCGACCGCCGACCGCCGACTAACGACTAACGGCGAACGACGACCGGCGAAGGGCGACCGACGAACGACGAACGACGGCTAATGGCTGATGGCTGACCGCTAACAACTAATGACTACCGACCGCTTTTATGCTACCTTCACCCTCGCATGTCGACGAGCGCCAATCCCGACCCAGTCGCCAACGGGCCGTCCCGCGCCGAAATCCCCGACCTCACCGGCGCCGAACTCGCCTCCGTCTACCACAGTCCGCGCATGGCCGGAGACTTCTTCGACTACATCCGCGTCGGTCCCGACCGCGTCCTTTTCGGCCTGCTTGACGTCGCCGGCGGCAAGAATGAAACCCGCGCCATCATCTCCGCCGCTCAGCAGACCTTCCGCACCTCTGGCGCCGAGCTTTTCGCGCAA
>DASVWZ010000312.1:0-4615 GCA_036392935.1 Terriglobales bacterium | reverse complement strand
TCTTCGACCACCGTCTTTGCGATCCTTTTTCGCCGTAGCCAATTTCCGCGCGCACGGTGTCATGTGTCGTGCCCTGCAGCACAGTCTCGACACGCCTCAATACCGCCCCTTCCCACCATTGAATTTGCATAGCGCTCGCGTCCACCGCAACCACGGGCGGCCACTTCCAAACGGCTTTACCGGACGCGCGCAGCACTCCCCGCCTCCGTTCACTCCTCACCGAGAACGCACGCATCCGGTAAAGCGCTAGCGTTAATCGGGACCTTACAATTACTTCCAAGTTGCCGTTTATTAGCGGCCAATTCTGTGAATCACACCCTTAAGAAACCATAGCCGAGAAGCTGTATTCTCTTCCAGTTGGATTTTGTTTCAGGAGGAAGGAGCTCTGCTGCTTCCGGCTCAGATCTTGGCAGGTCAATGCCGGAGGGGCAGAGCCCCGATGAAGTACGATTCTGTTTATCCCACTTTCCCTCCCGCCGCACAAGCTCGAAACGGAGTGGGCCGCGAGTTGCGCCGAAGTTATCTTGCGGCGATGCCCCGCATGTGAATGCGAATCCATCATCGGTCATGGACGCCGCCGCAAGCAGGCCCACGATGAACACCACGACTGGATCGGCATCCGTCGCGGTCGCTGCCCTCGTTGCGGGAAGACCTTCACCTTTCTTCCACTGCTTTCTCTCCCTTACACCCACTACAGTTTGCTGACGCGCTGTCAGGCATTGCGACGGCGCTTTGTGGAACACTGCTCCTGGGAAAAGGCCACGCCTACACTCAAAGATCCTAATCGGATGCCCGATCCCTCCACGCTCCGCCGCTGGGCCCACGGACTGGACTGCTCCCAACCGGCCTTTCTCCGCCAAACGCTCATCCGCGTCACTCACTGGCTGACGCGTGGTGCTCCAGCGGATCAGCAAGCTGAGCCTTTGTCTTGGCTGACCCCGGTTCTGGAAATTCTCTGGCCCCTGCGGCTCTGAGAAAATTTCTCCACCCACCATCCTTGCCTGGGAATGCTGGCCCACCTTCTTCTACGTTCGCGTCAGAGGCAAACAGCGCCGTGGGCGAGGACCTCGAAAAACTCAAACAGCGCTTTTCGCTGCTCGATTATTTGCGGCAGCAGAACTGGGTCGCCAGGCCTGCTGGTCACGGCCCCGAGTTCGTCGGACTCTGTCCCCTGCATCCGGAAACCCGCCCTTCGTTCTATGTCAACGCCCGCAAAAATCTCTTCTACTGTCACGGTTGCGGCCAGGGCGGCGATCTCCTGCGCTTTGTCCAGTTATCCCGCCATCTGTCTTTTCGCCAAAGCCTCGCTTACCTCGAGCAGCAAAGCGTTCCTCTCACTGACCCTGCTGATGTGCTCGAGCCAACCGCCACCTTCTATCAACAGCAACTCGATGGCTACCCAGAGGCGCTGCACTATCTGAAACAACGCGGACTGCGCGATCTCGCCCTGATCAAAGAACTGCGCATCGGTTATGCCCCTGGTGGGAGCTTGCGCCGGCATCTCACCGCTCAAGGCTATTCCTGCGATCTCCTGCAGCGTCTCGGTCTGCTCGATTCGCAGGGTCACGATGCCTTCTACCGGCGCGTCGTCTTCCCGTGCTGCCAGGGCGGGCGCGTCATCAACCTCTACGGCCGCAGTATCGCTGCCGCCTTCGCCCATCGATTCCTCCCCGGCTCCAAGGGTGGCTTGTATGCTTGGGAGCAGGTTCAACAATGCCCCCAGGTGATTCTCGTCGAGGGGCTGTTCGACTATGCCGTGTTGTGGCAGGCGGGTTTTCGCCACGTCACCTGCTCTTTGGGTACCCATCTCAACATTTACCAGTTTCAACAGCTGTGCGATCGCCCGCGCACGATTTATCTCACCTTCGATGTCGATGCCAACGGCAGCGGCCAACAAGCCGCGCAGCAACTCGCACATCGTCTGCGCGCGCAAGGTATTGCCACTCGCCGCGTGCTCCTGCCCGCTGGCCACGATCCAAACTCCTTCTTCGTCCAGGGCGGTGATGCAGGGCAGTTTCAAGCTCTCCTGGAGGTCGCTGCGCTATGAAGTTCCGCCTGATCCAGCAGCAGATTTCCAACAACGCTCAAAGCTCAGTTCGTGTCGTTGAGCAAACCGGCCGGGAGGTGGGCTGGATCAATCGTTACCTGGACCGCGAATATGTTCGCCGCCTGGCGAACACCACGCTGTGCACTTACGCTTACAACCTGCTGCACTTTGTCCGCTGGTGGGAGAGTGTTCGTCACACCGGCGACATTCGGGAAGGCGACCTTACCGAGTCCACGCTCCTGGATTATGTGCGCTTCCAGTCCGGCCAACAGCCGCGGCCTTCCCCTTCCACCATCAATGACCGCGTGGCCATCGCCGAACGCGCCATCCGCAATGAGTTCCCCGATGCTCCCTGCCAGATCGCCCACGGCTTTCATCACGCGTTCTTGCAGCGAAAGCCCATGGGCCTTGGCCGGCGGGAAGTAGCGATGAGCCGGCTGCGCGTGAAGGTCCCCAAACGCAACATTGTGCCGCTCTCGGTGAATGAAGTGGCGCGCTTCTGGTCCAGGTTCCGCACCGCGCGCGATTTGGCCATCGTGGGACTGATGCTTTTGCAAGGGCTACGGTCCGCCGAAGTATTGGTTTTGAATCGGGACGACGCGTTGCTTTCCGAAGCTCAGCTTCGCGTTCGTGGCAAAGGTAACAAATTTCGCTTCCTGCCGTTGGCGCCGGAAACCGTGCAACTGCTCGAACATTACCTGCGCCTGGAACGACCCGATCCCTGCTCCGCCGCGCTGTTTGTCTCACTCAAAGGACGCCTGCGTGGAGTTCGCATGACCCGAGCGGGATTGCGTTCCTTATTCCGCCACCATCGCCAGACCACCAGCATCAAACTTGCCAACCCCCATCGCTTTCGAACCACGTTTGCCTCCGACATGATCCGTGCTGGCATGAGCCTGCCCGCACTGATGAAGTTGATGGGACACGCCAACATCCAAACTACGCTGCTCTATGTGTCGGTCACCCCACAAGACGTCTACCTGGAGTATGCACGCGCCGTGGCCCAGCACATTCGCCCCCTTCCGAAAGCCTCCTCATGAACCGCGCGCGCCGCCCTCTGCTTCAACATCCTCTGGTTCCGCTCTTCGACCGCGCGGTCGATTCCCTCTGCGTGGCACTCAGCCCCGAAACGACTCGTCACTATCGTGGGACTGTTCGCAACTTCCTGAGCTATCTCGGCACTGATCATCCCGCCGTGAAGGGCCTGAACCAATTGCGCCGTGAACCTCATATCCTCGGCTGGATGTCCCACCTGCGTTCGCAAACACCGCCACTCGCGACCGCATCCTGTATCAATCTGCTTATCGCTCTGCGCTGCATCTTCAACGAGCTCGCGTGGACCGAACAGCTTTCTGAACTCGCCCATCTGATTCGCCGCGAGGACATTCCGCGCCTCCCGCAGAGACTCCCACGTCCGCTCACGCCAGAACAGGATGAACTCCTACAGCAGGAATTCCGCTTGCGCAATGACCTGGGCGGCAACTCTTCCTGCTGATTCGCCACACCGGCATGCGCATCGGTGAGTGTGCCGACCTGGCCTTCGACTGCCTGCGCTCTACCGGCTCGAATCAATGGGCCGTTCACGTACCACTCGGAAAACTCAAAACAGAACGTATGGTCCCCGTGGATTCCTTTGTGTGTGAACTCGTCCGACGCCTCCAATTCTTTCGTTCTCTTGATCCGCTGCCTGTCGATGGACGGCTTCTGGCTTGTCCGCGTTCTAAAGAGGCACTCGTTCGTCAACTCCGCGATTACTTGCATCAAGTCTGTCATGCGCTCGGCCTTCCCACCCACATCGTCCCGCACCAATTTCGTCACACCTATGCCTCAGAAATGCTTCGTGCCGGTGTTAGTTTTCTCGCTGTGATGAAGTTACTCGGCCACGCTTCTCCCGAGATGACCATCATCTATCTCGACGTGGTGCTGACGGATCTCCAGCGGGAATTCGAGTTGGCCCGCTCTAAACCTCGGCATCTTGCTCCGCAGCCGAGGACACCGTTCACTCCCCGAGCTGGCCTCGATGGTCTGATCGATTCTTTGCTCGCCGCTCAACATGTGCTCGAGATGTTTCGCCGAACGCTGCCAAACGGCACTTCCCGCCGTCGCCTCGACCGCCTCTCCAACCGGCTTACCAAGATCCTCAGCGAAGCGCGCAAGCTAGGGATACCCTGAAAATGGGCAGAGATTGGCCGCTAATGCCTTTCGTCCGGGAAAATCGCTAAGGCACGAGCCCGACACTGTTTCCCGCGCAGTAGCAATTGACTCTCCGTGACGGAGGGTTTTTCATCCGCCGCACCTAGACTCGCAGCCAGTTTCACAAAGGGGATATGATACGGCGAACCAAGCGACGGACCGGAGACACTGCCATCCATGCTAGGTGAACTCCTAGTCGACCGGTACAGAGTGGATCAAGAAATTGGCCGCGGTGGTATGGGAGTGGTTCTACGGGCGTATGACGCCCACCTGAATCGTGTAGTTGCGCTGAAGATGCTGCCATCGGACGCCAGCCACGACCCCGAACTGTGCCGTCGCCTTGCAGTCGAAGCCCGGGCTGCCTCTGCCCTCAGT
>DASVWZ010000311.1:0-10071 GCA_036392935.1 Terriglobales bacterium | reverse complement strand
ACGACTGACGACTGACGACCGACGACTGCTTCCCTAGCAACCCTCCCTCCACTTCCCGCTCCAGCAGCCCATCCCTAACGTAACGACCGTGGTTCCACGTACCTCATGTCACACTGGATTCCAGCACCATCGCGCGCTAGGCTCGTTCAGGAGTCAACGATCGTCGGTGGTCATGCAGCGCTGCCGTAGCGTCGTTCTTCGGACGTTGGGTCGGTGGCGCTTTGCTTTTTCCGCTTGCAGCCGCTACCCTCCCCCGGCTGCAACCCCAACGGTGCAGCGGATGATTGGCTTTTCCGTCCCCGAAGAATTTTTTCTGGTTCCGCGAGTGGAAAACCCGCCCTCGCGGTTTAATCATCTTAGATGTCGGCGGGCCGGGCGCTTCGCGGGGGCAATTTAATCTGGAGCCGTTCATGAATCGAAAACTCGCCGTCGCCCTGTGCGCACTGGCGCTCGCTGCTTCGGTAGTCCTTCTTAACATGAGCTGCGGTGGCGGCAGCACCACCAGCAACAACACCCCGCCCACCCCGCCGCCCAACTCCGCCGGCAAAATCAAGCACGTGGTCATCATCTTTCAGGAAAACCGCACTCCCGACAACCTTTTCCACGACCCGGCACTCATCGCCGCCGGCGCCGATATCTCCAGCACCGAACTGACTTCCACCGGCCAGACCGTCACCATGCAGCCGGGCAGCCTTGGCGTGCCGTACGACTTATCCCACGCGCACGACGCTTTCAAACGAATGTACGACAACGGCCACATGGACGGCGCCGACCTCATCCAGGTCAGTTGCTCCCCCGGCTACACCGGCTGTCCGCCCGCCAATCCTCATTTCATCTACGTGAAAGCGGCCGATGTCAGCCCTTATTTCCAGATGGCCGAGCAATACACCTTCGGCGACCGCATGTTTCAAACCAACGAAGGTCCCAGCTTTCCCGCGCATCAGTTCATCTTTTCCGGGACCTCCGCGCCCACCCAGACCAGCAACCTGTTCATCTCGGAGAACCCCAATACTCAGCCCGCTGCCGGCTGCATCTCGCCGCCCGACTCGCTCGTCACTCTGATCGGCCCCGACGGCGTTGAAGGCGACAAAATCTATCCCTGCGTTGACCACCAGACCCTCGCCGACGAACTCACCGCCCAAAATGTCTCCTGGCGCTTCTACACCCCCACCTACGACTACATCTGGACCAGCCCCACCGCCATTGAGCACCTCTGCGTGCCCAACGCCGCGCCGCCCAACGCCACCGCCTGCACCGGTTCCGCCTTCAACAACGTCATCCAGTACACCACCAAAAATCCCGCACCCATCCTCACCGATATCGCGAGCAACAATCTTGCCACCGTCAGTTGGGTCATTCCCTCCGCCCCCAACTCCGACCACGCCAGCAATCCCGCATGGATCGGCGGACCCTCCTGGGTCGCGTCCATCGTCAACGCCATCGGCAACAGCCCCTACTGGTCGAACACCGCCATCATCGTTGCCTGGGACGACTGGGGTGGCTGGCCCGATCACGTTCCTCCGCCCAAAGTCATCGCCGACGGCGTCAGTTGGGGATCCGGCTACGTTTATGGCTTCCGCGTTCCGCTCATTGTCATCTCGCCCTACGCTAAAGCTGCGTACATCTCGCACACCAATCACGATTTCGGCAGCATCCTCAACTTCATTGAGCAAACCTACGGCCTTGGTCAACTCGGATGGGCCGACAGCAACACCACTGACGCGCTTGCCGACTGCTTCAACTTCAGCCAGACTCCGCTGACTTTCAAAAACATCAGCGCCCCCATGGATGCCAAGCATTTCCTCACCGACCGCACCCCACCCGAAGGCCCGGACAACGACTAACGACATATCGCCGGCTACGCCATCCCCCAAAACACGGTCTGACTTCTGCATTCTGACTTCCTACTTCTGCCTCATTTTGCGTTACCATGTATTGCTGAAGGAGCAACTCCCATGAAACTCCCAATCACCCTGGTTTGCCTGCTGGCCATGGTTTTCGCCGCTGCGTCCGCGACCGCGCAATCCGCCGCCACCGGGCTCATCGGCCAGCTCTCGAACGGCCTCAACATCTCGCAGACTCAGGCCAAAGGCGGAGCCGGCGCGCTCTTCGGACTCGCCAAATCGCGCCTTAGCCTGAGCGAGTTCGGCCAGGTCGCTAACTCCGTGCCCAACATGCCCGCCCTGCTCAAGGCCGCACCCGCCACAGGCAGTTCGTCCGAGCTTGCCTCGCTTGAGAGCGCCGTCGGTTCCAGCGGAAGCATGGGCAGCCTTGGCCGTCTCGCCGAAACTGCCGAAGCCTTTCACAAACTCGGTCTCTCGCCCGACATGGCGACGAAGTTCGTCCCCATCATGACCAAGTACGTCGAATCCAAAGGCGGATCGAGTACGGCGTCGTTGCTGGAAAAAGCCTGGAAGTAGATCGAAGGTAGAAGTTAGAAGTGAGAATGCAGGAGTTTGGAAATCAAAAGTTAGAAGTAAAAGCAGAAATTACAAATTGCAAATTGGAAATGAGGCCAACCTTCAAAACGTTCCTGGCCGTTGCTCTTTTCACGGCATCGCTCCCTGCCCAGAACACCATCTCCTACCACGCCACCATCGACACCGTAAAATACGTCTACGGACCGGCAGCCCCTGTGGCACACCTCCACTCTGGCGACATCCTTGACACCAACACCCTCGACTGCTTCGGCAACGCCATTCAGAAGCCCGGCGACACCCTCAGCATGTCGAAAGGCGACAACCCGCTGACCGGCCCGTTCTTCATCGACGGCGCCCAACCCGGCGATTCGATCGCCGTCAAAATCCTCGACCTCCAGGTTGCCGGCAATCAAGGCATCGGCGCGTTCGCTCCCGGATTCGGCGCCATCAGCCCCACCAACTACACGCCCATGCTCGCCCCGCCGCCGCCCGAAAAAATATGGTTCTATCCCATTAACCACGCCGACAACACCGCAACCTTTCAGGCGCTCGACTCCAAATTCACCGTGAAGATTCCCGTCCATCCCTTCTTCGGATGCATCGGCGTCGCTCCCGCCAACGGCGAGGTCCGCAGTTCCGTCGTCCCCGCCGAATTCGGCGGCAACATGGATTCGCCCGAGGCCAGCGTCGGCAATACCGTCTACTTCCCCGTCAACGTGCCGGGAGCATTGCTCTACATGGGAGACGGCCACGCCGCCATGGGCGATGGCGAAGTCGCTGGCACCGCCATCGAAGTCCCGCTCCACGCCCGCGTGCAGGTCGAGGTCATCAAGAACAAAAAGATCAACTGGCCACGTTTTGAAAACGATCAGGCCATCATGACCGTCGGTGCCTACCGCCCGCTCGACGACTGCCTGCGCATCGCCTTCACCGAACTCGTCGCCTGGATCCACGCCGACTACGGCCTGTCTGAATTTGACGCCTACGAGCTTCTCTCCAAAGTCGCCCGCATCCATCTCAATGAAATGGTTGACCCTAACTACGTCGTCGTCGCCTCGATCGATAAGAAATATTTACCGCCAAAGAAGCAATAGCGCCCCGGGCAGACGTGCCCGCAAAATCCGCGTGCTAGACTTGCCTCTTGAGCAGCCGTGAAACATTCGAGCGCCGCCTGTTCTGGATCGTTTCTCGCACCTGCTTCATGCTTTACCGTACCTTCCCGCTCTTCGGACCGCTGCGCGCCTCGCTGGCCATCATCCGTCGCAATCACGAATTCCTCGTCATAGAACGCAACGACGGACGCGGTGTTTCCCTGCCCGGGGGCATCGCCCGCTGGAAGGAAGCAGATGAAGGCACTCTGCGCCGCGAGGTGCTCGAAGAAACTGGTCTGGAAATCGCCGGCGAAAAACTGATCACACGTTACCCCAGCCGCGCCGATCTCCCCTGCACCATTTCCGTCTTTGAAGTTCAAACCAACGGAGAACTCAAGAGCTCATGGGAGGGCTCGCCGCGCTGGCTGTCCATCGCCGAAATTGCGCCGCGAATCTTGAAGAGCCAACAGCCGGTCGTAGAATTGCTTCGCCAGATGTCAGCCGCAAAACTTGAAGACAGCCCGGCCAACCGCTGAAGTGAAAGGCCGCACCATGCCCAAGAAAAAGTCGTCTGCAGCCCCAAAACCCGCGTCCAACCTCACCGACAGCGAAATGGATCTGCTCTCTCACATGGAACAAGGCTATCAACTTGAGACCAATTCGCTCGGCAGCGAGCCACTGCTTCGCCATTTGAAAGATAACGAAGTGATCCGCGCCGCCTCCGCCAATCGCTCTACGGTACAATCGCTTGAAAAACGCGGCTTGATCGCTCCCGGCAAGAGCCGCGACCCGCTCACCATCGTCTGGCAACTCACCCAGAAAAAGAAGTAAGCGCTCCGCAGCCGCTGCCCTTATCTGAGGCCCAATTCACACAGAATTAACCTCCGCGTAACCTCACGGTATTTCTGGCGGGCGATACTTGTTCTCCTATGGAGGATGGCATGCACTCAATCAGGGCACTTCTGTCTCTAATCGCTGTAGCATTTGCGCTTTCCACTCATCTCGTCACCGCGGAAACCAAAAGTTTAGGTTCCGGAAAAGTCGATCACGTTCTGCTGCTCAGCATCGACGGCATGCACGCCGTCGATTTTTACAACTGCGCCAACGGCATTCGCGGCGTCAACGGTGGCCAGCCCTATTGTCCGAATATGGCGGCGCTTGCCCAAACCGGCATCAATTACGTGAACACCGAGTCCTCGAAGCCTTCGGATTCTTTCCCGGGCATGGCCGCCCTGGCCTCTGGCGGCACGCCCAAGACCACCGGCCTTTATTACGATGTCGCCTTCGACCGCTCGCTTGATCCGCCGGCAAAAAAGACCGGCACCGGCCTCGACGGCGGCTCGTGCACGCCCTACGCCGCGCCCACCGGTACCACCACCGACTTCGACCAGGGCCTTGATGTTGACGACACCAAGCTGAATGGTGGTGCCGTAGGCCTTGGATTGACCGAAGGCGGTATCCGCTCCATCGATCCCAACAAATTGGAGCGCGATCCGCAGGCCGGTTGCGCCCCGGTCTATCCCTGGGACTTCATCCGCGTAAACACTATGTTTGGCGTTGTCCATGCCGCCGGCGGATACACCGCATGGATCGACAAGCATCCCTCCTACTCCTTCGTCGGCGGACCTGGCGGCACCGGACTCGACGACTATTATTCTCCCGAGGTCAGCTCTGCGGTGGTGCCTCTGCCTGGAGTTAAGACCGTCCTGGGCGTTTCCTGCGACCCCATCCGCGACAAAGTCGGCGCAGGCGCCTGGAACGCCAGCTTCGAAAACATACAGTGCTACGACGCCATCAAGGTTTACGCATTGCTGAACCAGATTGCGGGCAAAACCCACTCCGGCAAACCGGCAATGGTTCCGGCACTGTTCGGCATGAACTTTCAGTCGGTGTACATCGGCCAGTCGGTCAATGAGGCCGGCGTCGCCGTGGGTGGTTACATAAATGCGGCCGCGCTGCCCGGCGTGCAGTTGCTGCATGAAATCGAGTATGTCGACGCAGCCATCGGTGAGATCGTCAGCGCACTCAAGTCTGCCGGCATTTATAACAACACCTTGGTGATCATCACCGCCAAGCACGGCGACTCGCCCATCGACCCCACTCGTTACGTGGCCGATGGCTCCGTTACTCCCGCCACCGTGCTCGGGCCGCTCATTCCGTGGTCAGAGTCGCCTCTCAACTCCACCGGCATTGGCGCAACCGAAGATGATGTATCCGTGCTTTGGCTCAAGAAGGGTGTCAGCGTCGATCGTGCCGTAAAGATCCTCGAAACCAACGCCACCGGGATCGGGCTGGGTGAGATTCTCTACGGGCCGAGCTTGGCCATCAACTACAACGTCGGCGGCCTCGAACCGGGTCAGGACCCGCGTTCACCGGATATCATCGTCACCCCAAACATCGGCGTGACCTATTCGGGCAGCACCGCCATGATTGGCGACCACGGTGGCTTCGCGCACGACGATACCAATGTCATGTTGCTGGTCGCAAATCCAGGCTTTACGCCGCAAACCGTGTCGGCCAACGTGGCCACCAGGCAGGTCGCCCCGACCGCGCTGCAGGCGTTGGGCCTGAATCCATCGGCGCTGCAAGCCGTGCAAGCCGAAGGTACGCCCGTGCTTCCTGAGGTGGCATCGCAGTTGGCCAAGTAGAAACAAAAGACGCTGAAAGAGCGGTCGTCCCACTCCTTCGCGCACCTTGCGAAGGGGTGGAGAAACGACGCCTTATACGGCAGGGCATAGCTTCAGCTGTGCCTTACCGACTACCTCACCATTCTCATCCTGAGGCCCGCACCGCGGGCCGAAGAATCCCTTTACCGAGGACGAACCTCCAACACCTCATCGCGAGGGCAAAGCTTTAGCTATGCCGCCTCGGTTGGCTTCTCATTGTCATTCCGAGCCGTTCGAAGGCGCGCCCCGCGGCGAGAACGCGCGAGGAATCTGCTTTTGACGCGACTCCCCAACTGCTGTCATGCCACCCCCACCCCTGCGCAACTTCTTGCAACTTGACGAACCACTCCCGCTGACGCACCATACTGGTGCGGCATTCCCCCTCGCCGCGCCGGTCCCAGAACCAAAATGAAGCTTGCCATCTACTCAGGAGCCTGCATGAAATCCATCCGCCTGATCTCGCTCTGCATTCTGCTGGCCAGCCAGTTCGCTCTCGCGCAGCACCTGGCCGCGCCGCGGCGAAGCACGCATCGGCACCTCACGCCCGACCAGACGCAGCAGGCCAGCCCCGAGCAGGTGCTCTACCGCTTTCAGGGTGGGAATGACGGCATCTACCCGGTCGGCAATCTGGCGTCTGATTCTTCAGGAAACCTCTACGGCGTAACCGAGTACGGCGGTCTGACTAACAAAGGCACCTTTTACGAACTGAGCCCAAACGGAAGCGGAGGATGGACCGAAGCCGTTCTCTACAGCTTCCAGGGAGGAAGCGACGGGGAGTATCCGAGCGCTGGACTAATTTTCGACACTGCTGGGAACCTCTATGGCACCACCAGGCTGGGAGGCGAAGGAAATCCTTCTAACTGCGGCTCGACCGGATGCGGGACGGTCTTCGAGTTGAGCCCGAACGGCAGCGGAGGCTGGGCCGAAAGCGTTTTGTATAGTTTGGAGGGCGGAAGTACAGACGGCATCGAGCCCGCGGGGCTCACTTTTGACAAGAACGGAAATATGTATGGCGTCATCCAATACGGCGGCGTTGGCTGCCCCGACATCGGATGCGGCTCGATCTTCGAACTGAGCCCGAACCCTGGCGGGAGCGGATGGACGGAGAAGATTCTTCACCAATTCCAGGGGACAAGTGATGGCAGCTTACCTCAACCGATTTTGACATTTGATGCATCAGGCAACCTCTATGGCAGCGCAGCATATGGGGGCAGCTTCGGAGTTGGCGTCGTTTTCGAATTGAGCCCAAATGGGGGCGGCGGATGGTCAGAAAGCACAGTTCACGCGTTTCAAGGAAACAACGACGGCAGCGTGCCCAATGGCGGACTGATCTTTGACCCATCTGGAAACCTGTACGGAACCACCCAGTCTGGTCCTAACTCCAATCAAGGGCAATGCGGCGGCCAAGTTTCGCCGCCCGGATGCGGAACCGTGTTCAAGCTCAGCCCCGACGGGGCTGGCGGGTGGGTCGAGAGCGTTCCCTTTGTGTTTCCGAATGGCAGTGGCGGCGCGCTTCCCCAAGCAGGCTTGGTTATGGACGGTTTCGGGAACTTCTACGGCACAACTGTGGGTGGGGGGAACAGCCTTTTCACTCCTTGTCCCGGATCTGGCTGGCCCGGCTGTGGCACAGCATTCGAACTATCGCCGGCAGGCGGCACGCTAACCGAAACGCCGCTTTATATATTCCAGGGGGCGAGCGACGGGAGTGGCCCAGTCTCCGCTCTCTTATTTGGCCAGGCCGGACAGCTCTATGCCATGGCCGGAGGCGGATCGGGCAACCCATGCGGCGGCGTCGGTTGCGGCGTGGTCTTCGCGGTCACCGTCGGGCCACTGGCCTCGCTTACTCCGGGCACAGTCGGCCTCGGAAACCAAACCATAAGCTTTGCCAGCACCGCGCAGAGCATCACGCTGACCAACACCGGCAACAAACCCATGACGATCTCGTCGATCCAGATCACGGGCGCGAACGCCGCCGAGTTCAGCCAGCAGAACAACTGTCCCGCGACTCTGGCAGTCAATGCCAGCTGCACGATTGGTGTGACGTTCTTACCAACCATCCTAGGCAGCGCATCGGCGGCTTTAACCATCACCAACAACGCATCGGGATCGCCGCAGAATATACCGCTGACCGGCACGGGTGTAATCGATGTCACGTTCTCGCCCTCAACCGTGATCTTCCCCAGCCAGTACGTCGGCACTGCGGGACTGCCACAGGCAGTCACGTTGACCAATAACACGAACTCCACCATTGCCATTAAGACCGTCACCGCCAGTCCCGGCGCTTTCGCCGCACCCGATACCTGTCCGGACACGCTACCGCCCGGAGGGTATTGCTCGGTCGGCGTCTTCTTCGACCCCACAGCCAGCGGACCGATCACCGGAGTCCTCACCGTCACCGATACCGCGCCCACCGGTCAACAGACAGTCGCGCTCACCGGAACCGGCCAAGATTTCTCTATGATCGCGGGTTCATCGCCAAGCGCATCGGTCATGCCGGGCGAGACGGCACAATATACCGTATCGGTTGCCCCCGCCGGGGGATTCAGCCAGACCGTCACCCTGACCTGCGCCGGCGCCCCGCTCGACTCAAGCTGTTCAATTTCGCCAAGCTCAGTGAAACTCAACGGCTCGGCGCCGGTGCCCGTAACCATTTCCGTATCAACCGCGGGAAATTCAGCCGCGACGACTTATCCGGGCTTTACGCGCGCAAGCATGCTGGCCATCTGGCTGGCATTCGCCGGCTTGCCCGGCGTGGTGCTGCTGGGAAGTAAAAAGCGCGGAAGTGACAAGAGCGGAAGTGAAAGAAGAAAGACACGCGCCATGTTCTGCGCAATCGTTCTACTGTGCCTGATCTCCGGAATCGTCACCTGGACCGCCTGTGGAGGCGGCGGCATGGGAAGCAATTCAAATAGCGGTGGCGCGACCACCCCGGCGGGAAACTATAACCTGACGGTGGTGGGAACTTTCAGCTCCGGCTCCGCCAACCTCGTACACTCCGCGAAGCTGACCCTGGTCGTGCAGTAGATACTGCTCGTCGGGAGAGCACGGCCTCATTGGTGCCGTAACCACCCCCTTCGGGAGGGCACGGCTTCAGCCGTGCCGAAATGCCCACCATATGTCGCGGCTTTAGCCGCTGAGGGATGGTTTGAGTTCGGGGGCAAAGGATTGCCTTACTTCTGCATTCAAACTTCTTACTTCTGCCTTGTTTTAGGCCGAATCAACGCAGGCGAAATCTCGAAAAAAGTAACCCCTACCTCTAGTATACCGTGCCGTAGGGGGTAAACCAGACACCTTTGCCAACTTTATATTTCCCTTCCCCTCAATCGTTTACGCGAATTTCGGCCATTCTTGGGGCTTGACAAGATTTTCTATGAAAAATGGTATACCTCGCAGACCGTTCGAACCGTACCCATTCTCTCTACCCGCGAATTCGACCGAATCCCAGCCCGCTTAATCCCGCAACCCTTTCCGGATCAATACCTTTGCTCGCGACGAGCACGCGGAATGTCTCGCCCATGCCCTCCGGGGTAATTAGGTGTTTAAGCTGAAGCGCTCGCTTGGCACGCTCCTGCGGCAGCCGGCACTCTTCAAACGCATCCGCAAACTGATTCTGCTCGCCGACTCCGAGCAAGAATTGCGCCTGTGTAATCAATGGATTAACTATCATCCCCTGCCGGACGGTCGCGTCCGCCAACGCGGTGAAATTCACGTGCGCGGTTATGTCCTGCTCGCCCGGCGCTTCGTAAGGATCGCTCGATTCCGTATGCCGCCGGAACGCCGCCAGCGTGCCGCGTCCGCCGCCCGCCAGCTGCTCCTGGCGCGTGTACCCGTAATCGATTGCAATTAAAACCCCTTGCTCGATGGCGCTCGCCACATCGACCATCACGCGCTGGG
>DASVWZ010000310.1:0-12691 GCA_036392935.1 Terriglobales bacterium | reverse complement strand
TGTAATTCATGAGCTTTCAGTGTAATTCGTGACGCACCCACCCGCGAACCCAACTCGCCCCATGTAGACTCTAATATCCAGATGACCACCACCGACGTTTACATTCTCGCCGCGGTTCGCACTCCTATCGGCAAGTTCGGCGGATCGCTTGCTTCGCTCACCACCGCTGACATGGGTGTCGTCGCTGCCAAAGCCGCCATGGAACGCGCTGGTGTTCGGTCCGACCAGGTCGACGAAACCATCATCGGCAACGCCCGTCAGGCCGGCGGAGGGCCCAATGTCGCCCGCCAGATTTCTATTCGCAGCGGCGTTCCAGAAGAGGTCCCGGCATACACCGTCAATCAGGCCTGCGCTTCCGGACTCAAATCCATCGCTCTCGGCTATCAGGCAATCGCGCACGCAGACGCAGACTGCATTCTCGCCGGCGGCACTGAATCCATGTCGCGCGTTCCCTACTACCTCGACGGCGCGCGCTGGGGATACCGCCTGGGCAATCAGGATCTGGTCGATGGCATGTATCGCGATGGCTTTTTCTGCCCGATGGCCAAGATGGTCATGGGCGAAACCGCCGAAGTGCTCGCCGAGAAATACAACATTGCTCGCGACGAGCAGGACGAATTCGCCCTCGCGTCGCAAAGCCGCGCTGCCGCCGCTTTGGCAGCCAATCGTTTCGCCGACGAAATCGTTCCCGTCACCATCGAAGGGAAAAAAGGCCCGCAAACCTTCAGCCGCGATGAGCATCCCTTCACCGAAGCTACCCTTGAAAAACTCGGCAGACTGTCGCCGGTATTTTCGAAATCCGGCACCATTACCGCAGGCAATTCATCCGGTATCACCGACGGCGCCGCCGCCGTCATCCTCGCCAGCGAGGACTTCGTCAAACAGAACCAGCGCAAGCCGCTGGCTCGAATCCTGGCCGTCACTTCGGTTGGCGTCGATCCGCGAATCATGGGCATCGGCCCGGTTCCTGCACTCAAGACATTGGAAGCAAAATACGGCCTCCGGCTCAGCAGTTTCGATCTCATCGAACTCAATGAGGCCTTCGCCGCCCAGGTTCTCGCCTGCGACCGCGAACTGCACTTCGACCGCTCCAAGCTGAACGTAAATGGCGGGTCGATCGCCCTCGGCCATCCCATCGGCTGCACCGGAACACGCATCACCGTGACTCTGCTCCACGAAATGCTCAAACGCAAAGCCAAACGCGGGGTTTCTACCCTTTGCGTTAGCGGCGGCCTCGGCATGGCCTTGGCCGTAGAAACAGTCTCCTAAGCCGCGCCCGCATTGCGCCGCGCCCGCGTCATCGCTATACTTTCATTACGTAGGAGTCATCATGTCCCTTTCTGCGGTCATTGTTGACGACGAGCAGTTGGCACGAGAAGAACTCGCCTTCCTGCTCAAAAATGTCGGCGATGTTGAAGTTGTAGCCCAGGGAAAAAACGGCGTCGAAGCGGTCAACCTGATTCGCGAGCACAGCCCCGATCTGGTCTTTCTCGACGTTCAGATGCCCGGCCTCGACGGCTTCGGTGTGATCAAGAAGCTGCTCGACCGCAAGCACCCCCTCCCGAAAATCGTCTTCGCCACTGCCTTCGATCAATACGCCGTTAAAGCCTTCGAAGTGAATGCGGTCGATTACCTGCTGAAGCCGTTCGACAAAAAACGCGTCGCGCAATCTATCCAGAAAGCCCGCGCCAAATCCGAAGCCGACGGAGCTTCCGCCGACAAGTTCGAAACCCTGGTCAAGATGCTCGAAGGCCAGAAAGCGCAATCCCAAACTTCCAAGCTCTTGCTCAAAGCCGCGGGACGTCTGATCCTCGTCAATCAGCGTGACGTCTGCTTTGCTTCGATCGAAGATGGCATCATCACCGTGGCTACCTCAGGGCCAAACGGCATGGAAGGCCAATCGAACTGCCGTACCCTCGAAGAACTGATGGACAGCCTTGAGCCTGCGCTTTTCTGGCGAGCTCATCGTTCATATTTGGTTAACATCAATCGCATCCGCGAAGTCGTGCCCTGGTTCAAAAGCTCGTACCAATTGCGCATGGATGACAAAAAACAGACCGAAATCCCCGTCAGCCGCGCCCAAACCAAGCGCCTGCGCGAATTGTTCCGCATGTAACGGTCATTTCTCCGCAACCCTTCAGCCCCGCCTCGCATCTCACCCCGCAAGTTCGAACTCGTATCAGACGTTGCGCAACAGCGGGGCCTGGTTGCGCATCCCCTGAGTAACGTTGCCTTTCCCCCGTAACACGTTATAGATTGGGTTATTAAGACATGCGTGGGGTAGCAAAATGGCTCGCTGTGTTCTGCACACTGCTGATGTTGTGGACAGCAGCGATCGAACCCACTCATCACCACCCCAGTAAGTCCGCAGCCGATGGCTGCTCGCTCTGCCTGGTCGCGCATAGCGCTACGCCAACGCCGAGCTCCCACGCGGTTGCTCCTGTCCTGGTTCCGGTCGGTTTTCTGCAATCCACTCAATTCAACGCACAAACCCACGTAGAGGTCTTCCAGCTCGTCATCCGCGGCCCTCCTGCCGCATAGGACTCCTAGGTCTGTTCCGTACCAATTTCCTATTCGCAGGAGAAATGCATGCCATCGCGGTACAAGCTTTTATTGTTTTCGCTTCTTATATTCATGCCGCCGGGTTCGTTGTGGGCGGAGTCCAGCGGTTCCAGCATCATCACCGGAATCGTGGCTGATCCCTCGGGCGCAGTCGTCCCCAGTGCCACTGTCGAAATTCATAATCCGGTCAGCGGATTTGATCGCACCGCCACAACCGACGCCACCGGCAAGTTCACCATCTCCAACATTCCTTTTAACCCCTATCACCTCACCGTCACGGCGTCAGGATTTTCTTCCCACACGCAGGATGTCGACCTTCGCTCTGCTGTGCCCACCGTCCTGAACATCACTTTGCAGATCGCCAGCTCAAATGAAACCGTGACCGTCGAAGCCGGCCAGGACCTGCTCGAGAACGACCCCACCTTCCACACCGACGTCGACAAATCCCTGTTCGACAAACTGCCCCTGGAAAGCGCATCGTCCTCCGTCAGTTCACTGGTAACTTTGGCCACCCCGGGTATCGCCGCGGATTCCAATGGCCTCTTCCACGGTCTCGGCGACCACGCCCAGAACTCTTTTTCGGTCGATGGCCAGCCCATCACCGACCAGCAGAGCAAAGTCTTTTCCAACCAGATCCCAATGGATTCCATTCAATCCATGGAAGTCATCTCGGGGGCGCCACCGGCTGAGTTCGGCGGAAAAACCAGTGTGGTCATCAACGTCACAACCCGGTCTGGTCAAGGGGTAACTCCACCACACGGCAGTGTGACGGCTTCCTACGGTTCGTTCGGAACAGCTACCGGCGCCTTTGATGTCTCCTACGGCGGCAAGAACTGGGGCAACTTCATCTCTGCCGGCGGTCTGAACACCGGACGTTTTCTCGATCCGCCGGAGTTCACCGTCATCCACGACAAGGGCAACCAGTCGAACGTCTTTGATCGCGTGGATTACCAGATTTCCGATGCCGATTCCATCCATCTCAATCTCGGTTACACCCGGTCTTGGTTTCAGACCCCGAACAGTTTCGATTCCCAGGACGCAACCGCCTGGAGTGGGCTTGCTGGCGTCCTGCCGGCCATCCAGAATTACGGTGGCATCGCACCCAATGGCCAAGTCGTCGGCCCAGCCGATCAGCGCTCGAAGATCAACACTTTCAACATCGCCCCGTCCTGGACTCGCATAATCAACACCAACTCTGTCTTCACACTGGGAGCTTTCGTCCGCCGTGACGAATACAGCTACTACCCCAGCAATGATCCCTTCGCCGATCTCGGTCCGCCCAGCCTGCAACGCCAGAGCGTCAGTCAGTACCGCACCCTGACCAATGCCGGACTGCGCTCCACCATCTCCTATGTCAAAGGCATTCACAACGTCAAAGGTGGAATTACCTATGAGCAGACATTTCTCAACGAAAATGACGGCATCGGCATCGTCGATCCCGCCTACAACTCGCCCTGCATCACCTTCGTTCCGGCCACCGGCACCTACGCGCCCGTGCTGGGGTTTACCGATCCTTCACAGTGCACCGGATTCAATCAACCCAACACGCTTGCGAATCCCAACGCCCCGAATTCCCTCTTCTACCCCCTGTTCAACCCGGTCCTGCTTCCCTACGACCTCACTCGCGGCGGACTTTCCTATTTCTTTCGAGGACACACCGACGTCAAAGAACTCGGTATGTACGTCGAGGATGTCGTCACCAAAGGTCCTTGGAACCTGAGCCTTGGCCTGCGCGGAGATCTCTACAACGGCCTGACCATCGCTCGCCAGGCTGAGCCGCGAATCGGGATCGCCTACAACATCAAATCCACCAACACTGTCTTCCGCGTCTCCTACGCCCGCAGTCTGGAATCTCCCTTTAACGAGAATCTCATTCTTTCCAGTCTGGGCTGCGCCAACAGTGTCCTCGCCCCGTTGCTCTTCTGCACCGCTCCGGTTCAGAACCGGCTCAATCCGGGTTACCGCAACGAATTTCACGCCGGAATCGAACAAGCCTTTGGCAAATATCTGGTTTTCTCCGGCGAGTACATCTGGAAGTACACGCACAACGCCTACGATTTCAGCGTGCTTGGCAACACGCCGATCACCTTCCCGATCGAGTGGCACAATTCGAAAATTCCCGGATTCGCCGGGCGCGTCAGCGTCCCTGACTATCACGGATTTACCGCGCTCGCCGTCTTCTCCAGCGTCGCCGCACGCTTTTTTACCCCGCAGATTGGCGGCGCGGGGGCAACCATCGTCCAGGCCCCGGGAAGCGCATTTCGCATCGACCACGACGAAAAATTCAACATGACCACCCACCTGCAGTATCAGCCGTGGAAACGCGGCCCATGGGTGGGATTCAACTGGCGCTACGATAGCGGTCTCGTCGCCGGCAACACTCCGTGTTATGGCGTCAACCCCGATTACAACAACTGTCCGCAGTCCACCACGCTTAACGGCCAGCCCGCGGTCCTTATGCAGGATGTCTCCGGAAATCCCCTCAGCGCCGACCTGGAATTTGAAGCCGGATTTGCCTGCAACGGCGTGCGCGCAACACCTACGCAGCCATTGCCCTCCGTCTGTCCGGCAAATCAGTTCACATCTAACCTCATCAAGATTCCGGCGCCGGGTACGCAGAACGACGATCACGACCCGGCACGCATCGCGCAACGCAGCTTATTCGATCTGGCCATCGGCCACGACAACCTCTTTCACGGCGACCGGTACAAGTGGAGTCTCCAACTCACAGCCATTAACCTCGCCAACAACTATGCGCTGTATAACTTCCTGTCAACCTTCAGCGGCACGCATTACGTCACGCCGCGCACATTGACTGCGCAGCTCGCGTTTCACTTCTGAAGGGATGAATGGGGATGGTGGACGGCCACGGAGGACTCGGCCGTCCACCAGGCTGCACTGGCACCTTAGGCAGCCAAAGCTTCAAGCGCGGACCGATTGCGAATGAGCAGCGTCGATCCCTCGAGCTCGATCATTTCTTTCTTCTTCAACTCGCCCAGCAACCGGGTCACGGTCTCTCGCGAAGTTCCAATCATCTGCGCCATCTCTTCGTGAGTTGGCGTGGCGGCGACTCGAATCTCAACTCCATGCGGCGATCTTTCCCGCTTGCGGGCCCATGACAACAGCAGCCTGGCCAATTTCCCCGCAGAAGACCGCGATAACACCAGGTCATGAACATCGCGATATGCGCGTTGCAACTGGGTGCTGAGCGCCAGCGCAGTGCGAACCGCAATTTCCGGATTTCTCTCGACCGCGGCCATCAACGCCCTGCGCTCAATGAAGTTGATGTTGCATGGCCCCGACGTTTCGGCACTCAGCTCGTAGTTCCCCGCTGACAAAGCTGCGCTCAGCCCGAGCACTTCGCCTGAGCTGGCAATCCTCAGGATCAGCACTTTTCCGTCCCGTGACGTCGTCGTGAGCTTTGCCTGCCCGTTGCATAGCACAAAAGCTCCCCGCGCCTGCTGTCCCTCAACGAACAACAGCGCCCCATTGGGATAGGCGCTGGGACGGCTCGCGGCATCCAATTCTTTCAAGGCTTCCGGTGAAAGCCCGCAAAACCACTGGCTCCTGCGCAGGCTGCACCGGGTGCAATCCTCAATGATGCTGAGGCCGCGCGGCGCCTTCATGGTTGTGGCTCTGATTTCGTCTTCATGAATACCGAACTCGCGCTCGCGTCCGCGCGCCGCTGCCCGCCGTACCGCCTGCACCGGTATTCTTGTGTCCGGGGTTCTCGCCAGCAGTGCGGCCGCAACGCCACGCGTACGCGGATCGGAAGAACGCAACGCCTGCACCAACTCCCAGCCTGCGGGGGCATCTTTTTCGTGTTCCCAGCGCACGCCGCACGCGTTCAAATAAGCCGGGTCTGGTGCGTCAGCGGGATACTTCGGGATCGCCAGACTCAGTGGTTCGGTTGCGCCGCAATTCTTGCTCTCCGTAACCTTGAGACGATCCGCTCTGATCGCTGGCGGCAGCATCGCGTCGCGGATATTGACAAATTCACTCTGTAGAGCCAACGCCTACCTCCTATGCGCACGTCTGAATGTGGGGCAGATACGTACTGCCCCATGCAAGGTCTGGGAGAGGACCGCTGCAAGGAACAGCACCTGCTGTGCCAGACGTACGGAGTGGGATAAATGGCTGAGATGTATCGAGTTCAATGTGGGAAGTAACTGCGAAGACTGGCTTTGATTGCCGGAATCTCGGCTGCCATGCCGAATGGTTGTCAGCCGGCCGCGGATCTATTTCTCATAGTCTTCACGGCTGATGCCCATTCGCTGCATCCGCGATTGCAGTGTGGTGCGCTTCATCCCCAACCGTGCCGCTGCCCCATGGATCCCCGCGATGACCCCACCGGTCTCGCGCAGCACCCGGAGAATATGTTCCCGCTCAATGCTGTGCAAGTTGGTCTCGCGACTCAGATCGCCACTTTCCGCATGAAGCTCATCAATCGGCACCCGCAATATTCGTCCCGGCGTAAGCAGTACGGACCGCTCGACGAAATTCTCCAACTCGCGCACATTGCCGGGCCAGCCCCACGAAACCAACGCATTCATCACGTCGGCCGGAATGGTGTCGATATGTTTTCCCATCCGGCGCGCGAATTTCTGTATAAAGTACCGCACCAGGCGCGGAATGTCGCTGGCCCGCTCCCTCAACGACGGTAGACGAATCGGAAAAACGTACAGCCGGTAAAAAAGATCGCTGCGGAACTCCCCGGCCGCCACCTGTTTGGGAAGATCGCGGTTGGTTGCCGCAACCAGGCGCACGTTGACCTTAATGGTTCGCACTCCGCCCAGCCGCTCAAATTCCTGGTCCTGCAGCACGCGCAGCAGCTTTGGCTGCAATTCCAGCGGTATGTCCCCCACCTCATCGAGGAAAAGCGTTCCCCCGTCGGCGAGCTCCAGCCGTCCGACCTTCTGCGTGACAGCGCCAGTAAACGCCCCTTTTTCGTGCCCGAAAAGTTCGCTTTCCAGCAACCCGGTTGGAATGGCCGCACAGTTAAGTTTTATGAAGCTGCCGCCCCGGCGGGCACTCATCCGATGGATCGCCCGCGCGATCAGTTCCTTCCCCGTTCCAGTTTCCCCAAGCACCAGCACCGTGGCGTCGCTCGGTGCCACCGTCTGCACCTGCGCCAGCGCATGGCGAAGCTTCGCACTTTCCCCAATGATTTCGTCAAAGTTGTGGGAGGATCGGATTTCTTCCTCCAGATAAAGCCGCTCCTGTTCCAGCCGCCCCATCCCCTCATCCAACTTCTGGGTCAGCCCCGCGATCTCCTCCCCTGCCGCGTCCCGTTCCATGGCCGCGGCAATCCTTGCCGCAATCTGACCAAGAAAATCATGGTCCTTGGTTGCAAATGCATTCTCCCGCCGGCTGCTCAGGGCCAGAATCGCGCAAACTCCGGAGCGGTTAACCACCGGAACCAGCAGCAGCGACAGAATCCCCAGCTTTTCCATTCTCTCCGCCAGCCGGGGATTTCGCTCCCGCAGTTCGCCCAAACTGAATCGTCGAATCTCTCCTGCCGAAAAAACCGGCCAGCAGGGAAACTCACCCACCGGAATCGCCGGTTCCGGCTCCGGGCTCTCCACCGTAAAATCCAGGTGGCGCAGTTGAAGACAATTCCTTTGCCGGTCGTGCATCAGCATGCTGGTAAAGTCCTGTCCCATCACCTCGCGGACCGGATCCGCAATCATCGGCAGGACTCCATCCAATGGCCGGTCCGAAAACAGGCTGGCGCATACCTTCGTAATGCACGCCTTTTCCTTTTGCAGCGTAGCCAGCGCCAGGCCATTTTCGATCATCATCGTAATGAGCCGGGCAATGCCCCCCAGAAACACCAGATCGTTTTCGCGATACGCCTGGGTTCGCGGGCTGCCGAATATCAGCGCTCCCAGCTGGCGCGTTCCTGTGCTCAGCGGGAATCCGCAAAACGAACCCATCCCCGCTTCCTTGGCTGTCGTTATCACTTGCGGAAAGCCCTGCTCGTTGCCCACGTCTTGCACCAGCAAAGGCTGTTGCAGCCCCCACTCCTGGGCCAGCGGCAAGCAATCTTTTGATGGGTAGGATCCCCGCGTCAGAGTCCCGCTTCGCCAGACGCAATGGCAAGCGGTCTCTCGAACCGCATCATGGATGGAATAAATTACGATCTCGCTGCCGACGATTTCACACAACTTCGTTGAAACCGTCGCCATGAGCTCCGACAGTCCACAGCTCACCGCCGCAATGTCTGCCACAGATTTCAGGCCTCTACTCTCGCGACTGGGGGATGTCGCGTTGAACCCGGCCAGTATTTCAACAACAATTTTACAAATCAGTTACTAGTTCGCAACAAATTATGCAACCTCTCGTACCTACGGTGCAACATTTTTGCTCGCTTGTTCGTTTTTCGTAACAAGATTTTGGCCCATCCTGGGAAGTTCCACCGCCCAACGCTTCCCCGGCCCTGCCGACCACCACGCCGCCCCACAGCATACTCCTTCGTATAATGTTCGAATGGCTCGGGGATGGGAAAGCAAATCCGTCGAACAACAACAAGCCGACGCTCTGTCCGCCCCTAAATCGGCCCAAAAACCTCGAACACCCGAGGAAATTCGCCTACTCAACCAGCGCCAGTCCCTCCAGCTTTCGCGCCGCCGAATTCTCCAGCAACTCGAATCTGCCCAGCATCCTCGCCACCGGGAAATGCTCCATGCCGCGCTCGCCGACCTCGACGCCCAACTTAAACACCTGGGCTGAGCCGCCAACTCAGCACCCCCACTCCTCTGCCGTATAATGAATAGGCATGAAGGCGTACGTCTATGTTTCGCTGAAGAAGAGCGTGCTCGACCCCCAGGGCAAGACCATTCATGGCGCGCTCCGGAAGATGGGATACAAAGGCCTCGAAGAAGTCCGCCAGGGCAAATATTTCGAACTTACCCTTGATGGCGGCCTCAGCCGCGCCGATGCCGAGCAGGAAGTCAGCCGCATCGCCCGCGAAGTCCTGACCAATCCCGTGATCGAAGAGTTCCGCTGCTCGCTCGAAGAATAGATTGGACGCTTTGCGACTTTGTTCGGGAGGGCACGAGTCCACTCGTGCCAATAACCGGTACCCGAGCAGCGCGGCTTTGGCCCCTGCGGTTCCAGGAGATTTCTCATGTGCGGTATCGTCGGCTACGTTGGCAAAAAAGAAGTCGTTCCCGTCATCATCGATGGCCTGCGGCGCCTCGAATATCGCGGATACGACTCCGCCGGCATCGCCGTCTGCGGCAACGGTGACGGCCTTCAGGTCCGCCGCGCCGAAGGCAAGCTCCGCAATCTCGAAGAAGTCATCCGGCACAAACCGCTCGAAGGCACCTACGGCATCGGACATACCCGCTGGGCCACGCACGGCCGTCCCACCGAGGAAAATGCCCATCCTCATCGCGATTGCACCGGACGCATCGTCGTCGTCCACAACGGCATTATCGAAAACTACGTCGCGCTGAAGAAAAAGCTCATCGAGCAAGGACACAAATTCACCACCGAAACCGACACCGAAGTCATCGCGCATCTCATCGAGCAATATTTTCTGAAATCCGGCAATGGCCAGCGCCCCTCGCTCGAAGATGCCGTCCGCAAAGCCGTCTCCGAACTCAGCGGCGTCTTCGCCCTCGGCGTCATCTCCGCCGACGCGCCCAATAAAATTGTCGTCGCCCGCAATGGCCCTCCCGCCGTCATCGGCCTGGGCAAAGACGAATATTTCGTCGCCTCCGACATTCCCGCCATCCTCAATCACACTCGTGACCTTTTCTTCTTGAATGACGGCGACGTCGCCGTCGTAACCCCCGAAGGCGTCAAGCTCACCGACTTCAAGGGCAACCCCATCCAACGCCAGGTCCAGCGCGTCACTTGGGACCCCATTCTGGCCGAAAAAGGCGGCTTCAAACACTTCATGCTCAAAGAGATCTTTGAGCAGCCTCGTGCCGTACGGGACACCACGCTCGGCCGCATCTCGCAGGAAACCGGCAAAATCTTTCTCGAGGAAATGCAGATTTCGCCCGAGGAATTCAGGGCCGCGAAGAAGATCAATATTGCCGCCTGCGGCACCAGTTGGCACGCCGCGCTCGCCGGAAAATTCATGATCGAGCGCCTCGCCCGCGTTCCCGTCGAAGTCGACTACGCCAGCGAATGGCGCTATCGCGATCCCATCATCGCGCCCGACAGCATCACCATGCTGATCTCGCAATCGGGCGAGACCGCCGACACCATCGCCGCCCAGCGCGAAGCCAAAGCCAAAGGCTCAAAGACGCTCGTCATCTGCAACGTCGTCGGATCCATGATGACTCGCGAAGCCTCCGGCACCATCTACACCCACGCCGGCCCCGAAATCGGCGTCGCCTCCACCAAGGCTTTCACTGCCCAGCTCACCGCGCTCTATCTGTTCGCCATGTATCTCGCCGAGCTGCGCGGCGCGCTCACCGCGGATCAATCCCGCCACTTCGTCGACGAACTCACCCGCATCCCCGGCAAGCTCGAGCATCTTCTCACCCACGAGGAGGTCGCCGAAACTCTCTCCCGCGAATACGGACGCGCCCAGGACTTCCTTTTCCTCGGCCGCGGCATCCACTATCCCATCGCCCTCGAAGGCGCGCTCAAATTGAAAGAGATTTCCTACATCCACGCCGAAGGCTATCCCGCCGGAGAAATGAAGCACGGTCCCAACGCGCTGATCGACGAAAACCTTCCCGTCGTCATCATCGCCACGCGTGATGTCAACGACAAACTGTCGATGACGCGCTACGAAAAAACCCTGTCCAACCTGCAGGAAGTCAAAGCCCGCTCCGGACGCGTCATTGCCGTCGCCACCGAAGGCGATGAAGAAATCAAGAAGGACGCCGACCACGTGCTCTACGTCCCGGCCGCTCCCGACGAGCTTTCGCCCATCCTTGAGATCGTTCCGTTGCAGTTGCTGGCCTATCATATCGCCGTCCGCCGTGGCTGCGACGTCGATCAGCCCCGCAACCTCGCCAAATCCGTCACCGTCGAGTAACGGCTTCATCTCCGTGCCTCTGTGCCTCGGTGGTCAGCGTTTTTTCTCCGCCCCCCAACTCCCACTTCGTCCGCGTATACGCGATGCGAAAGCCTTTCCGCTCCGCATTCCTCTGGGATTCGCTTCCCGGCAGCGCTACCATCATCGCCAGATCGCACCCATGCTCGAACGCATACCGCATGCGTTCCTGCAGCAACGCCCCTTGCAATCCTCGCCGCCGCAACTCCGGAACCGTCGCCGCCCCGCCGAAGAGCGCCACGCCTTGGTGCAGACTTAACGCACCAGACGCGCCCGGCTCACCATCGATTTCCGCCAGAAAACTCACACTCCCCTCGCGCGCCGCGGAGATCACCCCAAGATCTCGCATAAAATCCCGCAACTCCGGATGCTCATGCGACCACCCTTGCGCACTCACCTCCGCCCATTTCTGGGCTTCATTCGGCCCCACAACCCGCACCCGGATCGCTTCGTCTCCATCCCCTAACTCCCGCTCCACCGGCCGGTACATCACGCTGCTCAGCTCAATCGGCCGATAACCGCGTGCACACAATAGCTGCTGCGCCTCCACTCCCGCAAACGGGCTCACTTCATGAAATACCGGCGCGCCGCGATCCAGAAAGAATCGCTCGATTACATCCAATGCATCCGCCTTTAGCTCTTCAAACATGCCCAACCCGAACGTCTGCGTGATCGGTGACTCCACGCCGTCAAACGCGACGTAAACTCCCGCATGCCGCATCCACTGCGCTCCGCTTTCGGGAAATAAACGGCCTCGCGCCGCCGCAAATTCCACGCACGCGCTCCCCTCCGCGCCTTCCAGTCGTCTCGCCAACGCCAGATCCGAAAACTGCATCCTCAAATCCTAAATGCCCGCCTCATCACCAATCCGCAATCCGTGAAAATCCGCGCCAATCCGCATCCAAGGTTTTGCCGTTCAATCGCTCAATCCCCCGACCTCCCGATCGCTCAATCACCCGACCGCACGGTCAAGCTCCCAGGACCTCGAAATCCCAGGCCAAGTTCAAGAAATCCGTGGCCCGGTTTTGCCGTTCAATCGCTCAATCCCCCGATCTCCCGATCGCTCAATCACCCGATCGCCTGTCAAGATCCCAAAGACCTCGAAAT
>DASVWZ010000309.1:0-1973 GCA_036392935.1 Terriglobales bacterium | reverse complement strand
GACTACGTCGGCATGGGCGACAGTGACAAGCCTAAGGACTACGCCTATTCCACGGCCGAGCGCACCGATCTTGTCGAAGCGATCTGGCGGGATTTATCTGTCCAGTCCACGACGCTGGTCGCCTTCGACTTTTCGTCGCTTGTCGTTCTGGAGCACCTGCGACGCCGGCTCGAGCGCATACACCGGGGCGAATCCCCGGGTGGTCCGGACATACGCGGAGTTTTGATCTTCAATGGCGGGCTCTTTACAGACGGGCACTCCCACCCGTGGTACACCACGCCGATGCTGCGCCGCCTCCCCAACGGGGCGCGCCTACTCCCCGAACGCAAAGGATAACTTCGAATTTGAACGGCGGCTGGAATTTCGGCGGAAGTCGGGTGCACATTGATTTGTGTCGTATACGGTTGTATGTTTATGACAGATGCCGCGCGCCAGCGAGACCCAGAAAGCCGAGCGCCTCAATCGCGCGCGCGACCTGTTGCTGCATGTCGATCAGCTCTCCGATGCGGTCGGCCAGTTGGCGCGGGACTGCTCCATTTCGGCCCGTCAGGCCTATCGTTACCTCGAACAAGCTCAGCGACTGAAAGAACCGGTCCCGCCCAGCGAAGCCAAACTGGCATTCACCGTCAAACTTCCACTCAGCCTGGTTCGGCGCGTCCGCACGTATGCTGCGGCCAAAGGATTGTCCATCAGCGAGGTGGTCAGCCGAGCGTTGCTTGCGCTGCTGCCGCGAGGACGAGGGCGTGGGTGAGCCGAAACCAGTTCGGCAACGTGCCCTGCAGTTGGAATATCGATTCGATCGGCTATTGGCAGATAAGCTCGTTCACGTGTACCAGTTGCTCGTGCCGGAGAGGCGTCAGTCAATCGGAGGAGAAACTCCGAAAGCAACGAGTCCAGTTTCGGGAGTGAACCATGAACAAGCCAGCAGCCATTTATGCGCGCGTGTCCTCGGATCGCCAGAAGGAGAATCACACGATTGCCAGCCAGACCGCAGCCCTGATCGAATACGCGCAGAAGAACGGGTACAGCGTGCCGCCGGAATGGGTATTTCAAGACGAAGGCTATAGCGGAGCCATTCTGGGGCGGCCGGGATTAGAGGCATTGCGCGATCTGGCGGCCGAGGGTCAGATCGCCGCGGCGCTGATCTACTCGCCGGACCGGCTGAGCCGAAAGTACGCCTATCAGATCTTGCTGAGCGAGGAGCTGTCGCGCTGTGGGGTGGAGTTGATCTTTCTAAAGGCGCCAGCCGGAGCCACGCCCGAGGATCAGCTGCTCGTACAGTTTCAGGGGATGATCGCTGAATACGAACGCGCCCAAATCGCGGAGCGGTGCCGGCGAGGCAAAAAGCACATGGCACAACAGGGCGGAGTCAATGTCTGTCGATGGCGGCGAAAAAGGGGACCAGTTTGGCGGGTAGGAAGGGACCACCTGCGTGGTTACGCAATGGACTTCGGCCGCATTACTCCGATCCCTGGATTCTCGTTTTGGTTGCCCTGCGGCAACTCTGGTTGCCTTACGGCAACTGCGTCGCTCTCCGCGCGACTGAGGGTGTTCTGATGATCTTCGAAGTGCGCACCGCAGTCAAGGAAAATCTTCCGCCTTTTTCTCAAGGGCCGGCGTCTTGTCGACCTCGCCGGCAAGCTAGTGAGTATTCTATTCTCTTCGTAACCAGTTGCCTTCGTCTTTTCCCGCGCGCCGACTATGCTTGTCGCGAGCGGTCGCGCCGGTGCGCGCGGCTGTGTGGTTCGTGCCTCCTGCTGCGCACTCACCGCCACTCACCAATGGCGGGGTGGTCCCCGCCGGCCCGCCAAAATGGTACCCTCTCCCGCCGCCGCTAACACATTACCAGAGCTGTGCCCGACGCGTCGTCGTTCACCGCCTCACCCCAACCTCTTCCATCCATGTGCGCCCCGATGATGTACATCTCCTCGGGATGCGTTGCGCCGATTTTCGTGCAGAAAACCTCCTCACCG
>DASVWZ010000308.1:0-15126 GCA_036392935.1 Terriglobales bacterium | reverse complement strand
GTGACGAATATCGACATTGCCATTCCACCGCCGCCGGGCCAACCGCAAGCCGCAGCCGAGCCTCCCCCAACATCAAATCCCGAAGGGAAGGCCTTGGCAGCGAAGGTTGTGCAGGCCATGGGTGGACTAGCCAGGCTCCAGGCGGTGAAGGCACTGCGCGCAGAATTCAACGAGCAAGAACCCGAGGGTGGCGGCACGAATGTGGAGGTCACGATCCAGTTTCCCGATCAGATGCACGTCGGGATCGCGACTCCGCAAGGGCCCATGACCATTGTGGTCACACCCACCGCGGGATTCATGGTTCCACCGGGCGGCGGGGTCCAGAATCTGCCGGACTCTGCCAAAGCCGAGAGCCTGCAGCAAATTCATCGCGATCTGGTTTACGTCGGCCAGCATCTGGACGACCCGTCGTTTATTTTTTCTAGCGGCGGCACCGAAAAGGTCGGCGGGCTGGACGCGCAGGTGCTTGACGTCAGTGGCAGCGGTAGCCAAATCCGCTGGCTGATCGACCCAGCCACCGGCCGAATTGTACGCGAAAAATACCAGGCGAATGGCCCGTCAGGTCCGTTCGAGGGTGAAACCGACCTCGAAGATTGGAAGGACACAAACGGCATCACTCTGCCCGCTTTGCACAAGAACAGGCAAAACGGAAAGCTGGCGAGCACAGTCGAGACTACGAAATTAGAATTTAATCCCACCGTCGATCCTAAGCTTTTCGAAAGACCGGCAAATTAAGCTCCGGCCTCAGTTCCTCTTCGCGAATTGTTCCACCAAGCAACTTCCTATGTCTGGTTGGGTTTACAAAATCACGACAGTGTGTGCCCGCCAGGTCAGTGAGACTTGAGTAAAGCAACGGAAGTCTCTTCGCCAGAATCATAGATTCTGTTTCTTGGCTCATACCCAAGGAAGGAATACGGCACAAGCGCGGCCATAGGCTCAGCCACCGGAAATTAATGACGGCGCGGCAGGGAATCGTAGGATTGATGCGAACATACCAACATCAAGGCGGACAATTGCTGGGCCGCTTACTCCTGTCGGTACTGGTGAGTGGCGGGTTATTGTTGATGCAGGCATGCGGCGGCGGCTCGGGCTCCAGTTCGAACCCCACTCCTCCCACGCCGCCAACGCCTCCCACTCCGCCACCGCCGACCATCGGCGCGAACGTGAATGAGAGCCTCGAAACCGTAACCGTCTATGTGGATGGCACACACGGCTCTGACGGCAACAGCGGCTCGCAGTCATCTCCGTTTCAGACCATCAACGAAGCGCTGGCGGTTGCAGCCGCAAATAATGCCAGCAAAATCGGCACCCGGATCAACGTGAATCCCGGAATTTATCGCGAGAAGCTTGATTTCCCCGCGTCAGTGACCACTTTACCCTTCACGCTGCAAGCGACTACGCCCGGCACCGTCGTGATTTCTGGCGCCGATTCCTTGCCTGGCAATAGCTGGGCGCCATCGTCCTTCGGCGCACAGATTTACACCAACTCGTCGACCTCGAAGTATATTTATTCCTCTTGCACCACGCCCGACGGCTGGCCGCCGGTTCCTCCAGTGGCTCTGCGCAGAGAAATGGTCTTCGTCAATGGCTTCCGGCTCAACCAGGTGATGTTTTCGAATGAACTGCAGCCGGGTACGTTCTGGGCCGACTCCGAAACCACGAATCAGATCTATATCTGGCCGTCGGCCGGAATCAACATGGCGGAAGCCGATGTAGAAGTTTCGACCGATAAGCGCAGCCCGCTGATGAATACCTTCAACGTGAATAACTTTGTCATCCGTGGGATTACGTTCGAGTACGACAATTCCTGCGTCCAGAACGGCAATCGCATCAACCAGGGCACGAATATCCTGGTCGATAGCGATCAATTCCTATGGAACAATTCGCTTGGTTTAGGGGTTGGCGCCACGTCGTACAACGTTACTGTCCAAAACAGCGTGGCCAATCACAACGGCCAGATCGGTTTTGGCGGAAACAAGGTCAAATACGTTCTGTTTCAAAACGACGAAAGCTCATACAACAGCTGGCGCGGCGCGCTCGGGGCCTACTATCAGGTCGGCTACGACGGATCGTATTTCTTTCTCTATCACAATAGCAACTTCACCAACTACCATGCCTATTACAACATCAGCAGCGGTATTCATTTCGATACCGACAGCGCCTCGGTCCAAGTCAGCGGCCTGTACGCCGGTGGTAACAACTATGAAGGCCTGGCCGTCGAAGCTAGTGACGGGCCGTTCACTGTGCAGAACAGTTTTCTCTGCAACAACGGATTGTCAGCGGGAGCGAAGCTAGGCAATGCCTACGTGGACGACTCAAAAAGCGTAACTTTCTCCAACAATATGCTCTACAATGGCGGCCCCGAACAAATGTATATGCTCGGCGGCGGACGCGCAGGAACCAACTGGGAGCAGCCGACCGTCCCCTTGGTTCGTTTCAATCAGGACTTTACCGAAACTAACAACAGTTTCCTCGGAACCGGCAGCCAGCTTGGCTTTTACACGTACTACAAAGACATTCCCTCGTGCAGCGTTCCGGTCTCCGACATGTGGCAGACCTTCAGCAGCACCTTCAGTTCGCAATCCAACAAATGGGGAAGCAGCGCCGCGACCAACAATTCGTATCCGTATTTTTCGGCCGCGGTGATCGGAAAAAATCCTGTTCCGCTCTCAACCTGGCAAAGTCCCCCGCCCGTTGGCATAAGTCAGGATACGAATTCCACCTTCACGCCACGCGCCACCGTGCCAGCGCAGTGCGCCATGCCCAATCCGGACATCCCTGATTTCTGGGTCATCCTTGGCCTTCCTCACGGGGCCACGGCCATCGTTCCCGAGGCCGGCGGTCCGCCGATCCAAGTTCAGATGAGTCTGTTTTCCCTCAGCTATGCCGGCAGCGTTTCTCTCAGCTTTGATTCCACCCAAACCGATGGCAGCACCGTTCCCGGGCTTACCGCGGCATTCGCCAGTCCCGCCGTCTCGCTTTCGCCTGCCAATCCGCCCGTGCCAATTCCAAACACGCTCACGCTGACCACCACTTCAGCCACGCCAAACGGCTATTATCCGATCACCGTAACTGCCACCGACGGCAAATCGCTCACCCGAACCGCGATGTTTTTTCTGCAAGTCGGTTCGCCGGTCGCGCTGCAGATGCTCGGCAAGACCACCATTCAGGTCGGCTCCTGCGCCATCTTCAACATCCGCGCAGTCGATGGCAGCGGCAATATTTCCGACGTGCTGCAGAATACCTACCTGTCGGTGTCCGGTACCGGCGCCGGCACGTTTTATCAGGATCCTGATTGCTCTACTCCCGTCAGCTTCACGCCCATCAATCCCGGCTGCCCGGCTGGCATTCCGATTCCGCAGGGAGATTGCTGCTCAGCTTTTGCCGGCACGGGATCGATCTGGTTTAAAGACAACACCGCGCAGAGCCTGAATATCACCGTCAGCGATGAAGCTGGCGTGCTAAAGCCCGCGGTCACGCCGGTGGTGGTTCAGTGATCGCTGTTCAATAGTTGTCGGCACGGCGATCAGCCTGAGCGGCTTCCTGTTGAGCTAACTGGTCAGCCTGATTTAGCAGGGAGCGAAATTGCCTCAGCCACGCTCGCCGATCATCGCCTTCGTTGGCGTGCTGCAGGTTTTCAGTCAGCGATTTCAGTTTAGCGATGATCTCGGTAATGGTAGGCTTCGCACTGCTCATCATGGGGAAGTACAACTGACATCAACCATAGGCGCGGCTTGCGGTGATTTCGATACCAGACATACCCGACCACCAACGTGCCTGCCCTTACCACTTCCGTGCCAGGGATGGACGATGGCGTATCTGGCGACTGCGTGCTGAGCTCGAAACAGATTTGTCGGCAAAAGTTTCAGAATAGATTACGATGCTGGGGATGTCGGCTATCGACACACCGCCGCCTGCCACGCCTACGCCCACCCCGCCGGTCGCCGATCGACCGGCGCGCCGCACCCATTGGGCCATGAACGTACTGGGCCTGTGCGGCATTCTTGCGCTCTGTTATTACGGAAAAATCGTGTTCGTGGTGCTGCTGGTCGCGGTGCTGCTGGCCTTCATTCTGGCTCCCGTCGTCGACCTGCTGACTTCCTTCCGTCTGCCCCGAGGGCTGGCAGCCGGCATCGCCATGCTTCTCTTGCTGGCGGTGATAGCCGGCATTTTAGAGTACTCCTACAGCCAGGCCGCCACGCTTTTTCAGGATCTCCCGCATTACACAAAAAAAGTTCGCGCCGAGTTCATGCAACTGCGCAAGAGCGCCGAAAGTTTCGAAGTCCTCACCCCCGAACACGAGACCGGCGTGCTTAATGTCCGTCCCGCAACCGACTGGTCCGAAGTGCTGACCCAGGCCTTCGGTTCGGTCAGCGAAGCGGTTCTAGCGGTGTCGTTCATCCCTTTTCTGGCCTACTTCATGCTGAGCTGGCAGCACCACGTCCGTCTGGCCACCGTCATGCTTTTCCCCCTGGAAAAGCGCCAGACCGCCTACATCACTCTCGGCCTTATTTCCTCCATGATTCGAAGCTTTATGGTCGGGAACCTCTTGATTGGCCTGCTGATCGGCGCCACCAGCACGCTGGTCTTCTGGTTGATCGGCTTGCCGTTCTTTTACTTCGTCGGATTCCTGAGCGGCTTCCTCAGCCTGATTCCTTACATGGGCGTGCCGCTTGCGATGTTGCCGCCGGCCTTCGTCGCGCTTGGCCACGCGCAGCCCCAGGCTCTGGTCGTCATTGTCAGCACGGTACTCGTGCTCCACTTGATCGCGCTCAATCTGATCCATCCCAAATTCCTCGGCAGGCGCCTGCAGCTCAATCCGCTGGCCGTCACCCTGGGATTGCTGTTATGGGGCGCGCTCTGGGGAGCCATGGGCCTGGTCCTGGCCGTGCCCATCACTGCAGCCATGAAGATCATCTTCGACCGGGTCGATTCCCTGAAGCCTTACGGAGTGTGGCTGGGAGAGTAGATGGTGTTTTCTTGACGCTGGTTGACTGCCGGACTACAATGGCGAACATAAGGCGAAAGTCATGGCGTCTCTCCCGCTACTTCCCGAGTCCGATCACGGGCCAAAACTCGTCGGCATTGCCCGTCTCGCTTCGCAGGGCGAATCGATTCGACAGGGCCATCACATTGAATATTTCACCCTCCCGGCGCGCTCGCTGCTGAACCGCTGCACCTCCGCCCGCATGCCGTTCACCTGGACCATCAACCCCTACCGCGGCTGCGAGTTCGCCTGCAAATACTGCTACGCGCGCTACACCCACGAGTTCATGGAGATGCGCGATGGTCTCGAATTCGAGCAGAAGATATTCGTCAAGCAGCACGCCGCCGATCTGCTTCGTCAGGAGCTCCGCCACGTAAAGCCGGGTGAGTCGATTTCGATTGGTACGGCGACCGACCCCTACCAACCCGCCGAACGCCGCTTCGAGGTCACGCGCGGAATTCTGGACGAACTCGCTCGCCATCGCGGCCTTGAAATTGGCATCGTCACCAAATCCGATCTCGTCATCCGCGACACGGCGCTCCTCGCCGAAATCTCGCAGCACAACAAATTATTTGTGAACCTAACCGTGACCACGCTGAACGTCGAACTGGCCCGCATTCTGGAGCCGCGCGCGCCGCGGCCCGATCTGCGCCTGGAAGCCGTCCGTCAATTAATTAACTCAGGAGTCCACGCTGGCGTGATCTGCGCGCCCGTGCTGCCGGAGATCACCGACTCGCCCCGCGATCTCGAAGCTCTGGTAAAAGCTACGGCCGCTGCCGGGGGCGAATACATCTTCGCCAACCCGCTTTTTCTCAAACCCTGCTCAGCGGCGATTTTTTTGCCGTTTCTTGAGGCCAATTTTCCCAAACTTGTCGAGAGCTATCGCAAACGCTACGCCGAAAAGGCGTTCCTCTCGTCCGCTTATCGCAAGCGCCTTTCACACCTGATGGCCAGCCTGCGCGAGAAATACGCCATCCGCAACAACTACGACCGCTACGCCAAGCGCGCCCACCCCATCGCCCAGGCCACCGCTGACCAAATGAATCTGTTTTGAATTTGGGATATCGGGGGCAGGGGAGGGCCACCCGGGGAAATCCCTACACCGTCGCCAGCGCACACTGATGCTTCTTGATCTGCTCAGCCATCGCTTGCGCGGCGTCGTAGATCGCCTGCAGCCGCGCAATACACTCCGGATCCGTGGCGTGGTCGGTCAGCAACTCGCATTGTCCAACGATTATTGCCAGCTTGCTGTTCAACTCGACCGCCAGCGCGCACCGGTCGTTCCACGGTACCGACATTCTCCACGACTGCATTTCTCTTGCTGTGCTTGCCATCGTGCTCCCACTTTCTTGCTGCAAATCCAGCTTAGGTGAGGGCTTTCTAATCGAGTGTGATGGCTATCACTCCCCAAAGCACGAACGGACAATGTCCCAAAGTAACTCCGCGGCGATTACGGCATTTTCAGCGCCAGCAGCGCCTGCGGGTCCACATAGATGCCCTGCCAGCGCGCCGCTAGGTGCAGATGCGGCCCCGTCGCACGACCAGTGCCCCCGCTCAGTCCGATCTGCTGCCCGCGCTCGACTTTATCGCCCGGCTTCACTTCCAGCTTCGAGAGATGCATATAAATGGTCAGCAAGCCCTGGCCGTGGTCAATCATCACGCAATTGCCCTCAAAAAACAGCGGCTGCGCCAGAATCACCGTACCGCTATTCACCGCCATCACCGCTGTGCCCTGCGGGACGGCAAAATCCAGCCCCTGATGCTCGCTCTGCGTCTGGCCATTGAACGTGCGCGCCGTGCCAAAGACATCCGAAATCGCGGCTTTGACCGGCGGCTCGAAATCGCCCGACCACTCCTGCTGCGGCGTAACCCCGGCGAAGACTTTCGCCTTCGTAGCTTTGTCGGCCGCAATCTCCTGCAGATCGGCCGGACTCGGCTCGGTAAACTTGGCCGGAACCGTGACCTGTATCTGCTTGTACTTGGCTTTTGCGACCGTCAGCTTCCGCTCGAACGACAGCGCCTCACCCTTTTCGCCCACCCCATGGAGCTCAAGCGAATACTTGCCCGGCTTTTCGTCCAACGGAATGCCCGCCAGCCCATACCATCCGTGACCGTTTTTCTCAGCCGAAAAATAAACATCGTGCCCAAGCCACGAACCTGAGAGCGACTTCAACTCCCTCGGCGGAGTCACCTCAATCAGCAGCGGAGACCCATTCACCACACGAACCGGCTGCGCCGCGACCGCCCATGACCCAACTTTGCGCGCGGCGAGGCAGGGAACGGCCAGCCATATCAAGCCGCATACGCAGATCAGCCAGCGTCTCATGGGTCTATCTGGCTGTGATTGTAAGGGAACGACTGCGGTGGAAAATCGCCGACAGCCGGAAAGAAGCTCAAAGTGCCGGATTAGTCACGTGGAGCCAAAAGGAGGTAAAAGCCGGCCAAAACAAAAAAATTCGGGGTTGGCAACGGTGACCCTAATCCCCGCTCCCAACCCCGTCTCCCAGGTTCTGTGGTAGGTGAACCGAGTATGCGATACAACCCTAAACGCCGCAAGATTACCAAGGTCATTGTCCCCTGGTAACTGCCTACTTCGCTGTCACCAGCGAGTGCGTAATCGCGTGCACCGACAGTGCGATCCGGTTCTGCACCCCGACTTTGCGCATCAACTTCGCCACATGCGCCTTCACCGTGCGTTCTTCAATCCCCAAAGCCGCGCCAATCTCTTTATTCGACCGTCCCGCCACCAGCATCTCCAGCACTTCTTTCTCGCGATCGGTAAACGCTACCCGGCCGTTGGCAAAATTCCGTCCCTGCGAGGTCGAAACCCGCTCAATAAAGGTCGAAAGCACCTTGCGCGGCGCCCACACCGATCCTTCATTCACAATCCTTATGGCCATCACGAATTCGGTCGGCCCCGCCGCTTCGTCCACGTAACCCTTCGCGCCAGAGGCGATCGCCTTCAACACCGTTTCATCATCAATCCCCGTGCCAGTGACGATGATCTTCAAATTCGGCCGGCTAGCCTTCAGCGTGGCCATGGTGTCAAAAAGGTTCTGTCCCGTGCGGCTGCCCAGCAGCACCAGATCGATGTTCTCCAGCGTGTCGATATCCGGCAGCGAGCAAGCGATCAGCTCGAAATCCTGTTCGCTGTCGAACAATGCCCGGAAACCTACAAAGCGCAGCGGATCGCTTTCCACCACTGCAATTCGGATCGGCGTCTTTTTGATGGGAGCTGCCTTCACACCAGTCGATTTCATTTTTATCCTATGTAGTCAGGGATCACATGGCAGATTATTAGGATCGGTAATCATTTGAAAGTACGTATCCGCATTTTCAGTTACGCCAGTAATAATTCCGTCTACAATTCATCGCGAGGGAAACTGCATGAAAACATCCGCCCACTACCCGCTTTCTTGGATCGCCACGGTTACTCTGGGAACCATCCTGCTCGCCGCAACTCCGCGCCTGGCGGCCCAAACGCCGTATCAGCCAAAATTCAAAGGCGACCCCGCGCACTCCGACGCTGAAGCCGTTGCCCTCGGATACATCCGCACCTTCGAGCGGGCCCAGGCCAGTTACAAGACCAAGAATGGCAAGTATGCCTCCTCGCTCATGGACCTCGTCCACGTCGGCAGCTTCACCCGTCGCATGGCCGAACCCCAGCACGGCGACTACACCGTCAACTTCCATCCCCGCAAAGACGGATACGAGCTCACCATGACCCCCAAAGCCCAGGATGCCGACCACCGCTCGTTTTATGTGAACGAAAAAGGCGTGATCCACGCCGACGACCAGAAGCAAGCCACCGAAGATTCGTCCCCGCTGAAATGACGAGCGCCTGAGCCCCAGGCTAACCCTGTGAGGTGTGTCCGCGTCTCACTGAAAGGGGGATGGTCGGGAACTCATGATCGAAAAATTCGCATGTCTACCGTTGTGTATCGCGATAGCAGGCCTGGCGGTGTCAGCGCAAAATCAATCCAACCAAATGGCGTCGCCAACCGCGCAGGCGGCGAACACACCGTCTGCCATGTCGCGGAAAGATATCACCGACATCATCGCCGCCGATCGCAAGATTGTCTCTCCCCGCGGAATCGAGGAACTTATTCCCGTTCCCATCAACGGCGCAACCCAGTGGCTTTCGATCCGCGGACGCGACACCCGTAACCCCGTCCTGCTTTTTCTCCACGGTGGCCCCGGTTCCCCCACCATGCCCGTCGACTTCACCTTCCAAAGCCCATGGGAGGACTACTTCACCGTCGTCGAGTGGGACCAGCGCGGAACCGGCAAGACCTACGCCTCCAACGACCCCAACCAACTTGCCTCGACCATCACTATGGAACAAATGACCAGCGATGCCGAAGAGGTAATCAAGTATCTGCAAACCCATCTTGCCAAGAAGAAAATTTTCCTCATGGGCCAATCCTGGGGATCAGCCATGGGCCTGACGCTCGCGGCGAGCCACCCCGAATGGCTTTACGCCTACATCGGCGTCGGCCAGATCATCAATTCGCAGGAAAGCGAGGCTCGCGGCTACCAATTCGCTCTGGATCAGGCTAAGGCCCACGGAAATCAGGAAGCCATCTCCGATCTCCAAAAGATCGCGCCCTATCCCGGCCCCATCGGCTCACTGACCGTCGATCGCATCGGCACCCAACGCAAGTGGCTCATGTACTACGGCGGCCTCACCTGGGGACGACAAGACTTCTCCTGGGATGCAAACGCATGGGTGCTCTCCCCCGATTACACCGACAACGACCTCGATAAAGTCGACGAAGGCAGCCTCTATTCCATCACCCATCTTCTCGGCACGGTACAAACCCTGAATTACGAAACTCTCACCACCTTTCGCTGCCCGCTATTTTTCTTCGAAGGACGCCACGACTACGACGTCTCTTCCGCGCTGGTCGCGGCGTGGTTCAAGCGCGTCCACGCGCCGCAGAAAAAATTCGTGTGGTTCGAAGACTCCGCTCACATGGTCATGGAAGAGCAACCCGGCCGTTTCCTCTTTCACCTGGTAACTGACGTCCGCCCCCTCGCCGCAGCCTCAGGAGACATCGCTCCTGACGAAGCGGTGGAGTAGCGGCGAACTCGCCCTATCTCTGTGGTTTAAGCTTTTCTGTCTTGATCGAGGAGCTGCCCTACGCCGCCGGCTGCGTTACCTCAACCGCCTTGCCGTTCGCAAACGTCACCGCCACCGGATGCCCGCCATTGGGATAGTTAATCGTCCGGTTCCCAAACGACCCTCCGCTCTGCGGCACCCCCAGCCCAATCGCCATGCCCGCCTGCAGTTCGTTCATCCCCTTCGTCACCTGGTGCTGGTCGATCGCCTGCCACATCTCCGCCGGCCAATGCGTGTACATCTGGTGCGGATCGTCGTAATACATCAGATCATTCCCCGCATAGTTGTACTGATCGTTCGCCACCTGCCCCACCGAAAACGCATACTGCTTGCCATCTTTCGTGAACACCGCCGCCAACTGGTCGCCGTCCTTCACCACTTTTTCGATCTGCAATTTTTCCAGCGGCAAAAACGTTCCCGCCGGATGCGAAAAGTCCGCCTTGCCTCCGCGGAACGCCACATAATCCACCGCGTATCCGACTTTGATCCACACCGGCGCCTGCGCCAGTTGCTGCATCGTCTTCAAATCGTACGGATACAGCTTCCTCGGCGTGACGTAATAATCCGGATTCAGCGGTGGCGCCTGCTCTTTTTTCGCCTCCTGCGCGTTCTCCTCGTGCCGCTGGTAAAAAATCCATCCCGCCCGCGCACCCGCCAGCACAATCGCCACCACCAGAAACAACTGAATCCTTTGCTTGTTTTCCGGAGTCATATTCAGAACATATCAGACGCACTTTGCCCACTGCAGGTGGTCTCATCTTGTGAGTTAAACTGTAAGTTACAACCCGTAGAGACGCAGCTTGCTGCGTCTAAGCCGTTTTCCTAGGAGAACCCGATGTCCGCCGTCACCGAACAGGAAGTCATGAGCGCCCTCAAGCAATGCTACGACCCCGAGATCCCCGTCAACATCGTCGACCTCGGCCTCATCTACGGAGTCGGCTTCCAGCCCGCCGACAACGGCAATCAGGACGTCACCATCGAAATGACCCTCACCGCCCAGGGCTGCCCCGCGCACGTGCAGATCAGCGAACAGGTCAAGGCCCGCGTCGAGCAACTCCCCGGCGTCCGCAACGCCGCCGTCAACATCGTCTGGACCCCGCCCTGGACCCCCGAACGCCTCAGCGCTGACGCCAAAAAGCAACTGGGAATCGAATAAAATCCCTCCCCATCCAGCCCCGTTCGTGGAACAAATTCCCGAACCCCCACGTAGTACTGTCATGTTCGAAGGAGCAAATCGTTGAACAACCACGTGGACGAACCGATTCCCCCCGCCGATGCCTCGCTGCTGCCAGTTGAACCGCCGGCCATCATCGAGCCTTCGCCGCTCCACAAAGTCTTCATCGGCAAAGACGGTCTCCGTGCCGGATGGAGCCTGCTCATCTTCATCGCCTTCGTGGCTGCCATTTCTTTCTTTGTTCGCCACTTCCATCGCCAGTTGCATATGCCCGACGAGAGTGCCGTCAATGGTAAGTCCGGCTTTCCTCCCAGCTTCGGCTTGATCGCCGAAGGCCTGAATTTCGGCATCATCGCCATCCTTACCTGGATCATGTCCAAAATCGAGCGCCGCCCGGTTGCCGTCTACGGTCTCGGCGATTCGCGCAAACTCCGCCGCTTCTTCGCCGGATTCGTCTGGGGCGTTACGTGTCTCTCGCTGCTGATCCTGACTTTGTGGCAATCCGGCCTCATGGCCTTCGATGGCCGCATTCTTTTCGGAGCCGACATTCTTCGTTACGGCGCGGTCTGGCTGCTGGTTTTTCTCCTGGTCGGCCTCGCCGAGGAATACACCACCCGCGGCTTCGTGCAGTACACCCTTACTCGCGGACTGGCTGCCATCTATCGGTCGATTTTCAAAACCCGCCACAGCCAGGCTCTCGGCTTCTGGACCTCAGCCCTCATCTTTTCCATCCTCTTTGGCCTCGGCCACAGCTCGAATCCCGGCGAATCTCCCATCGGGCTGCTTTCCGCCGGAACCGCCGGTCTGGTCTTTTGCTTCAGCCTCTGGCGCACCGGATCGCTCTGGTGGGCCATCGGCTTCCACACCTCCTGGGATTGGGGGCAATCGTTCCTCTACGGCGTGCCGGATAGCGGGCTGATCACCCAACATCATCTCCTCGCCACGCATCCCATCGGCAAGCCCATCCTCAGCGGAGGCACCACTGGCCCCGAAGGCAGCATCTTCATCGTCGCCATTCTCGCCATCGTTGCCGTCATTATCCTGCTGACCCTCCCGCGAAGGCAGGCAATCTTACCTGTATAACTGCATCCCTCTGCGTCCGCAGACCGTAACACTCTCGCGCCATAGCCCGATCACCACCGCACGTTTATAATGGCGGCGATGTCCTTAGCCTCGGGCACAAGGCTTGGCCCCCACGAAATCCAATCCCCGCTCGGCGCCGGCGGCATGGGTGAGGTCTATCGCGCCCGCGACACCCGCCTCGATCGCACCGTCGCCATTAAAATTCTGCCTGAGCATCTTTCTGACAGTCCCGACGCCAAGCAACGTTTCGATCGCGAAGCCCGCGCCATCTCTTCGCTGAACCATCCCAATATCTGCACGCTTTACGATGTTGGCCATCAGGATGGCATCGACTTCCTGGTGATGGAGTTTCTCGAGGGCGAAACGCTTTCCAGCCGCTTGGCCAAAGGTCCGCTGTCGGCAGATCTCGTCTTGAAATACGGCATCGAGATTTGCGAAGGGCTCGAGCGCGCCCACAAAACCGGCGTCGTTCATCGCGATCTGAAGCCCGGTAACATCATGCTCACCAAAGCTGGTGCCAAGCTGATGGATTTTGGCCTTGCCAAAGCCATCTCCTCCGGCCTAACTCCGGCTTCCAGCCTGACGATGACGGTATCCCATCCCTCGGCTGAACCGCTCACCGCCCAAGGCACGCTTGTCGGAACCTTCCAGTACATGTCGCCCGAGCAGGCGGAAGGCAAAGATGCCGATGCCCGTTCCGACATCTTTTCGCTCGGGGCAGTTCTTTACGAAATGGCGACCGGCAAGCGTCCTTTCACTGGCAAGAGCCAGGCCAGTCTCGTCGCCGCGATTCTCGCTTCCGATCCCCCGCCGATCTCATCCCTTCAGCCGCTGGCTCCGCCGGCGCTGGAGCAAGTCGTAAAGACCGCTCTCGCCAAAGATCCCGAAGAGCGCTTCCAGACCGTCCACGATCTCAAACTGCAGTTGAAATGGATCGCCGAAGCCTCCGCCAGCCGGTTGGCTGCTCCTGCGCAAATCCGCGCCCGCCGCGTCGTACAGAAACGTACCCTGATGATTGCCGCCACCGTAGGCTGGCTTCTGGCAGCGGCGGGGATCGTCATCTTCTTTTCGACCCGCAAGCAGCTTCAGGAAGCTCGTCAGCCGTTCACAGCATCCTGGTTGCCCCCCGCTGGCGTCGAATTCACCGCGGTAACCGATGGCCCGCCCGCGCTTTCACCCGATGGTTCGAAACTCGCCTTTCTTGGGGGCGAAATTACCAGTTCAAGGTTGTTTGTACGCGATGTGGATACCGGCGCCATCCGCGAGATCGAGGGCGTAGACCGGCCGGCGTTTCCCTTCTGGTCACCAGATGGCAAGTATCTCGGCTTCTTTTCGGGCGGAAAGATGAGAAAAGTTGCCGCGGCTGGCGGCCCAGTGCAGGTCATTTGCGATGCCCCTGAAGGTCGCGGTGCATCCTGGAGTCCTCGCGGGGTAATCATATTTACTCCCAACATCAGCGACCCTCTGTACAAAGTTCCCGAGGGCGGTGGCACGCCAGAGAAGATCACCGAAATCAAGCCCGGCTGGACCCATCGCAACCCGTACTTTTTGCCCGACGGCGATCATTTTCTTTTCACCTCGCGTGACGCCACGTCGCTCACCTCACCGACGGGCGCGTTATACGGAGCCTCACTCTCGGGAGAAAAACCGCGCCAGATTCTGGAACACGGTTCGAACGTGCAATTTTCAGAAGGGTATCTGCTCTATCTGCGTGAGTCGATACTGGTCGCTCAGCGCTTCGATCCCAAATCGCTCCAGTTCAGCGGCGATCCCAAGCCTGTGGCCGAAAAGCTCGACTATTGGAACGCCCGCGACGTCGCCGCTTTCACCACCGCGAACAGCATGCTCGTTTACCGCCAGGGGTCGTCGCGCAAATCCCAACCCATGTGGGTGGACAGCTCGGGCAAGGAACTTAGCCAGTTTGGAGAGCCCGGGCTGTATTCCGATGCCGTCGCATCCCCCGACGGCTCAATAGTCGGGTTGGTGCGCAGTGACCCCGACACTGGCCGCGGGGACATCTGGATGGCCGACCCCGCGCGAAACAGCATGTCTCGCAGTACTTTCACGGACGGAGTCGGCATGGCCTACGCGTTTTCACCGGACGGAAAGAAGATCGCGGTCTCGACGGTTTCCGGAGTAACCTCGGGCGGATTGTGGATTCAACCCACCAACGGTTCCGGCAGCCAGGAAAAGTTGGAGACACCGCCCATCCCCGGCAGTGTGACCGGCTGGTCGCATGACGGCCGATACGTTTTCTTTGCTTTACAGAACAACGCCACGCGTTTTGATATCTATTACATCGATTTGCAGGGCGACAAAAAGCTGACTCTGTTTTTGGGTTCTCCCGCCAACGAGATTGGCGCGGTTTTGTCCCCCAACGGTAAATGGCTTGCCTATACCTCCGACGAATCGGGAAGGCCTGAAGTCAACGTTGCGGCATTTCCGGGTCCGGGTGGAAAATGGCAGGTCTCGAGCGGTGGCGGCTCATCCGCCTCGTGGAGCGCCGACGGAAAACAGCTTTACTATCGCATCGCCGATAAATTGATGGCCGTGCCCATCCAGAACGCCGACACATTTCAGTTCGGCGCGCCCTCAACCTTGCCGATTCACCTCAGTGAATTCACTTCCGCCGGACCGCCATTCGGCGATCGTTTCCCGGCTCTCAAGCCGTTGAGTGGCGGCCAGTCAAATCCTCAGCAAGTGGTCCAGAACTGGACCGGACTCCTGAAATAGCAGCGTCAGCTCCCGGCTCGCGATCCC
>DASVWZ010000307.1:0-41566 GCA_036392935.1 Terriglobales bacterium | reverse complement strand
GGAATGAACCTGGCTTAGGGTGACCAGCGGCCATGGTTTCTTGCTGTGAAGCGCGCCGAGCTTCTTCAGGAATGCAACGCGGTTGCGTTCGACAGCAATGCGCGTGTCATGCTGAGTAAATCCGAGGTTGAGCGAGTTGCCACCATAAACCCGAGAACTCCCTGCGGTCCGGGTGCTGAAGGCATGCAGAAGCCAAGGGATAGTGGAGAGATTTTCCGCCGTGATCAGCGTCAGTTGGGATTCTTGCGGCACACGTTCATCTTAGCAAGAGAGAACACCAGGTCTCTCACCTTCGATGTTAGTTTCGCGCGCCGAAAGTGCTGGTTTTTATTGCTTGTCGGCCGCTTTCTCTGGTTCCTTTGCTGGCGGTTGCGCACCCGGCATGACGTTCTTCAGCGGAGCTGAACGCTGCTCGTCGAGTTCGGGATGCGGCATTGGCTTCCGCGGCAGCATCTGATCGCGCATCGCGGTGTTGTAAACGAAAATGGCTTCCACCGTGGCCGCCTGTGCGAGGTCGGCTGGTTGCAAGCGCTCGTAGACATCCTGATTGGAGTGGTGCGTACGGGTTCCGTAATCGAGCTGGTCCTGGATGAATTGGAAGCCGGGAATGCCCACGGCATCAAAAGATTCATGGTCCGTGCCGCCAGTGTTACGCATGGTAATGGTAGTGACTCCGATATCCTTAAGAGGCTCGATCCATTGCCGGAAGATCGGCTCTACGGCGGCATTTTCTTGTAGGTAGATGCCGTCGATTTTTCCCGAGCCGTTGTCAACATTAAAGTAGCCCGAAATTTTGGCTTGGTCAGGCTTAATAATGGGAGGCCCGGTGGCTTTGCGCATGAAATCCGGGAGCTTCATTTGATCGGGCGCGGTAGAAAGCGGCACGTAGCCGAAGTGCTCTTTAACATACCCGATGGAACCGTAGAGCCCTTGTTCTTCGCCCGTCCACAGGCCAATTCTTATGGTACGGCGTGGCTTTACCTGCAGGGTGTTGAGAATGCGCATGACTTCCATCGCCACCACGGTTCCGGCGCCGTTGTCAGTAGCGCCTGTGCCGGCGATCCAGGAATCGAGGTGTCCGCCGACCATCACCACTTCGTCTTTCAGTTTGGGATCGGTGCCGGGAATTTCCGCAATGGTGTCGAATGCATGTTCGTGGTCGCCAAAAAACTTTGTATCGACGTTGAGTTCAAGCGTGACCGGAACGTTGGCGTTTAGCAGCCGATAGACACGTCCGTAGCTTTCGATGGCAGCCACCACGACGGGCACCTTCATGGCATGGTCGGGCTTATAAGTGTCGCGCCCCAGGCCTCGATCGTCGAAAATGGTGCCGCCCGATCCGCCACCGTCACGGCCGTCGCGGCTGGGCATGATGACAGCGAGCACGTGCTCATCAGCCAGGAACGGCATGAGCTTGGCGCTGATCGCCGCGCGTTTTGCAAAGTCCTTCCTGTACTGCGCAAATTCGTCTTCTTCGGCCAGCGGATAGTTCGCAAGATTCGCCAGTTCCTTTTCGTCGTAGCGGCGGAAGAGCGGTTTGTCGACGGGTTTGACTTCGCGCATATCACCATAGAGCACGATTTTTCCGGCGAGCTTTCCTTTGTATTTGTCGATGTCGGCTTCGCTTTTGATATCCAGCCAGACCGCGGGACCGCTTACGGCACCATTGGTCGATGGTGACCAAGGGGATGATTGTGCAATGAATACCGCAGTATCGGGTGAGACCATACGCAGCCAGGTGTTCATTTGCTGCCAGCTCATGCCAAATTCGCCCCAATCCTCAAGATGGGAATTGGTACAGCCCATGGCGGTAAGCTGATCGCGGGTCCACTCGTTGGCATGCTTCACGTTGGGAGATCCGGTTAGGCGCGGCCCGATGCCATCCATGAGTCCTGACGCGTATTCCATAATGTGCGAGTGGTGCAGGCCCTCCTCGCGAATTCGCTGATACATGGTCAGATCAATGCTCTCGGTCGCGGGTTGAGGCAACTCGTAAGAGGGCGTTGCCTGCGGCTCAACTTTGCCCTTGGTTTTGTCCGCGGCAGAGAGTAGGAATGACGAGGCCAGGGTAAATGCCAGGAGGGCTGTCAGGCGCAGGAATTTGCAGCGAATCATTTCGATTGGTTGTCCTTAGTGTGGGCTGAAAACGCAAATTTTGAGGGTAACAGATTAAAGCTTTGGCGAACAAATGAAATGCGCCAACTCAAGTTAGCCAGACGAAATTCGAAAGGCTACGCGCTGACAAGCGACGACTGCGAGCCAGCCGTAAGTTGATCGATAAATGCCGCCACCGACGCGGCTTCGTGGCCAGGATTGCGCTCGATGATTTCAACGATTGCGCTGCCGACAACGGCCGCGTTGGCAAATTCGCCCACCGCATCGAATTGGTTGGGCGTCGAAATGCCGAAGCCGACCGCAATGGGTAGCTCGGTAAATTTGCGCAGGCGGCGCGCCAGTTTTTGCGCATCGCCGGTCAGCTGTTTTTGCGCGCCGGTAATGCCCGTGCGCGAAACGGCATACACAAATCCGGTGGACGCTTGCGCAATCGACTGGAGGCGTTCATCCGTGCTCGTGGGCGCCGCGAGAAAGATTGTGGCCAGATCATTCTTGCGAGCTTCACGAACGTAGTCCTGCGATTCTTCGACGGGCAGATCGGTGATGAGCGTGCCGTCGACGCCCGCGGCCCGCGCCACGCGGCAAAACTTCGCCAGCCCCATGCGGAGAATCGGATTGAGATAGGAGAAAACGATAAGCCCGGCGGACTGCGACTGCTGCCGAATCTCGGCGGCCAGTTTCAGAACCTGCTCGAGGCTGGTGTTCTGTTGGAGGGCGCGTTGGCTGGCGCGCTGGATGACCGGTCCATCCGCTACCGGATCACTGAACGGTACGCCAAGTTCGATGATGTCCGCGCCAGCCTTGATGGCAGCCAGCACGACCTCGCGAGTCGTAGCGATATCGGGATCGCCACAGGTTACATAGGCCACCAGTGTCGGCCGGGATTCGAAGCGCAAAGGCATGGCTAATTCTAAGGCAGATGAAGTCAGACGATCTGGCCTAATCCAGTTGCAAGCTCTCCCGCAAAATCCCCACATCTTTGTCGCCGCGGCCGGAAATGTTGACGATAACCACGTCTGACTTTTTCATCCGTGGCGCTCGCTTCATCACTTCTGCGACGGCATGCGCGGATTCGAGAGCAGGAATAATGCCTTCGGTGCGAGCCAACGTGGTGCAGGCAGCAAGGGCCTCGGCATCGGAAGCAGAAACGTACTCGGCGCGGCCAGAATCCTTGAGCCACGCATGCTCTGGCCCGATCGAAGGGTAATCCAGCCCGGCAGAAACAGAGTGCGTATTCGCGATCTGGCCCGATGCATCTTGCAAAAGATAAGAATAGGTTCCCTGCAGCACACCCGGTGATCCACCGTCAAAGCGAGCAGCGTGTTCACCGAGAGAACGGCCGCGCCCGCCGGCCTCCACACCTATGAGCCGCACGCGCTTGTCTTTCAGGAACGCATGAAAGATGCCGATGGCATTCGAGCCGCCGCCCACGCAGGCAATCACTGCGGCGGGTAATTTGCTTTCCGCTTGCCGAATCTGTTTCCGTGCTTCCAGCCCAATGACCCGATGAAAATCTCTGACCATGGTGGGGTACGGATGCGCGCCTAACACACTGCCAAGCAGATAATGCGTTGTTCGGACGTTGGTCACCCAGTCGCGCATGGCCTCGTTGATTGCGTCCTTCAGGGTGCGCGAGCCGGAATCGACGCCGCGAACCTCGGCGCCGAGCAAACGCATGCGAAACACATTCAGCTCTTGCCGCCGCATATCTTCGGTGCCCATGTAGACGACGCATTCGAAGCCGAAGAGCGCACACACTGTCGCCGTGGCCACGCCGTGTTGCCCCGCGCCGGTCTCGGCAATGATGCGATGCTTGCCCATGCGCTCGGCGAGCAGGGCTTGTCCGAGGCAGTTGTTGATTTTGTGCGCGCCGGTGTGGAGCAGATCTTCGCGCTTGAGATAAACCTTCGCGCCGCCAAGTTTCCTTGTCAGCCGCTGGGCAAAAAACAATGGAGTCGGGCGGCCCGCAAAGGTTTCCAGAAGATGATCCAGGCGGGCTTGAAATCTGCGATCACGTTTGGCTTTCTCATACTCGCGATCCAGTTCGTCGAGCGCAGCCATCAGCGTTTCGGGAACGTACCGTCCGCCGTATGGCCCGAATCGGCCGGGAGTGCTTGCTGCACGTGTTTTGGACGGCGCGGTGGCCATGGTCAGTTTCGCTTGTCCTCTGCTCGCACGGCGTCAATGAACGCACGGACCTTTTCGCGATCTTTTTTCCCAGGAGACAATTCGACACCGGAGGCGACGTCGGCACCGAAAGGCTGAAACAGTCTGATCGCCTCGTTGACGTTTGTTGATGTCAAACCGCCGGCAATGATCACCGGGATCGTTAGACTGATAGCCTGTACCATTCCGCGCGCGGCCTGCCAATCGAAGGCGGTCCCAGTTCCGCCAGCCGAACCGTTGGAACCCGCGTCCAGCAAAATGGCGAACATCCTGTTTTTTATCGAATCGCTGCCCGTGAATCCGTCTTTGAGGTCGTCGCCCGGAATCGCCGGAATTACCTTTGCTCCCATCGTCCAACTCGGCGCCCGCGTGGGATCCTTCACTAGCTCTGCCAGGATTCTTCCATATAGCTGAACCGCCGTCAGTCGCGCCCGCTTGATGGCATCGCGAACAGCCCCGGAATCATGATCCACAAACACTCCCACCTTCTCAACCCGCTCCGGCAATTTGCTTACGATCTCGCTCGCCGTTTCGACATCGATCTTCCGCGGGCTTTTTTCATAAAACACAAATCCCACCGCATCGGCTCCGGCATCAACCGCGGTCATGGCATCGTCGAGATTCGTAATGCCACAGATCTTGATCCAGGTCATAGGGCAATTGTCAGTCTTTCAAGCGCCGGTTGGACTCGGAGGCAACCGCTTCTTCGCTCAACAGTGCGCGCAGCGCCTCGCCGGGCGACGCTGCTTTCATCAACGATTCGCCGATCAGGAATGCATCATAGCCTGCGGCACGCAAGCGTGCCATGTCGTCTGCGGAATGAATTCCGCTTTCCGCCACACGAGTCGAATTCCTCGGCATGAATTCAGCCAGGCTGACTGCCGTATCCAACGAGACATTGAAAGTGCGCAGGTCGCGATTGTTCACTCCAATCAGATCGCAGCCCACATCGGTGGCACGCGTGAGCTCATGCCGGTCGTGCACTTCGCAGAGTACGTCCAGCCCGCACAGGGCCGCAGCTTCCGCAAGGCGCGCCAGCTCAGACTGAGATAGCGCAGCGACAATGAGCAGAATTGCGTCGGCGCAGTTCGCGCGGGCTTCGACAACTTGAAATTCGTCGATAATGAAATCCTTGCGCAGACAGGGAATGCTGGCTGCAGCCGACGCCATCCGCAAGTTTTCCAGAGACCCTTGAAAAAAATCCGCATCTGTCAAGACCGAAAGCGCGGCTGCACCCGCCGATTCGAGTTCCTTGGCGAGAGTTTCAGGATGGAATTCGGAACGAATTAATCCACGCGACGGAGATGCCTTTTTCAGTTCGGCAATGACAGCAGCACCCTTGCGCTCATTAAGTGCTCGACGAAAGCCGCGCGGGACATGGGCTTCGGCGATCTTTTCGATCGCCGCCCGATCTGGCCCGCTCCGCGTTGCCGCGAGCTTCTGGCGGGTTGCGGCAACGATCTGGTCAAGGGTGACGGGCATGGAAGGTTGCTGAAATTATACGGGAACGTTCGTTTATCGATGTCCGCTCAACCGCGACGACAACAATCCCGGACGCCGATCTATTTTTTCTGGATCGCGCTGTTGCTCTTCGGGTAATCGATCGAGTTGCGCATGCCGGAAATCGCATCGGGTGGAAAATCGGGGAATGGCATCTTGTTGTCTTCGCGCCACTTCGCCACCTGGGCATGGGCGGCAGCCTTCTTGTCAGCTTTGCCGGAATCCGCAGCCGAATCCCGCGCCAGATAAAGCGTCTGTGAGGGCATGGCGAGACTGGAGCCAGCCGAGTCGACAATATCCAGTATCCGCAAAAGAATGTCCTCCCGTACGGCAAGAAATTCGGTGAACTCGCGGGTCTGAATGTAACAAAAGAACTCGAGATCAAGCGAGTTCTCGGCAAGCGTGATGAAGCGCACCCGAGCCGTACTGGCTTCCACTCGCGGATGCGAATACAACATGCGGCGGAACTCGGCAAGTATGAAACGCAGCTGATCCGGCGTCGTGTCACGCCGTAAGCCGATGGTGGATTGCAGCAGAATCTTGTCACGCGCCGTCAGATTTTCCACATTCATGGTGGCGAGCGCGCCGTTGGGAACCGAGATTTCAGTCCGCGCAGTGGTGCGCAGCCGTGTGGCGCGCAGGTTAACGTCTTCCACCGTGCCTTGCACAACTGTACCTTGCAAATTGCCAAGATTCACCACGTCGCCCACGCGGATGGTTTGATCGCTCAGAACCAGCGCACCACCGAACAGATTCTCCAGCGTCTTTTGCGAGGCAAAAGCGATGGCAATGCCACCGATACCAAGCCCGGCAACCGCCGCTGAGGTATTAACCCCGATTGTGGAAAGAATTGCCAGCGCACACACCGCAATGACCAACGCTTTGGCCACTCGCTGACCTAGCAGCAGAAATGAAGTCGTGACCGCTTCGCCCCGCATGATGGCCCGCCGCTGGGCGCGCTTCCCGGCCCATGCGATCACCTGCCAAATGGCCCAGGCGAGCCCGATTTGCAGCAATATCAGAACAAAGCGGCTGTAGTAGAAACGGTAGAGAAACGGGAGACCCAGATTGCTGGCCGCTATGCGATGAATCACCACCGCAACCAGAAACCACGCCGGCGTCGGAACCTCCCACCATTTCGAGGGCAGTGCTTGTCCACGATGGCGGTACTCCCAAATCTTGCGCGGCAGCATGGCCGCCAGCACTAGAACCCACGCAGCCGCCAGCGCGGCCGGAACCAGAAGGATCATGCCCAGCCAAATCCAGATGGGTGCGCCGAGAAATTGCTTGCTGACCAGCACCGGCCAAATATGTTGCTCGATGGAATTCATCGGCAACTGGTCGAAAAGGTCGGAAACGTCGGCGACTGTTTGGGAACTGAAAAGCCAGATTTGGCCGCCAGGCCCGGGAACGCGAACCAGCACCACGTCGGCGGAGTTATCCTCTACCTGAAACGTTCCGATCTTTTCCTGTCCGCTGGTGGAGTCGAATACGAGTTTGCCTTCGGGCCGGTCGGTGATCGCTGAAGTGTGTCCTGTGAAACTGCGATCCATCAGCACTTGCAGCTTGTGCGCAATTTCCGGTCCGTCGTGGTGCCGTTCCCGGTCAGACATTTGCAAATATTGATCGGCGGTCCCAAGGTCGCCGTTGTGTGCCGCCTGCAGAAAGCCGATCACGGTGCCGCGGGGCGAAGTGCGCCCCAGCAGATCTTGCGGTTCGGGCGTCGTACTCGGACTGGCAGCAGGGATGGAGGGAAGTTGCGCCAGAAGCGCGACCGCGGCGAACAGGACCACGAAAAGCGCACCCGCAGACAGCAGTTTCCTTGTGGCAGGCTTTTTCAGCAGTGTCGACAGCCTGACCTCGCGAGGTCGGATGGAGGTTCTGTTAAGCACAAGACGATATCACCAAACGTTATCACGGATTCAGCGGAAGAGGCTGTGCCGGCGGATGAATTACAATCGGCGAACGCGAGGCGGATGGCATTTTCGCGCCGCTTCTGCGCTTGAGTTGCGTCCAGGAAACCCAGATCGCAGCATCCGGCGAACCAACTACTTGATGGCACGATCACAACATAACGTAGACCTTACCAACGTGACCGAGTGGCAGTCCGGTCAGCAACGGCGACTTCAAGACTATCTGGTAGTCGAGGAACCGCTCGAGATTCGCATCCATGACATGCCGCTGACTGTGACCATGCGCACGCCCGGACAAGACGTGGAACTGGCGGCGGGATTTCTGTGGACCGAAGGGTTGATCGAAGACGTCACCCAGATTGGGGCGATCCGCAATGGAATGACAAACGGGAACGGGCCAGATAATCGGATCGATGTTGAGCTGAAGGGGGTAACGCTCGATCGCGAGAGCTTGCAGCGGAACTTCTTCGCGGCATCCAGTTGCGGCATCTGCGGCAAGTCGTCGATTGACGCGGTGCGGCGCCGCGGATTGAAGCGGATGAATTCGGCCATGAAAGTCAGCCCCGATCTGATCTGCAGCCTGCCCGGCAAGCTGAAGAATGCTCAGGCAATCTTCGGGCGCACTGGCGGTTTGCATGCAGCGGCGGTGTTCGATGGCAACGGCGAATTGCTTGCGATTCGCGAAGATGTCGGCCGTCACAATGCCGTGGACAAAATCGTCGGTTGGGCGTTAACGAACGGGAAGCTTCCGTTGTCCGATTCAATCCTGATGGTCAGCGCGCGCGGTGGATTCGAGATTGTGCAGAAGGCTGTCGCCGCCGGTTTCCCCGTAGCCGCATCGGTTTCCGCGCCCTCAGGACTCGCCGTGCAACTGGCTCGCGAAATGGGATTGACTCTAATCGGCTTCGTTCGCGACCAGCGCTTTGTGGTGTATGCGGGAGAAGAACGTTGTGTCGCCAACCCTTGAATCCCCGCGATTGATCCGGCTGCTGAAACCAATGTAACCACAACTTTTGCCCCGGTTTGGGTTGATAATAGTAGTTGTTTCCCGCCGCCATGAAACCGGGTCTCCGCAAATCCGGCGCCTCGATTTTCCTGCTTGGACTCGTCGTGCTCGCGCCCTTGGCGATGGGCAAGAAGAAGCAGCCGGCCGCAACCGGAATGGACGAGCGCAAGCGCGCCATTCAAGCACTGAATCGGCTGACCTTCGGCGCGCGACCGGACGACCTCGACCGCGTAATGTCGATCGGGGTCGATAAATGGATCGACGAGCAGTTGCATCCCGAGAAGATTTCTGACAGCGCGCTGGACGCGCGGCTGGCGCCGTTTCGGACGCTGCGCATGGATTCCCGCGAGCTGGCCGAAACCTTTCCGCCGCAGCAGATGATCAAAGCCGTGGCCGACGGCAAAGCGTCGATGCCTTCCGATCCGTTGAAACGTGCCGTTTACCAGGCGCAACTTGAGCGTTACGCCGAGAAGCAGGAACAGAAGCCTGCAAATCCCGATGCCGCCAAATCCGACGCCGGTAAGAGCGATGGCCCCAAAGATTCCAAGCCCACAGCCGACGATCAGACCGAGCAACAGATTCAAGATCTGCTCGATATGCCGCCCGAGCAGCGCGTCAAGGCATTCCTTAAGATGTCGACCGATCAGCAACGCGCGCTCAGCAGTTCCATGCGCGGCGCACAGCGCGATGAGTTCGTCGAGGGCATGGAACCGAAGCAGCGCGAAACCATGCTGGCGATGAATAATCCCCTGCAAGTCGTCACCAGCGAGTTGATCCAGGCCAAGATTCTTCGCGCCACCTACAGCGAACGCCAGCTGCAGGAAGTCATGTCCGACTTCTGGTTCAATCACTTCAACGTGTTCATCGGCAAGGGTGCCGATCGTTATCTGCTGACCAGCTACGACCGTGACGTGATTCGCGCGCACGCCATGGGAAAGTTCGAGGATCTTCTGGTTGCGACCGCGCAAAGTCCGGCGATGCTGTTTTATCTCGACAACTGGTTGAGTGTTGGCCCGGATTCGGACGTCGCGCAGGGCATACGCAATAACAATGGATGGAAGCAGCGAGCCAGGATCAATCAACAACCCGGGCAGGCGAAAGGCAAGCGCGGCGGACTCAACGAGAACTACGGCCGCGAACTGATGGAACTGCACACGCTCGGCGTGAACGGCGGTTACACGCAGCAGGACGTAACTGAAGTGGCGCGCGTCTTCACCGGATGGACGCTGAAGCAACCCAAGCAAGGCGGCGGCTTCCAGTTCGAAGAGCGCATGCATGAGCCGGGTGACAAAACCGTGCTCGGGCATCGCATCAAACCCAATGGCGAGAAAGAAGGACTCGAAGTTCTGCATATTCTCGCGCAACATCCGTCGACGGCGAAGTTCGTCTGCACCAAACTCGCAGTGCGTTTTGTGTCGGACAATCCGCCGCCGGCGCTGGTTGATCGCATGGCGCAGACATTCCTCAAGAAGAATGGCGACATTCGTGAGGTGTTGAAGACGATGTTCGATTCGCCTGAGTTCTGGTCAAGCGATGCATATCGCGCAAAGGTCAAGACACCGCTGGAGTTTGTCGTCTCGGCGATGCGCGCCAGCGCGGCCGAAGTCGACGACGCGATGCCGGTTGCACATCAACTACAGAACATGGGAATGCCGCTTTACGGAATGCAGCCGCCGACAGGTTATTCAACCAAAGCCGACGCCTGGGTAAATTCTTCGGCGCTGCTCGGCCGAATGAATTTTGCGCTGGCGCTTTCGGCGGGAAAGATCAAAGGCGTACAGGTTGATCCGGCGAAGGTTTTGCCCGCGGGCAATGCGCCGGCCGACGGGCAACAAACGCTGGCCGCGCTCGAGCAAACTTTGCTGGCGGGCGAAGTGTCGCAGCAGACGAATCAGGTGATCGGTGCGAGATTGCAGGATCCGAACATCAGCCATCGCAAGCTCGACGATCCCGCGCGTCCGCCGAACATCGCGCTGATCGAAGGCTTGCTGCTGGGCTCGCCCGAGTTTCAGAAAAGGTAGTCGTTGCTCCTCAGCCAAAGCGCGTTGAGCAATGAACTCGAAGGACTGAATGCTTTGAGTGCCGAATGCTAATTGCAAATTACAAATCGCAAATTAGAAATTGCGAAGCCGCTGGCCGTCAGGAGTCTATATGCCGATAACTCGTCGCGTTTTTTTGAGAAACGGAGCCCTTGCCGTCGTCGGCACAGCCGCGATTCCGGCGGTGCTTAAGCGTGCGGCGCTGGCTGCAGTTGATTCGCCGGCGCGGCCGAAGCTGCTCGTCGTCATTTTTCAGCGGGGCGCGGCTGACGGCTTGAACATCGTCGTGCCGCACGGTGAGCGCGCCTATTATGCGATGCGTCCGTCGATCAACATTCCAAGAAATCAGGTCATCGATCTCGATGGCTTCTTCGGTTTGCATCCTTCGTTATCTGCCTTTCAGCCTTTGTGGCAGCAGCGGCATCTCGCCATCGTCCACGCCGCCGGATCGCCCGATCCAACGCGCTCGCACTTTGACGCGCAGGATTTTATGGAATCCGGCACGCCCGGAATTAAAGCCACCGAAGACGGCTGGCTCAACCGCACCGCGCATCAACTGCCGCACGAAAAAAATGCTGCTCAAACGCAAGCCGCGTTTCGGGCAATCGCTATGGGGCCAGCACTGCCGCGCATTCTCTCTGGCAGCGAGCCGGCGATCGCGATCAACAACATCGATGAGTTCGGAGTCGGCGGAAAGAATCCCAACGCTGCGCCGGTCGCCAACACTTTTGAAGCCATGTACGAGCAATCGGTCGATAGCGTTCTCCACGGCACCAGTCAGGAGACGTTTGAAGCCGTCAAGATGCTCAAGTCTGCCGATCTCTCGAAATACAAGCCCGCCGCCGGCGCCGATTATCCCAACGGCCGCTTCGGCGACAGCCTGCGTCAACTGGCGCAACTGGTCAAAGCCAACCTCGGCGTGCAGATTGCCTTCGCCGATATCGGCGGATGGGACCATCACGTCAACGAGGGCTCAACCGAAGGCCAGCTGGCCAACGTGCTGCGCGAATTTTCCAAATCGCTGGCCGCATTCTGGACCGATCTCGGCGACCAGGCCGAAGATGCCGTAGTGGTTACCATGTCCGAATTCGGCCGCACCGCCCGTGAAAACGGCGACCGCGGCACCGACCACGGCCACGCCAACCTCATGTTCATGATGGGCGGTCCGGTCAAGGGCGGCAAAGTTTATGGCCGCTGGCCGGGCCTGGACACCTCGCAGCTCTATCAGGGACGCGATCTCGCCCTCACCACTGACTTCCGGCAGGTGTTGGGCGAAGCTGTTTCGCGCCACATGGGCAATCCGCACCTGGACCAGATCTTCCCTGGCTTCGAAAATCCGGGGTTCTTGAAGTATCTGGGATAGCAGCCTTGCCCGCCCAGTTTAGCGTCCAAAGAGTGGACGCGAACCCGGGCCCCACCCCCGTTTTCTGCGCCGGTCGCCTCGCGCCAGCCTAACTACTTTCAATTCTTCAGGAAAGCGACAATCCAGTTCAGGCGCAATTTTAGCGGAACGGCGTGGGGCCGCATGGTATCCGAACCGTAGGGAACACCTATTTTTCCGCTTGCGTGTTTTGCCCGCCGCGAGTACCTTACTTCTACTTCGGAGGGCGCGCGCTAAAATGAGCAACTACCATGCAAATCTTTGCCAGGTGATAGTCACCTGTGCATTGCTTTCCACCCTGGCCACTGCTGCCGACCAAGGTCCTGCGCCGCGGATCGTTCCACCGGTCGACGAATCCCATCTCACCGTTCTCAAGGGCAATACCCATCCGCTGGCGCGTGCGCAATTCGACCAGGGCGTGGCTCCGCCGGATTTGCCGATGCAACGCATGCTGCTGGTCCTCCAGCGCAGCCCGCAACAGCAATCGGCTCTGACTCAATTGCTTGAGGATCAGCAGAATCCTGCGTCGTCCAGCTATCACAGGTGGCTTACGCCTGACCAATTTGGCCGACAGTTCGGTCCCGCCGATCAGGACATTCAGACGGTGACCGCATGGCTGCGCGGGCATGGCTTTGAAATCGGCAGCGTCACCAAGGGCCGAACGATGATTGAATTCTCGGGGACAGCTGCGCAGGTGCAGGAGGCTTTTCACACTGCGATTCACAAATATGTCGTCAACGGAAAAGAACACTGGGCGAATGCGAGCGACCCGCAGATTCCCGTTGCTTTAACGCCGGTGGTTGCGGGTGTGCACACGCTGCACAACTTCCTAAAGCAGCCGATGGTCCAACTCACCGGTCAGAAGATCACTGCGAAGCTGACAGGCGGCAAATCGCCCCAAATCACCCTCGGCAACGGAGTTCACGCCCTCGTCCCCAGTGACTTTGCAACCATCTACAACCTCAATCCGCTCTATAACAAAAGCGCGCCGATCGCAGGCCCTTTTGTTAGCGTTGGCGTCGTCGGCCGTAGTGATTTGTATAGAGGCGGCGAAGATCTTTACTATTTCGACGAGTACTTCGTGGGCGCCTCCCATGCGGTGGGGCCCTCCAACATCGTGTTGAACGGACCGAATCCCGGCAACCTCGGCGGCGGCGAAGAGGTTGAGGCCACCCTCGATTTGAGTTGGGCCCACAGCGTAGCAAGCGACACGACTACCCAATTTGTCCTCTCAGCTAGCACCAACACCACTGACGGCGTCGATCTTTCCGAGCTTTATATCGTCGACAATAATTTGACCGATGTCATGACGGAGAGTTTTGGCCGTTGCGAAGCCGGCACTACCTCCGCTGAGGAGCAGGGCATCGCCATGCTGGCCGAACAAGCCGCCGCTCAGGGGATCTCCTATGTAGTCGCTGCCGGAGACACCTGGCGCGGAGGGCTGCGATAACGCCAATGTCGAGAGCGTCGCCACGGGCCCAATTTCCGTAAACGCGCTGGCCGCCACGCCTTACAACGCTGCCGTCGGTGGCACCGTGTTTAACGAGGACAACGATGACAGCAAGTATTGGAGTTCCACCAACAACATGGTTGGCGGCTCCGCGCTTTCCTACATCCCGGAAAATGTCTGGAACCAGAGCTGTGCCAATTGCGGGAGCAACGAGAATATCTGGGCTGGCGGCGGCGGCGCAAGCCGGTTCTTCGCCAAGCCGACATGGCAATCCGGCGTCCCCGGCATTCCTAACGACGGCCACCGCGACCTCCCCGACGTTTCCTTCACCGCCGCAGGTGAACACGATCCCTATGTCATCTGTCTCGACGGATCCTGCCGGCCCAACTCGCAAGGCGAAATTGAGCTGTTTCTCGTCGGCGGCACTTCCGCGTCTACGCCTGCCTTCGCTGGAATTATGTCCCTGGTCGATCTAAACATGACCACCGCCAAAGATGTCGCGACTAACCGCCAGGGAAACCCCGGCCCCATTCTTTATTCGTTGGCCGCCGAAGCCAGCCCGCGACTCGGCCAATGTAATGGCTCCAGCACTGCGTCTTTACCGGCCAAATCATGCATCTTCAATGACGTGACCGTTGGCAACAACCAAGTTCCCGGCGAGAAAGGCTATCCCAACGCGCCGTACAACAGCGGTCTTGGATATGACCTCGCCAGCGGATTGGGGTCGTTGAACGCTACGAGTTTCGTGAAGAACTGGGTGGCACACTCCCTTGTTCCGACCACTACCACTCTCCAGCTAAGCTCTGTCTCCACCACCCATGGTCAGCCTGTGATCGTCAATGTTGTCGTCAGCCCGGGCAAGCCCGGCGTCCAGCCCACAGGCACGGTGTCTCTATTGGCGGCCAACTCTCATCGGGAGAGTCATGAGAATTGCGCAAGCCCGACTTCTCCAACGAGAATCCAGGGAATTCCGCTGAACCGCTTCACCCTGATCGGCGGGGCCCTTTCGACCACCACCTCCAGTCTTCCCGGCGGCATGTGCGAGATATGGGCCCATTATCCGGGCGACGCGAACACCGCTCCCAGCGATTCCAACCTGGTCGATGTCACTGTCACGCCCGAAGCCAGCCGCACCAAGCTTTCCATATGCTCCTATCCCACCGGGCAGAACGATTGCCCGCCGTTTACCGGCGGCCCCTACGGTTCGTTCACCTATCTCCGGGCAGACGTATTTTCGACTACCCATGCATGCCCGCCTGATTGCGTGCCATTCGGCTACATCCTTTTTCTCGACCACAGTGTGCCTGTTCCCGGCTTGGGTTCCTACCCGCTTAACAGCCAGGGCAACACCGCTACGCCCAGAGGTGTGTTCGCTTTCACTCCCGGTTCACACTCCGTAGTCGCCGAATTCACCGGCAATCCCGGCTTTGGCTCCAGTACCTCAGCCGCCACAGACTTTACAATCACTGCCGCGCCGACCATCAACACCATTACCTACACCGCCACTAAGAAGGGTGCGACGCTTAAGGCCGCCATCACGACCAATAGCGGCGGCCGCAGACCGATCGGGAAGGTAATTTTTTCGGTCAACGGCAACGTTGGCGTGGGTGTGCCCGTTGCCGGAACCGACGCCATCGTCGATCCTGTCACGAACCAAATCATCACCCCCGCGCAAGCCACGGCCAACTATGACGACCCTCGGCTCGTGAACGGTAAAACCTACAATGTCACAGCCACCTACTCCGGAGACGAGAACTATAAACCGTCAACCTCTCCCAATACGGCAGTCACCATTCAGCCTGACTTTGCCGTTGTTGCAGCCGGAAGTGCGGTGGACGTCTCCGCGCCGGGCGGCAGCGGCAGTCTTGGGCTGACGGTCACCGCCGAGGATGGGTTTGACTCGTCAATCAGCTTCACCTGCTCTGGCTTGCCTACGGGCGCCACTTGTAGTTTTTCGCCGACCTCGATCAGCGGAAGTGGCAAAGTCAACGTTGCGATCGCCACCACTGCTGCGTCATCGTCTTCGGCGTCTCCGATGCGTCTTAAGTCTTCCCCCGGAATCCGGGTTGCATTCACGGCAGCGGCATCCATGTTGCTTGGTGTGGTTGCGCTCGGCGTCCCTGGCAGTCGTCAGCGCCGCGGCTCAGTCCTGTTGCTTCTGCTTTGTGCCGCGATGATTGCCACCGTGAGTTGCGGGGGTGGCGGCGGCGGCGGAGGCACGCAGACGCAGAACCCACCGCCACCGACTTCGCCGACGCCGACTGGCAGCTACAATGTCACGGTAACGGCAGCCAGCGGGAGCCTGTCGCACGCGGTTAAGTTTACGTTGAATGTTCTCTAACGACCGATGACTGATTTTTGACGCAGCTATCCCCCCTATCGTCCTACAACCATTTTTTCGTTCGCCAGCTTGCGATGTCAACGGTCACCACACAATTCTCGATCTGCAGTTCCCATTTTGGGAAAGCGACGCTCCCGGCGAATCCGCCCAGACCGTATTAATCCGCGCGGATCCCCGAAAATCCGTTCCAACAGTTCTACTGACGACTGACCTGATTAGCTAATTTGACGCGAGCTAGCCGAAGTCCTAATAATCCGCCATGCCTGAATGTTAACTAGTTGATTAACAATAGGTGCTTGCAACCCATTTGTTTTCTATATTTTGATATTTAACTCTTTTACTATCAATAGTTTAGGTTGATATGGGACTAGCGAACTTCAATAGAATCAATATTTTACGGTAGGGATATAGGGATGCTCGACCACCCGGCGATTATCTTTCGACCAGGCTGCGGCCCAAGGGAAGGCCGGCGAGGTCGACCCAGTGGTTCTCCGACTCCTCGCGGACGAAGGTCAACTGCTTTAGGCTGACGACGCGGGTACCGGCGAACTCAGCCCAGCGATCGCGAGCGGTGACGTAGGCCTGCTGAGCCTCCTGGTGGGAGTTGAGCTTGGCGACCGTAAGGTGCGGCATGTAAGGCCATTCTTCCGCGCACTGAAGAGCCTGGATGTTGAGCCGGTCATGCAGAGCGTGCATGAAGTTGCCGCCACGGGCGACGTCAATGAAGACGGTGGACGTAACTGGCACAAAAGTCTCGACTTCCCCGAGTTCCACGTCGAAGGGCTCGGCCTGGCTACAGACTTCTTCAAGAGTTTGGAGGGCAAAAAGCTCGCTGCCGCGGAGGTTGCGCGGGGGAAGGATCGTCAGGTGCGCCGGGAGGTGAGGCAGAGCGGGATGGATTTCCTGGCGTAGCCGCTCGACAAAGCGTCCGACGGAACTGCTTACATATGAGACCAGAGCGTATCGCTGCGCGTCCATGCAAAGAAAACATTATACCCTGTAGAGGCGGATTCGGCTTGTGACGGGCGGTCGGCGGAGAACCGATTGTATAATCAAGATAGGCCTTCCAAAGGAGTCGGGGCGTAGCGCAGCCTGGTAGCGCACCTGCCTTGGGCGCAGGGGGTCGTAGGTTCAAATCCTATCGCCCCGACCAAAAAACAGTCATCAGTTCTCAGTCGTCAGTAAAGGCAAACGTGTTGTCTTACTGAAGGATGGGGTCGGGTTCGGGGACGGGCGGTGTCGCGGCGCTGTCGAGTTTATAGCGTTCGACACTGCCGCGCCAACCGGGCGCGGTCGCGAAGCGGAAAATGGTTCGGTCGTTGTCCAGGGCCCGTTCGAACGCGGGAGTGTTGGAAGCAATCTTGAGCTGAGCTGCGCCGAATTCCGGTACCCACTCGCGCATCTGCCCGGCGCCGTTGACATACATGGGGATGCGGGAGGGGTCGAGGCCCATGAGATTGGTGGCGACCCAATCGACCGCCAAAGGATTGAAGCCGGCGAGGACGACCTTCGAGGGGAACGCGTCGGGATGCAAAGGACCATCGCCTTGGCCGCCGACGATACCGTCGATGATGGAGAAGTACTTCCTTATCGGCGTGGGCTGCAGGGTGCCAAGCGCGTCAGATGTCAGCAGGACACGATTGAGATCGAGAGCCATGCGCCATGCGGTATCGTTACCTCGCCAATTGCCAAAACCGAAGGCATCTTTGGGTGGCGGCTGGATGTACTTCCACGCTTTCAAGAAAAATTTCCACCCGAGGAAGGGATATTTTCCCCATTCCCAATGACGGCCCATGAGGTAGTCGGAGAGCCGGCGGTCGACGCGGTCATACCAGCGGGGATTGGAGAACTCATCGCCGCCTTTGGCTCGCGGGCCGATGCGATAATGGGCGAGATGATTCTTGTCGGTGTTGATCCCGACCATGTTTTTAATGTTGAGAGTGGTACCGACTTTGCTGTGAACTTTTAACTTGGGAACGGAAATGATGACGTCGCTCTGAAGGACTTCGCTGGCGATGCGGTATTCGTGGCGATGTCCAGTGTGGGCTTGCGTGGTTTGGCTGCGATCATAATCGGCGCCGTAGAGTAGCGACTGGTCGATCGAGTCCATGAAGCTTTCAGGGCCGAGCGTGACGGGAATAGTCCCATGCGCGCCGCGCGGGAGCGGCTTTCGGCTCCACACGATGCCCGCGAGATAGTAGGTTTGTTCCTGGCGAAAATCCTTGACCGCGAACTGAACGCCCTGCGCGGCGCACGCTTCGGTAAGGTAGTCGACAAGACCGTCCATGCCATTGTGCGCGAACAGCGTGGCCATGTCGCAGTTCATCTGCGGAGCATCGCCGATGATGAGAGTGCCGCGTCCCTGGAGCGCGCGCAGCACGTAATCTGCGATCGGACGCAAGACTGAGGCGTGCGTGACCACAGCGTCAAGCGGGCCGTGGCCGGCGTTGCGGTGAAGTACGAAGTTCGGCTTGATGAGAACGCGGTCGCCGGGGGAAATGATTTCACCGAGCGGGTTCCAGGCTGAAGTTCCGAAGCGGGCGATGTCGAGCTTCAGCAGCTTAAGGGATTCCCGGACCATGGGATAGACGCCGTTGGCAGGATCGACCGGGCGGGTGCGAAACGGCAGTTCCGGAAACTGTTCCGGTGGGTCGAACGGCGCCTTGCTCGGGTACTGGCCCACCCCGGAAGCGATTGCGACCTGCAGATTGGAGAGGTGGTTCAGCACGCGCGCTCGGTCTCCGCTTCCATCTCCGGCACAAGGTTTTGCACAATGAAACGGAATTTGCCGCGCTCAGTGAGAGGCAACTCGTTGACGAATGTCATTTCCAAATCCATGGTGTCGCCCATTTTTTCCTTGAAGGCGGCGATGATGGCTGCGCTGTCCTGGGCGGAATAGGAGGGTTTAGGAATCATTCGCAGTTCTACTTTGCCTTTTTCCTTCTGGTGAAACTGAAACTGCTGAACATTGTCGAAGATGGAACTGTGCATGTTGAGCGCGGTAATCGAAATGCGGTTGTTGAGCTTGCCAACCATCATCTCCTGCATCCAGCGACCGCGGGTTTCGGTCAGGAGACGGTAATTGCGGCCGCAGGCGCAGGTTTTGGGTCCGATCGTCGCCCAATCGCCGGTGCGATAGCGAATAAGGGGCATCACGCGGTTGTGGAAAGAGGTGCCGACGATCTCGCCGGTTTCGCCCTCTTCGGTTGCGGGACGCCCGTCCTCTTTGATGAGTTCAACGAAGCCGTACTCGGGGAAAATGTGGTAGTTATGGCTGAATTCACATTCACCCGCGAGGGCAAGGTTCTCGCTGTGACCGTACCAGGAATAAATCCGACATTGAAAGAAGGACTCCAGGGACTCTCTTTGTCCCGGATAGAAATTCTCGGATCCCAAGAGAAGCGCTTCAAAACGCGGCGGGTCGACACCAGCCTCTTTTAACAGGCGCGCAAAGTCCAGAGCTGAAGAGGGATAGGCGTGAAAAAAGGCGATCCGTTTTCGCTTGATGATCTCGGCATAACTCGCCGCGATTTCGGGCGTCATGTGGAAGTTCGAAAACACGAGGGCATGCTCGCGGAATTCGTAACGAGCATGGGACTTGTTTTTGACAACGGCTCCGCGGAGCTTTGCGCGCAGCCTGGTACGGCGGAAGCCAACACGGTTCCATTGAGTTTCGATAAACGCACGCTCGCGCCAGCCGTCGCCGCGCAATCCGTACAGACCCAGGGGCTTACCCATTGTTCCACCGGTGGTGTAGTAGTTCCATTCGGATTGCGGGATGTTGCCGGCGAGCATGCCCCGACCGCCCGCTCTTACAGCATCCTTGTCGAGTGTGGGCAAGGCGGCAAGATCCGAGGTATGGCGCAACGACTCCGGATCGAATCCGACTTCGTGGAACAGATTGCGATAGTAAGGCACGTGAGCAGCGCAGTGCTGGAGCATTTCCCGGAGGTGTGCGATCTGAAAATCGTTGATCCGTTCTACATCCCAATGCTGGGACTCCTGGAGCAGATTCAGGGTGCTGCGGTACAGAGCAATGCCGCGAAGCTGGAGTAGCGGCCTGCCATAGAAACTCCGAATTCGATCGCTAACTGAGGTTTTTGCGGCGATGGTTGATGCTCCGGTCCCTGATCTTTGTTCCAGCTCGACTCAAATCGAACATTCTCTCTTTGCTTATTCTATTCGAAAAATACGGCCTGACGAAGCCGGACCCGCGCGCTGAAACCGGGTGGCCCGTCAGTTGGTTCTCGATCTTCGCAATGCGGTGCGACCCCGGGAAGCAAAAGCATTTGACCCACGTGGCGCGGTGTACTAGAGTTACCAACGACATTTGTGGGGCGTCCCCGTCGCGCTGCTGGCGTGGTCCGAGATGAAATCGCGCTCACTCGGGTAGTGGAGATATCGCCGGACGAAACAAGTATGTGGTTGACTGCACGAAGTGTTGGCGCATTCTGCTTTATTCTCTTGGCACTGTCGTCGCCGCCTATTCTGTTCGCTGACGATCCCGGCGATGCCGCTCCGGTGCTGACGCTCAACAATGCGATTCAGATTGCAATCGCCAACAACCGGCCACTGCAGATCAGCAGCCTGGAAGTGAATAAATCCAAGTGGCAGGTTGCGTCGGCGAAGACCAAAAGACTGCCAATCATCAATACATACTTGTTCGCGTCGGGAAATCTGAACTCGCCCAGCTTTACTTTTCCGCGAGATCTGTTCGGTCCGGTCAACGGATCTCCGGTTCCAGCGAAAGACGTCAGCGTGCAGCTATCCTCGGGCGTTACCGGCAACGCGTATGTGCAGATTGCGCAACCGATCTCGCAGCTTTATAAGGTGCATTTGTATGTGCGCGAGCAAGAACTGTCGGGGGACCACACCAGTCAGGAGTACCGGGCGGCACGGCAGAATGTGGTTTCAGACGTAAAGCAAGCGTATTACGCGGTGCTGCAGACGGAGAGCGCGCTGGATGCGGCGCAGGTGACGGTGAAGCAGTATGAAGAAACCGACCGGATCTCACTGCAGTATGTTTCGCAGGAAGTGGTGCTGAAATCCGAGAGCCTGGAAGTGAAGGCGAAGTTGGCGCAGTCACAGTACGAGGTGGTGCAGTTGAACAACAATCTGCAGACGCAGAAAGAGCACCTGAATGACCTGATGGGGCGCGATATCGAGACTCCGTTTCGTACCGAGCAGGTGCCGACGGAGACAGTCGAAGAGATCGATCTTAAGGTTGCACAACAGGCGGCTCTGAGTCAGCGTCCGGAGTTAAAAGAGGCGGAAATCAACGTTCAAAAGGCGGACTACGATCGCAGGCTCGCCAAGGCGCAATACATTCCCGACGTGAGCGCTGCGTTTCATTATTTGACGCCGATCAATACTTCGATTCTCCCCCAGAACATTGTGGCGGCCGGTATGGAGTTCAGCTGGGACCCATTCGACTGGGGACAACGCAGAGACGAGGTCAAGCAGAAGAGCATAACTGTGGAGCAATCGCAGATTCAGCTCAAGCAGACGCAATCGAAGATCCTGCTTGATGTGAACAACCACTTCAGAAAACTGCAGGAAAGCCGGCAGTTGCTTGGCGTCGCGCAGGCAGCACGCGATGCCAGCAATGAAAAGCTGCGTGAAGTGAATGACAAGTTTAAGCAACAGACGGTTTTATTGCGAGACGTGTTGCAGCAGCAAACATCTGTGGCGAACTCGGAGCACGATTACGAGCAGGCGTTGCTTTCGTTCTGGTCAGCAAAGGCGGAGTTCGAAAAAGCACTGGGTGAAGAGTGAATGCGTATGAATCGCATCCGATTAAGACAAAATGTTCCCATGGCGGTGATGGTTGCGCTTCTGCTCCTGTCGCTGGCAGGCTGTAACGAAACGACCTCGGCGTCAAAAACGCTTCTGCCGGTGAGATTGGCCACGGCGCAGAATATCACGGTGGGCAACAGCGCGCGCTATTCGGCGGACATCGTTCCGTACACACAGGTCGACCTATCGTTCAAGTCGAACGGTTACATCGATTCGATTTACCAGGTGCGCAGCGCAGAGGGCGGCATGCGCAATGTGGATCAGGGGGATTGGGTCAACAAAAACACTGTGCTGGCGCTGGTGCATCAGCAGGATTACACCGACAAACTCGACCAGGCGAAGGCGCAGCTCGACCGGGCGCAGGCGGAATATGAGAAAGCCAAGCTCAGCTTTGACCGAACTTCGGCGCTGTACTCGACCCAAAGCGCGACCAAGCCCGATCTCGACAATGCAACCGCGCAGCTCGCCAGTACGACAGCGGCGGTGGATTCGGCGAAGGCGCAGATCAGCGAAGCGCAGGTCGCTTTGGGTTATTGCTCATTGCGCGCGCCGTTCGATGGCTGGGTATTGAAGCGCAATGTGGATGTGGGAACGCTGGTTGGGCCGGCAACCAATGGTTTTACGATTGCGGACACCCGCATGGTGAAGGCAGTGTTTGGGGTGCCGGACACATCGATCAATCGAGTGAAGGTGGGGCAACAATTAAGCATCACGACCGATGCCTTGCCCGGAAATTTCAATGGACGGGTCACGAACATTTCGGCGTCGGCGGATCCGAAGAGCCGCGTGTATTCGGTGTTGATCATGATCCAGAACCCGGGCGACCGGCTGAAGTCGGGGATGATTGCGTCGCTGATGTTGGGCGGTCAAGAGCTTGCGCATCCAATTATTGCTGTGCCGCTGGAAGCGGTGATACGCGATCCCAGCGGACATGACACGTTCGCGGTCCTGGTTGCGGATGGCGCTGGCGATACCGTTACCGCCAATTTGCGCCCTGTAACTGTTGGAAGCGCGTACGGAAATATGATCGAGATTCCGAGCGGGCTCAGTGTTGGCGAAAAAGTTGTGACTACGGGCGCGTCTCAGGTGAAAAACGGCGATCAAGCCCGAGTAGTTTATTGATCTTGGAGCAATGGTTCAGCGAACCTCATGACGCACAGATCTGAAGCCGATTTAATTGCGCACTCACATAATACGGCGCGATTTTTTACCGAGCATCGGCAAGTCTCGCTGATCCTGCTGATCGGCGTGTTCATGTGGGGATGGTACGGCTACCACCACATGGCAAAGCGGAAGGATCCGAACATCCCGGTGCGGGTAGCCGTGGCGTCGACGAATTGGCCGGGGGCGACCGCACAGGAAGTCGAGCAGTTGGTTACTCGGCCGATTGAGCAGACGATGGCGCAAAACGCGTTCATTCGGCCACCGGTACCGTCCGATTTTGGCATTCGCTCGATCAGTTTTCCCGGGCTTTCGCTGGTCTACATTCAGCTCGACGACAACGTTACAGATACGAAAAGGCAGTTCAGCGACATCAATCTCAAGCTGAATGCGCTGAATCCCAAGTTGCCACAGGGCGCCGGGCCAATTCAATTCAACAGCGATTTCGGCGACACGGCCGCTTTGATGCTGACGGTGGCCAGTCCGCCGGTAAGCGATGTGGAGATTGCGATACGCGCAAGGACGATCCGAGAGGCCATTGAGAAAGTCCGGGCGGCTGAGCCGAAGAATGCTCCGCAGCCGCGCATGAGCATCGTTTACGCGTTTCCGCAGTCGGTTTCTCCAGGGTTGGTGCGGCAAAGCTTCGAACTGGTTATTGGGCTTGCGGAGCAGAACAAAGGTTTGTCAGATCCCAAGTTTTTTGAAGGCAGCGGCTTTGTTGCGGCCGATGTAAGCACGCAATTGACAGAGGCTGCGCTGCGATCGCTGGGTGAGCAGCTCGTGCTGCAGAAGTTCCATCGCTCCGACTTGCACCCCGATGCGTGGCAGCCCGCGTTCATACAAGATCCACAAGAAACGCAGGCACGACTTTCGGCGGTTGCTGGCGACAAATATTCTTATCGCGACCTTGATGATTACACTGACTTGATCGGCAGGACGGTGCAGGGCGCGCCGCAGGTATCGAAGATCCAGCGCAAGGGCGTTTTGCCGGAGCAGATTTATCTGGATTATTCGCAGGAACGGCTGTCGCAATACGGCGTGAATCCTACAAATCTCAAAGACATTCTGGGAGCGCGCAACAGCACATTGCCGGCGGGGATTCTTGAGGTGGGGCCCAAGAGCATCCAGATTGATCCCTCGGGAAAGTTCGAAAATGCGCAACAGATTGGCGATGTGATCATCGGGACAAGTTCATCGACCCAGCCGGCGCCTGTCTACCTGCGCGATCTGGTTGATATTTCGCGCGGGTACCAGAGCCCCGCACAGTATCTGAATTATCTGACCTGGGCGGACAAGGATGGCCACTGGCACCGCAGCCGTGCCGTAACCGTCGCGGTCATGATGAAGGACGGCGAGCAGATCCATCTTTTTGGGCAGAGCGTCGAAGACAAACTTGCCGCGGTCAGGCGCTACCTGCCCGATGATTTGGTTGTTGTTCGGACTTCGGACCAGCCTTTGCAGGTGGACGAGAACATCGCGCTGTTCATGGACGCGCTCTACGAGGCGATTGCGCTGGTGGTGCTGGTTTCGCTGATCGGCTTTTGGGAGTGGCGTTCGGCGGTTCTCATGGCCATCTCGATCCCGATTACTTTAGCCATGACGTTTGGAATGATGTACCTGCTCGGCATCGATATACAGCAGGTATCAGTGGCGACCCTGATCATTGCGCTGGGGTTGCTAGTCGATGATCCGGTGGTGGCGGGCGACTCGATCAAGCGCATGCTGGCGGAGGGGCATCCGAATATTATTGCGGCGTGGCTGGGGCCGACGAAGCTTGCGACGGCGATCATGTATGCCACGGTGACGAATATTGTGGCGTATCTGCCGTTTCTTTTGGTGACCGGAAGCACGGGAGAATTCTTATTTAGCCTGCCGATCGTGATGACCTGTTCGCTGGTTGCATCGCGGCTGATTTCGATGTCTTTCATCCCGTATCTCGGTTATTACCTGCTGCGGCCGGTGCCGGAAAAATCGGTGGAGGAACGGCGCACTTCCGGCTTTATGGGCCAATACGCGCGCCTGGCCAGATTCTCGATTGAGCATCGATGGAAGTTTTTCGCCGGATCGCTGGCATTTCTGGCGGCCGGTATCTTTATTTTCGCTCATCTGAAGACGACGTTTTTTCCGGAGGATGTTCAGTACTGGTCGTACATCGACGTGTGGTTGCCGAACGACGCGAATCTGACGGCGACGAACCAGACGGCGCAGCAAGTGGAGCAGATCGTCCGGCAGCAAGCGGCTAAATATGGGGAAGAACATCCCGGCAAAGACGGCAAACCGGAACAGGTGCTTCGGTACATCACAACATTTGTGGGTGGAGGCGGGCCACGTTTCTGGTTCTCGGCGTCTCCGCAATTGCAGCAATTGAATTACGCACAAGTGTTGATCGAGGTCACAGAAAAAGAAATTACGCCGGACTTCATCAGGAAATTGCAGCCGATTTTGACTGCTTCCGTGCCTGGCGCCCGCATGGACGCGCGACAACTGCTCACCAACCCGCTCGATTATCCGATCGAGATCCGGCTCTCCAGCACGGCAGATGTGAATGCTTCGCAAGAGGGACAGGACAACCACATGCTGCGGCAAATGGCGAGCAGGGTGGAAAACATCTTCCGGTCGATTCCCTTTGCGGAGCGAGTTCACAACGAATGGGGAGATCAGAACGTCCAGGTCCGGTTGTCGATCGACCCAGACCGCGCCAACCTGGCGGGAATTACCAATATGGATGTCGCCAACTCATCGACGTCAGGGATTAGTGGACAGACGGTTTCGGTATTGCAGGAAGGACAGAAGCAGATTCCGATCGTCGCCCGATTGCGAGCGAACGAACGCTCGCAACTCTCGGATGTTGAGAACCTTTATGTCTACTCGTCGGAGGCGAATACCAAAATTCCACTGGTGCAGATTTCCGATATCGAGAACGATTTGATCACCGGGCGCATTATTCGTATGGAACAATTTCGCACCATCAACGTGCGTTGCTTCCCGAGCGCAGGGCATCTGAGTTCCGAGGTCGTCAACGCGGCGATGCCGCAGCTTCGCGAATTGGAGAAATCGCTGCCGCCGGGATACAAGATGCAAATCGGCGGCGAATACGACAAGAGCAAGACCGGGTTTATCAATCTCGGACAGGTGATGGCCATATCGATCGCCATGATTTATCTGGCATTGGTTTTTCAATTTAACAACGGCATCAAGCCGCTTCTGGTGCTGGCCGCGGCTCCCTACGGCATGGTCGGCGCGTTCGCTGCGCTGTGGGTCATGCGAGAGCCATTCGGTTTCATGGCGTTTCTTGGCATCGCCAGCCTGGTCGGCGTGATTGTCAGCCATTCGATTGTGATGTTCGACTTCATAGAAGAGCGGCACATCGCCGGTGATGATTTTGAAAACGCAGTGATTGACGCGGGTATCATTCGGTTGCGTCCGGTCATGATTACGGTTTTCGCAACGATACTCGCATTGTTTCCGCTCGCCATGCACGGGGGGCCGCTGTGGCAGCCGTTGTGTTATGCGCAGATCGGCGGCTTGTTGATCGCAACCGTGGTGACTAAATTGCAGATCCCGGTCATGTACGCGATCTTCGTCCTCGATTTGAAGTGGTTGAAATGGGACAGCAAAGAAGAAGGCGGAGGAGTTTCAGCGGAAGCTGCGACGGCGCCTGCCGAACCGGTCGCCGGCTGATCCCAGCGATGTCACTGCTGTTCGACAACTTCGGCGCCCGGAAGGATTTTGGTCTCGGTGCGGAATTTTTTGTAGTCGCGGTAGGCAACATCGAAGTCGATGTTGTATTCCTTCATGAGGGCGACTCTGGCGTCGAGTTTTACGCTGATATGCTGCGGCAGCCACACTTCGTCATTCACTCGCGTCTGTACAATTACGACCCGCGAGCCTTTGTGGATGCAGGCAATGAATAATCCCCAGGAGACGGTATCGATGCACTCGGCGTCGACCTTTTTCATCTGCTCACTCTCACTGTCGATCCATAATCTGCCGCGAAATTTCGTGAGGATCTTGGCTTCTTTCATTTTCGGTTCATATCCCGGCTTGGGCGTCGCGTCGATCACATAGTTGTCGCGGTCTTCGATGGTTTCGTGCCCGATGAACTTGAAGTCATAGGCATCGGCGGCTTCGGTGACGAATTTTCGGTCTTCTTCCTGTTCCTTTGCTTCTTTGGCCAGACGCTTCTCACGGTCCTCGGGAGACTCGTTCTTGCGCTTGTCGATCAGCTTTTGGATCTTCTCATCTTCCTTTTGAGCGTCTTTTTCGGAAAGTGGCTTGTCGTCTTTGGCGATCAGCTTTTGCGTCTGCTCGCCGTAGATTTCCATGATTTCGTAGGTCTTCGTCTCAGTCGATTTCACTTGCCCTTTGCCGTCCAGGTTGTGTTGCTCATCGCGCTCGGTGTAGAGGTAGTCGCGCTGCTTTTTGTCGTTCGCCATGTCGTTGTCAGCGGCCTTGCGAATCAGATCGCGAATCTGGTCTTCGGTGAGAGTTGACTGACTATTCGCGACCGTGGGTTCCGATGCCTTGGCAGGCGAGGCGGCTTGTGCGCAGGCGAAAGAGGCGAGAAAAGCGAGGCAGAGGGCGTACGCGAGGCGCATATTCCTATCCTACGACGCTCGAACCCAAAAGGTTCCAGGGAGTTGTGCCGCTCAACGGGCTCAGTTGGCGGCGGGTGGTGAGAACACAATAACCGCAAAGCGGGCGGTGGTCGAGCCAACGTTGGTCAGTTTTTTGTTCAGGCCGTCAACCCAAACGGCATCACCCGAAGATTTCTGTATTTCACCTTGGCCCGACTTCAGATCGATGTCCGTGACCGCGACTATCAGTTGCGCATTGTTTTCGCCCTGGCCCGGCAATGACCCATTGGGCAACAACTGAACGTCGATGGCTGTCGCCGCGCCGAGTGGCAGCCGATTCACGAAAGTCGCCTGCGGATCAACCGGCAGGTTTGTACCAGTCGGACCGTAATCCCAACCGCTAGTAGTCCACTGGTAGCCGTAATTTCTCACTTTTGGATCGAGAAACTCGATGGTGATGTTGCGGTAGATTGCGTTTCCACCATTACGAATGCCGACCGCGCGACCGGCATAGTAATACCCGATGCTTCCCCGGCTGAAACGGCTCTCCATGATGTCGGACGATCCTTCCGGCCACATGAAGATGGAGCAATCCTGGAGCGTGACCATCAGAAAATTGTGATCGTGGCGGACCATGGTCCGCTCGCCGGGTTTCAGCGTCACCAGATACACGCGCACCTGATCGTTGGCCAGTTGGAGAGAGTAGTGGGAGGAATCGGCATTCATATCGATGGCCGCTTGCGCGCAGGCGAGGGGGCCTGCGGCGAGGCAGATGAGCAGTAAACCAAGACGCACGATCTTCATGCCTAAATTTTATTGGGAGCGATACAGACTTCAAGTTACCGAAGCGTAAGCCTGCCTGAGGTTAATGGGCAGTCTTTACCAAACGTCCGAAGCACTCAGCGCCAAACAAACGGTCGTCCACGCGGGTCAGGCGCTTGGCCATGGAAGGAGTAATCAACTTGTAGTGCGGGATTTCGCAGAGATAGTTGGGGATAAACCAGACCTCGTCTGAGGTCGTCATCCAGTGTTGGGAATCGAAGCGCGACAGGTTCACCGGGCGGGAGAATCTGCGGAGGGTTCGTTCTTTGCGCAAATTGCAATAAAGATTGAAATAACTGATCGCCAGTTCTCGCAGCGAGCGATGAATCGGCTCGCGGTAGCGGCATCCGGCGAAGTTTGATTTCGCAACCGCACCCCAGAATCCGTTCACACGAAACACCGCCAGGACGTGATCGGTGTCTTGGTCGGCTTCGAGGTCCCACAGCAAGGGCGGAAAACCGTTTACGCGCAGAGCAGCTGCCGCGAAAATCGCGCCTTCGAGGCAATGCGCGGTATTTTCACGCAACACCCGGCGCGGTGACCATGCCGTGTCCTGGAGATGGTAGGGCATGTCGTCGAGCATGCGCTGAATGCCGTAGGGATTTTTCAAACTGCGAAGCGTGCGCAGTTCCGATGGACTGAAGCGTGCGATCGGGGTGGTCATCGTTGGTGAAAGTTTAGATCAGGCTGGCTCGGCCGTCACCCGAGAAGCTCAGCCAGGTCGACGGGGGAATCTGCTGTCACATCGGGGACCGCCAGATTCAGACTGTGGGGAACGAAGCCATAGGTTACGCCGCAAGCCCACAGCCCAGCATTGCGGCCGGTGACGACGTCGATATCGGAATCCCCAATCATGAGAGCTTGTTCGGGCGCGGATCCGGTTTCGCGCAAGATCGCGCAGGCGCCTTCGGGATCAGGTTTCTTTGTGGCGAAGCTGTTTCCGCCGTACACGCTGACGAAAAACTTCGACAGGCCAAGGGCTTCAACGATTGCTCGCGAAGGATTCACGGGTTTGTTGGAAAGCACGGCCATCTTCCGCGCCCGGCCATTCGTCTGAGCCACGGCGGCCAGCATTTCTTTTACGCCGGTGTAGACATGCGTATGGTCGAGTTTGTGCTCACGGTAGTAGCCAAGAAAAAATTCCAAGGCTTCTTTGACGAAGGCCTCGTCCCGAGGGTCACCGAGAGCGCGCCGAACCAGCATGGGAGCGCCATCGCCGACGTAGGAAGCAATGACGCCGCCGGGCAACTCAGAGCGTTTGAAATGCCGAAGGGTCGCGTTGACGGAGTGGATGAGATCCAGCCGCGAGTCGATGAGGGTTCCATCCAGATCAAAAATAAGGAGTTGTATGGTCCGGGGATCGAACCGGCGGTGAAATCGAATCATGCGCTCTTTCAGAATAAATGATTCGAAGAGCAGGCCGTTTTTTTCGGTGCTTTGGCGAGTGAAAAAGCAGGGTTTGGCCTTAAAATAAGGAGCAGGATGGCAACCAAGACAGATGTGAAGCCCGCACCAGCGGCTGGGAAATACGATGGCCTGACAGGCGATCAGCTGATTGCCGCGTATCGCATAATGCACACTTCGCGGCGTCTGGACGACCGCGAGATTTTGCTCAAACGCCAACAGAAAATCTTCTTTCAAATTTCCGGCGCAGGCCATGAAGCCGTCGGGGTAGCGGCGGGATTCGTGCTCAAGCCGGCGTATGACTGGTTCTATCCTTACTATCGTGATCGGGCGCTGTGCCTGACTTTGGGTGCGACCCCGTACGAGATGTTGCTTGAGGGGGTTGGCGCGGCGGATGATCCCAATTCCGGCGGGCGGCAAATGCCCTCGCACTGGGGATTTCCCAAGCTGAATGTGGTTACGCAGAGTTCTCCAACAGGATCGCAGGTTTTGCAGGCAGTGGGCTGTGCGGAGGCGGGCAGATACTTTCATGATCGTCCGGGCGCAGCGAAGAAGGTTGATGGCGACTATCGGCAATTCAAGGATGTGATGTTCCACGGCGATGAAGTGACGTACGTTTCACTGGGCGATGGAACCACCAGCGAAGGCGAGTTTTGGGAGGGACTGAACAGCGCCGCGAATCGCAAGCTACCGGTGCTGTTTGTAGTGCAGGACAATGAGTACGCCATCTCGGTTCCGGTTGAGGTACAGACTGCCGGCGGAAATATTTCGCGGCTGGTAGCCGGTTTTCCAAATTTTCATTTCGAAGAGGTCGAGGGCACTGACCTGATCGCGAGTTACGCGGCATTCAGCCGCGCGGTGGCGCATTGCCGGTCCGGTAGTGGCCCGGCTTTTGTTCATGCCCATGTTATTCGTCCGTATTCGCATTCGCTTTCTGACGACGAGAAACTTTATCGTCCGGAGTCAGAGCGCCGCGAGGAAACCGCCCGCGATCCGCTGACCAAGCTGCAGATGTTTCTGATCCGCGAAGGCATTCTGGACGAAGCTGGTATCAATCGCGTGGAACAGGAAGTTGAAGACGAGTTGCAGAACGCGGTTGATCGCGCTCTGGAGGCGCCTCTGCCCGCGCTCGACAGCTACTCGGCATTTGTCTACTCGCCGAGTCTCGACGTTAGGTCTGAGGTTTTCGATACGCAACCGGTCTCTGAGCCGGGCGCGGATGGCAAGCCGCCTGCTCCCAAGACCATGGCTGATCTGATCAACTCAGTGTTGAAAGATGAAATGGCTCGCGACGAGCGGATCGTCGTCTTTGGTGAAGATGTGGCCGATTGCAGCCGGGAATACCATCTATCCGATCCATCCATCAAAGGCAAGGGGGGAGTTTTCAAGCTCACCGCCGGGTTGCAGGCCAAATATGGTTCCGATCGGGTATTCAATTCGCCGCTCGCGGAAGCCAACATCGTGGGCCGCGCCACGGGCATGGCGACGCGTGGAGTGAAGCCGGTGGCCGAGATTCAGTTCTTCGACTATATCTGGCCGGCGATGATGCAACTGCGTGACGAACTGCCACTCATGCGTTGGCGTTCCAACAATGGATTCACTTCGCCGGTGGTGGTGCGCGTGGCCATCGGCGGCTATCTTACCGGCGGAGCCATCTATCACTCCCAGTGCGGCGAAAGCATTTTTACGCACACACCCGGCATGCATGTTGTGTTCCCGTCGAATGCGCTTGATGCAGCAGGCCTGCTGCGCACTGCGCTGCGCTGCGATGATCCTGTCTTGTTTCTCGAACACAAACGTCTTTATCGCGAGACCTTCGGCCGCGCGCCATATCCGGGTCCGGACTATATGATTCCGTTCGGTAAAGCCAAGATTGTTCAGCCCGGTGACGATTTGACCGTTATCACCTATGGCGCGACCGTTCCGCGCGCACTGCAGGCAGCACAACGATTGCAACGAGAGGAACATGTCAGCGTGGAGTTAATCGACCTTCGGTCTTTGAATCCATTCGATTGGGAGACGATCGCGGCATCAGTCGGCAAAACCAACCGCGTGATCGTTGCCCACGAGGACATGTTGAGTTGGGGATATGGCGCGGAGATTGTCGCGCGTATCGCCGACCAGTTGTTCGATCAACTGGACGCCCCGGTTCGGCGGGTCGCGGCGAAAGACACATTCGTGGCTTACCAGCCGGCATTGGAAGACGTCATTCTTCCGCAAGCCGAGGATTTCTATCGAGCGATGAAGGAACTTGCGGAGTACTAGAGTGGCGGGCTGAGTCGGACGCAAGAGGCCCCCTATTTCAGTACTTATGCAAATCATTGCATCTTTCTGCCGGGTGCGTTATTTTCTTGCTCGGTGAATCTGACTGCTGCGCTAAACTCAGTGCCGGAGCGCTCCTGACCTGCTGAACGAATCCTTACCCGAGGAGTAATTCCGTGAAAATGCGTTTGCAGAATTTCCCCACGATGACTGTCCTGATGCTTTGTTTAGGCGTGGCCGCGTTAGCTCAAGGCCAAGAAAGCGTTATACATAGTTTTGGGAGCTCGACAGACGGGCCAGATCCAGCGGCCACGTTGGTTTTCGCGTCGGATGGCGCCGCTTATGGGACAACGGTCACCGGAGGAATGTATGGTTACGGGACGGTGTTTCAACTGAGGTTCTCGAATGGCGAGTGGGTGGAAAGCATTCTTTATAGCTTTGCGGGCAGCCCCGATGGGAAGAACCCATATGGCGGCGTGGTTCTCGACAAATCCGGAAATCTCTACGGCACTACCGTAGCGGGTGGAAACGGAGGAGCCTGTTCAGGTGACGGCTGTGGGACCGTCTATAAGCTCAGCAAGTCGGGATCGCAATATACCGAGAAGGTCCTTTATAACTTCACCGGAGGGAATGACGGCTTCGGCCCGGGCGGAGGGGTGGTATTCGACAAGAGCGGTAACCTCTATGGAACGACTCCCGATGGCGGTAAGGATTCTGAGGGCGTGGTCTACGAGTTAAAGCCTGCCGGTGGCGGCAGGTGGGTACAGAAGACCATCCACACATTCACCGGCGGAAAGGACGGCGCGGTGGGATCGCTGGGCTCATTGCTTCTCGATGGATCCGGCAATCTCTTCGGAGTCGCCGAATTGGGCGGCGCTCACGGTGCCGGCACACTCTTTGAGATTTCGCCTCTTGAGAGCGGAAAGTGGCATTTCAATATCCTGCATGCGTTCCGAGGAGAGCCTGGCTCTGGATTCCCCTACGGGGGCTTGGTTTTTGACAAATTCAAGAACCTGTACGGGACTACCTATTATGGTGGCAAGTACGGGGTTGGTTCGGTGTTTCAGTTCTCGCCCATCAACGGATACCACGAGAGCTTTCTTTATAGCTTTAAGGCTGCCTACGACAACTCGCCCACCAGCACATTGTTATTAGACTCCAGCGGTAATCTTTGGGGAACAGCTTCATCCGGCGGGGACACAAAATGTCAGTGCGGCGCCATTTTCGAGATGAGTTTACGCGGAGGTTTGTGGACGGAAAAAGCGATTTATCTGTTCAAGGGAGATCCAGACGGAGCCTATCCGTACTACGGTTTGGCACAGGATAGCTCGGGCGCTTTGTATGGCCTAACTGCCGCCGGTGGCACGCAGAATCAAGGCGCTCTCTTTAAATTTGTGCCGTAGCCGAAGGCGTGAGCCGGACTAAGGCCTGAGATCTACGACGGTTCCGAAGCCGTCGGTACCGCCCTCAATGGTGGTGGTGTACAGGTTGCCAGACGCGTCAAATACCAGCCCTCCGGCTGGATCAAATCCGTCGGTGCCATTGTCATTGAAGCTGTAGAGGATGCTTTCCGTCCATTGGCCGCTGCTCTGGCTTAATTCGAAAATTGCCCCGCAGCCGCCATCACATCCCGTGCCACTGCCGCCGTATTGAGCGGTACCGTAGAGATTTCCGGAAGCGTCAGCAATCACTCCCGCATAGGGATCTTGAGCGTCCTGCCCGCTGCTGTTAAAGCTATACAGGACAGTTTCCGCCCACTGCCCTTGCCCGTTGGGACTCAACTCAAATACCGTACCGGCGCCGTAGATTCCACCCCAATAGGTTGTTCCATAAAGGTTTCCGGCCAAATCCAGTAGCACGCCGGCGTCGGGGTTGACTCCGTCGAGGTTGTTGTTTTGGAAGCTATACAACGTTGTCTCGGTCCACTTACCAGTGGAGCTGGGCGTCAATTGGAACACTGCGCCGGATTGTTGCGCGCCGCCGGCTGTGGTTGTGCCATAGAGGTTTCCCGACGAATCAAAAATCAGGTTGGACGCGGGGTTGGCTCCGTCCGGGCATCCGGCTACGGGGCAGAAGCTGTAAAGCGGCGTTTCGGTCCATTGCCCGCCCGTGCCGGGCGAAAGTTCAAAAACCGTCCCGCCTTGATATTTCCCGCCCCCCGAAGTGGTCCCATAGAGATTGCCCGCGCTGTCGAAAACAAGACTGCCGAGGGGGTAGCGCCCGTCATTCTTGGTCGAAAAACTGTGCAGTATGGTTTGCGTCCAGGTCCCAGTCGTTCCAAGCGTCAGTTCAAAAACTGTTCCCACCTGTTTGGAGCCGCCTGCCTGGGTTGTCCCGTAAATGTTTCCGGAACTGTCGAGGATTACGCCGGATAAAGGAGTCGCACCGCTTCCCGTACTTTGCCGGAAGTTATACAGGATATGACGTCCCCATCGGCCCTGGCGGGCGATCAACTCAAACACCGTTCCGCAGCCTTGGCCGCCGCACTTAGTGCCAGAGCGTCCACCCAGAGATGTTGTGCCATATAAGTTTCCTGACGCGTCGAAAACCAGATTCGACCATGGGCCTCGGCCGTCCTGATCGTTATTTAGAAAGCTATGAATAACCTGTTCCTGACCGCTGGCTCTTGGCACAAATGCGAACAGGGCGATGAGAGCGAATACGGCTAGGGACGCGCGCAGGCTGGCCGTGCGGGAGACTTTCATGGCAGAAACCTCAGGCTCACTAGTAGGAAACTAGCGAGATTATACAGGCGAAGCGGCCTGTGGACGGCAGGGAAAGCTTAACGGGCAACCTGTTTTGGGTTCCATTCCGGCAATCGGTTGGGGGACGCGCTCGAGCCCAAAGGCTAGCCGCACGACTCGTCCCGCCGGGTCTGCGACCTTCGTACCGTTCATAGTACCTTGGTTACGAAACGCACCTTGCGCGGCGATTTGACAGTGCGTGGATACCACCAAATGCGTTTATCTGGAATCGCACCACAACTAATAGGCGACCATCGCAACTGCCATTTGGTTACCTCCTAAGAAAAGTACATAAAACCCAGCAAAAACCGCAAATAGACTTCTGCCTCGTGTTTTTTCCGGTTGAGATATGCTCGGAGTAATTGAAAACGCTCAGTGCAGGCTGCTGAGTGGTTTCCCTCCCAAACGTTCTGTGGCCGAAAGAAGTCCCGAATCTGGGGACTTGGTTCTGTGGAAAGGAAAGGAACCATGGCCGACTCGCGAGAAGTGATGAATATCCGGCAGGCTTCGCAATATCTGGGAGTGAGCCCGGACACGCTTTACAAATACGTCGGCGAACAGAAGATTCCTGCTTTCAAGCTGGGAAATCTCTGGCGCTTCAAGAAATCGAAGCTAGACCAGTGGATGGAAGAAAAGTCAAACCAGCGCGAACAGGACCGCGACAAGCCGGAAGCAGCGGGAAAAGCGGCCGGAGCGTAGAAGAAAACAACAAGTTGCAAAGGTGATCACATGTTTGGATTCGGATCAAAGGCGATTGTTGGACTGGATGTGGGTTCTTCCAGCATCAAAGCGGTCGAGTTGAAGAAGCGGGGCGGCGGACTGGAAGTCGCACACCTTGGCCTGGAACCGCTGGCTCCGGATATCGTCGTGGACTCGATGATCGTCGACTCGGGCACGGTTTCGAGCGCAATCTCCAAACTGTTTACCGATAACCAGATCAAAACCAAGGCTGTGGCGACCGCCGTCAGCGGACACTCAGTCATCGTGAAGAAGATTTCGCTTCCCTCGATGAGCGACGCTGAACTGGCCGATACCATTCAGAAAGAAGCGGCGCAGCACATTCCGTTCGATCTGGCGGATGTGAATCTGGACTATCAAATCCTTTCCGAAGACACCGGCAACCCGCAGATGGATGTGTTGCTGGTGGCGGTCAAGAAAGACAAAATTCTCAATTACACGAACGTGCTTTCGATGGCGGGCAGAACTCCGGCGATCGTCGATATCGACGCGCTGGCTCTGCAGAACTGCTACGAGTACAACTACCAGCCGGCTCCGGAGCAAGTGGTTGCGTTGCTTAACCTGGGCGCGAGTGTGATGAACATCAACATCGTGAAGGGAACCACGCCGTTGTTCCCGCGCGACGTCAGCGTAGGCGGGCACCAGTATACCGACTCGCTGCAAAAGGAGCTCGACCTGAGCTTCGACGATGCGGAATCGCTCAAGCTGGGGAACAAAGTCGGCACCGTGAGCGAAGATGCGAAGACTCCGATTCTGCAGCAGGTGACGGAAATCATCGTGCTCGAGATCCAGAAGACCTTCGACTTCTTCCGCGCCAGCGCCAGCGGCGAGCACATCGAGAAGATCTACCTGGCTGGGGGCAGCAGCATGGTTCCCGGGCTGATGGAAGCTTTACGGCAGGAATTTTCGCTGCCAGTGGATTTGCTCAATCCGTTTCAGAGAATCACGCCGCCGGCGAGCGGTGCTGGAGCCGAGCTGATCGAGAAGAATGCAGGGCAGTTGGCGGTAGCTGTGGGTTTGGCGTTAAGGAGCTTTGAAAAGCTATGATCCGAATCAACCTGCTGGGAGCACCTAAACCAAAGAGCAAACGTGGAGGCTCGGCCCCCGCGGTCACGCTGGAAGTCGCGGCGCCCAGTTCACCAAAGATCAAGATTCTGCTGGTGCTGGTGTTAGTTGCCGTCGCCAATGGCGCCTACTGGATGCGTCTGGATAAGCAAAAGCAGGCCCTAGTCGCGAAGACGCAGGCCGCCGAGGATCAGAACCGCAAACTCTCGGATGTAAAAGCCAAGTACCTGGAGCGGCAGAAGCAGGCGGAGAGCTACAAGCGCCGCGTCGATGTCATCGACCAACTGCGGGTTAACCAGGCTGGACCGGTGAACCTGCTGGATACACTCGGAGACACAGTCAACAACACTGAAGCGGTTTGGCTCTTCCTGGTGAAGGATTCGGGGCCGAGTGTGGACATCAACGGCATGGCTCTGAGCACCGATGCCGTGGCATCGCTCATTACCAACCTGCAGAAGACCGGCTACTTCAAGAACATCGAGATCAAGGAAACCTATCAGGACGAGCAGTACAAGGAAATGCAGGCGTTTCAGTTCACGTTGACCTGCGAGAAAGGCAAGTCCTAGGGGCGAATTATGGAGAACTTCAGCGAATTATCGAGCCTGAAACAGTGGGGCATTGTCATGGCAGTGGGGCTGCTCGCGACCGTGGCACTGTTCTTTACGGTGTTCAAGGCGCAGCGGGATGCGGTCGACAAGGCGCAGCAAGCGCTGGACAGCAAACTGCGCGAGAACGCCGAGCTGCAGTCGTACTTGCCCAAGCTGAAAGAGATGGACCAGCAACTGGCCAATCTGAAACAGCAGATGGAAATCGAGTCCCATATCGTTCCGGATGAGAAGGAAGTCCCGGAATTTATCAAGGTGCTCGATGCCGAGGCGCTGAAGTCAGGGGTTGAAATCCGGCGTTATACGTCGAAGCAGGGCAACTCGAAGGACTTCTACACGGAAGTCCCCTTCGAATTGGAACTCGACGGGTCGTATTATTCCGTCCTCGACTTCTTCGATCGCGTGGGCAAGCTGGAGCGGATTATCAACATTTCCAGTGTTGCCATGACGACCAGCAAGAAGCCGGGTGAGGCCAAGGCGAAGCACACGTATCAATATGCCGCGGGTGCGAGCGTGGTTGTGGTTTGCGACGCCACAACTTTCTACACGCATGACGTTGCTCCGCCGACCACGACCGCGAAAGCGAAGGGGGCATTATGAGAATCTCAACTGCGCTTTTGGCAACCAGCTTGAGTTTGGGAACCGCATTCGGACAGTCGCCGGCAGTCGTGGGACAGGTCCAGCAGAAGCTCTCTGGTGTGCAGCAGCAACAAACGGCGGCTTCAAACGCGGCCGTCGCGGCAACGCAAGGCCAAGCGAGCAACGCGGCTTCCGCAAAGCCTGCTACGCCAGCGGCTAAACCAGCCAGTGGTCCAACACAAAGTTCAAACAGCAAGGGCGTAACCATTGTTCCGATGACGACGCCGAAAGAAACCGGCAAGGCGGCCAAGGTTGTTCCTGTTAAGCCAGTAGCGCCAGCGGCAAAACCCGCGGAATCTGCGGCCAATGCGACTGACGAGGCCAAGAAGGATGCGCCCAAAAACTACAGCATGATCGGCAGGCGCGATCCGTTTATCAGCCCGGTTGTGAGCCACATCAACGGCGGTTCCGGTTGCAGCAATGGCAAGCGCTGCCTGGCCGTCGACCAGATTGCGCTCACCGGGATTGTGAAATCCGACAGCGGGATGATCGCGATTGTGGTCAATGCGCTGAACAAAGCTTATTTCCTGCGGGAAAACGATCCGGTATTCAACGGCTACGTAGTCAAGATCACGGGCGACTCGATCGTGTTCAAGGAGACGGTCCAGGATGATCTGGGAAAGCCCTTGACGCGGGAGATTACGAAGAAGATTTCGAACCCCGCGGTGTAAGCGGGGGCAACAACTCCGCCGATGGCGGAGCGCGGCAACGAATTTGAAAAGACACGAGATCAGCAACTCTGATTGCGTGAGGAGAAGGGAAATGCGAAAGCAACTGCTGGGGTTCATGGTTCTACTGCTGATTCCGGTCCTTGTGACGGCCGGTGATTTGCAGAGCGCACACGCGGGCGACGGCTTCGCCGTGGTACAGAAAGTCGATGTACTGCGGGCGAATGACGGCGTCCTGGTGGAAGTGACTGCCCACGGAGGCGTCACTCCGCAGGTGACGGCGCTCGATTCACCCGCGCGTCTTCTGATCAGCCTGCCGAATACCACGGCCGCGACCGCCCGCAACCACATTGATGTGGGCTACGAGGGCGTCAAGGGCGTGCGCATTGGCATGAACGGCCAGACTCCGCCCGTGACTAGCGTGGTGATCGATCTCGCGCAACCCTGCAGCTACGAGTTGGTTCCGGGCAGCGACAAGCTGGTGGTCAAGCTGCACACTGCGGCAAGCTCCGCCAAGAAAACGACTCCGGCTCCGGCAGCGAGCCAGCCGACCGAAGTGGCCAAGGCAGAAGCTCCCGCGCAGCCCGCTCCCGCGCTTGTCCCCATAACTTCTGCGGCCACAGTTCAGGCAGCGCCAAGCACAACCGCCAGCAACTTCGTGATGGTTGAGCCGGGCACGCCGAGCACGCCGGCTCCAGCCGACGTACCTGCAGTTACGCCGGAAGCTCGCGCCAGTGAAGCCGCGTCCCGCTTTGTGGACAAACCGGAAGGCAGCCCGTTGCCGCCATCGAGCGCTTCGATCCAAGATCAGGCGCCGTCGACTTCGTCGAGTGCGACTTCGTCGACCGCGTCCCCTTCGGCGACGACTCCAGTGATGACCGCGCAGGCTGGTTCCGCGCCAGCAGCGACCACACCTTACCAACCGGCGGTCAATCTTGCCGCTGAGCAACGTACAAAAACCACTCAGACAATCAACAGCGCCAGCGAGCCCAAGTACACGGGCGAGCCGATCTCGGTCAACCTGAAGGACGTCGACCTTAAAGACTTCTTCCGGCTCATCCATGAAATCAGCGGCCTGAATGTGGTGCTCGATCCCAACGTCAAGGGCACACTGACGATCGTTCTGGATGACGTGCCGTGGGACCAGGCGCTGGACGTGGTCTTGAAGAACAACGGCTTAGCGAGGCAACTGGACGGCAACGTCCTGCGCATCGCGACCATGGAAACCCTGCGCAAGGAAGCGGATTCGCGCCGCGCGCAGCGCGAAGCCGAAGCGCTGGCAGTCGACAAAGTTACCTTCACTCGATTCATGAGTTATGCACATGCCAAGGACATGGTGATCACGGTGAAGAAATTCCTCACCCAGCGCGGCGATGTGATCGCCGACGAGCGCACCAACGCGGTGATCGTGACCGACGTTCCTTCGGTGATTCCGAATGTGGACCGGCTGCTTGCCCAGTTGGACCGCAAAACGCAACAAGTTGAAATCGAAGCCCGAGTGGTTGCCGCGACGCGTACGTTTGCTCGCGACATCGGCACACAGCTTGGCTTCGCCTTCGGAAACAACTCTTACTCGGTCGGCGGCGCCCAGCAAGTAGGGCCGTCCCCGACTTCAACCTTCGGGTTCGTACCTTATTACCCGATTTCCGGAACTTCGCAGCCCCAAGCCACGACTGGCTCGCAGATTCCGTTGTTCTCGAACCTGGGATCGACGGCGCCGACCAGCGGCATCAACTTCACCATGGCGAGCGCCCACGTCCGTATCGACGCGGTCCTGACCATGGCTGAGTCGCGCGGCCTGGTAAAAGTTCTGTCCCGTCCGCGAGTGGTCACGCAGAACAACATTCAAGCCGTAGTCAAGCAAGGTACGCGCTTGCCGGTGGTCACGCAGGCCCAGTTGGGCGGCCCGCCAACGGTCACCTACGTAGACGCGTTCCTGCGGCTGACCGTGATTCCGCAGATCACCTCGGAAGGAACAATCTTCCTGAACGTAGACGTGGAAAATACCACGCCTGACTTCTCCGAGCAGATCCAAGGCAACCCGGCTCTGAACACGCAGCAGGCGACGACGCAAGTCCTGGTCACCGACGGCGGCACGGTCGTCATCGGCGGCGTGGTCCAAACCAACAACTCGATCAACGTAACCCAAGTTCCGTTCCTGGGAAGCATTCCGTGGCTCGGCAACCTGTTCAAGCATACGCAGGTTTCGACCAGCAACCAGGAGCTGATTTTCTTCATCACGCCGCGGATTATTCAGACATAAAAAAAGCGGCCATCAATCAGCCACATACGAGCCGCCGGCCTGAACCAGGGTCGGCGGTTTGGTTTTTGGGGGAGGTCAGGCGGCGGGGACGAGATAGTTGTTGCAAGGGATACCCGTCCCCTACACACGGAAACCTCGGTACCCCTCCCCCCCATCCTCTCTGCCTGATCTTTTAGAATCAGCGGCTTAGCGGGAGCGCTCCCGCCAGATCTATGAATTTAAAGGGGTTAGAGGCAAAATATTTCAAACAAAGAACTTAGGAGCAGCTTTTAGCCATCAGCCATCAGCACTCCGGCGCAGGCGAGGGTTCGGATTGGTTCATAGATTGTCAAAGAACAGGTGACTCTTCCTTTAACTTTCGGCGGTTTTGGGGAATGAGGTCAAGGGGTTTTCGGGGTGGGAATCGGGCATTTTTCCCGAAATGGGAACATGCGAATGAACTTCTAGAGGTCAACGCCGATATCGCTGGACAACGGAAGGCTTGGCGAAAAAAAATTGATCAGGGTGAGGACAGGGGGGGCTAGCTGCGTCAAAAATCGGAGGGCATAGTACTTATATAGTTAGCCGGTCCCAGCGATAATGTTCATCAATCAGTAAATGTTCGGAAGGTATTAACCTGGATTGAATCCCAGGTTGGCTCGCGCAATGCGAGATCGGGAACCTCGCCGTCAGTCGCCGCTTTATTTGGCCAGGCGTCCCTACGGGAGACGGATTGTAACTCGGTTTCGTACCCGCGGATGAACTGGCGGGCTACCAGCGAGTGTCCCTACGGGGGGGCGGGTGGATGGCATCGCTTATTGCCGGCTGGAACGCAGATTCCTCGGGGCTAAAGAAGCCGTGCTCCGATACGAAAACTCCCTCAGCGGCTGAAGCCGCGCCTTTTGACACCTTTAACGGCACAGCTGAAGCTG
>DASVWZ010000306.1:0-2257 GCA_036392935.1 Terriglobales bacterium | reverse complement strand
GGGTTAGGCTGTTCGGAATGACCCCGGAGCGGCTAACGAGCCCGCGAGTTGGACGGATGCCCACCAGGTTATTGGCAGACGCCGGTGACCGTATTGACTGGCCGGTATCGCTACCGGTCCCGAGCATTGCGAAGTTCGCCGCAATCGCAGCACCGGGACCGCCGCTGGAGCCGCCGGGTGTGCGGCTATAAATCGGTCCATAAGTAAGTGCATGTTCAAGCTGCGTATTTGAGGGATGGTTTTTGGTAGAAGGAGCGGATTTTTTCTGGGTCGCTTTGCAGCTGACGCATGGATGAACGGACTTTGGTTTTGAAATCGGCTTTGTCAGTGATCGCCATACGCCCAACGGTGTCGGCTTTAAGGTGTTTCCAGACCAACTCATCGGGGTTGCGGTCGGGCGAATAGGGCGGAAGGTAAAACAGCCGCAGCCTTCCATTCAGGCTTTCGACGAAGGCCTTAGTTTTCTTCGCGATGTGGGCAGGGCCGCGATCAACAATTAAAATGATCGGGCGCTTGGCGCCCGTGATCAGGCGCTTCAGAAATTCGATGAATACCTCGGCGTTGACCCCGCCTTTCTCCTTGATCATGAACCGCATGTGACCGCGTGCGGTTATCGCCGAGATCAGGCTCATGCGATGGCGAGCGCCGGTCGTTTCGACAACTGGCGTTTCGCCCCGCTTGCCCCACGTGCGCCCTGCGTGATGATCCGAGCGCATATGAGCCGCATCACCGAAGAAAATCTCGGCTTTTTCGCGCTGCGCGAGGGCTTTGATCTTCGGGTATTCCTTCTTGAGCCATTGCTGCACCAGAGCCTCGTCGCGCTCTTGCGCGCGGTGCAAAGGCTTCTGGCAGGTGATGCCGAGTTGCGCCAGCAGCCGCCCGACGGAATTGGCGCTCAACGTAACGCCAAACCTGGATTTGATCAGCGTTGCCACCATCTCGCGCGTCCACAGTGCGAACGCAAACTTCAGTTGCAGCGGGTTCTTCTGCGTCACCACGTTGTAAACCCATCGCAGGGTGCGGGCATCCAGTTTGGGCGGTCGTCCAAAAAGCGGCTTTGCCTTCAACGCCCTCCATCCGCCACGCCGATACTGCGCCAGCCATCCGTACATCGTGCGGCTACTGACCCTCAACGATCGCGCGACAACCTCGGGACTCTCGCCAGCGTGGACGCTACGCACAGCACGCATGCGCATCGCTTCCAACGTCGCGTGATCCAGTTTTCGGGCATCATCCGGTCTCATCCCGCCATAGAATCAGTTCCAAAACCTCTTGGCAATAAAAATATGAATCTACTTATGGCCTGATTAATAATCCGGTTTATCACCCCGAGATTTTCGGCAATGCCGCGGCCGCCGCGTCCTATGGCTTCGTCAGATCAACCGATGGGGCCTGGCACATGCGACCCGGTTGCCGGCGCTGATCCGAGGTGGGCTGATCGCGCAGCGGCGGCGGGATTGACCGTCATCTCGCCCGTCACCACACGATCATAGCGAGGCCGATGACCAGCGCGATTCCCACAAAAATAAGAATCACCCTCAGAAGTTTGTCGCGGCTCTCCTGCTCCTTGCGCCCCTGCGGATCAGGAAGATTTGTCGGCATCATCGATCGCCTCGTCGGTTGATCACCTGCACCGCCTTAGCGCGCCCGCCGTCCGCACGGAGCGCCGAAAATCGTCCGGCCTTCGAACTCAATCGTTACATTGCGCTGGTTGACAATGTTGCCCGTCGCCATTGCCCAGCCTGCTGTTTCGCCCTGAAAGGCGCCAGCACAGAATATAGCCCGAAAACGGCTAGCGCGACTCGCTGGTGAGGGTGGCGGCTACGCTGGAAACGCATGGGCGGAACCTGTCCGCGCCCAAAGCGGCGCTTCTTTGGCGCACGGTCTGGGGAAGCCCGCCGGCGAGTCTGGCACGGCGAGCGGCAGAGGTGGCGGCCGATCTGAATCAGCGCGCCACGCAAACTCGTAGGGGTGGCACTTATCATAGCGCCACGCCGACATGAAAAAGCCCCCGCCTGACAGGGGGCAGTTTGCACATCAACAACGGAGAGCGAGCCTCTTTGTGCCGGGCTCGCGGCCGCATTCTGCATCTGAAGTGCGGCGCGGGGCAAGCTGAGCCCCCGTCACGAGCAGGCATGAAAAAAGCCCCGCCGACTGGAGAGAGCGGGGCTGAGTTCTGGGATTAGTCACGGGCCGTGGCCCGCACTGCCATTATGACTGCAAGTCCCGCGCGGAGCAAGCTGGGCTCGCCCCGCGC
>DASVWZ010000305.1:0-23386 GCA_036392935.1 Terriglobales bacterium | reverse complement strand
CGGCGGCGAAGGCCTGATAGTCGATATCGTTGGGATCGTTGCGGCGATCGAGCCAGCTCACCCCGACCAGGCCGTTTTTGTTTACGGAGATTGCTGGGAAGAACTGATCGTGCGTGTCGCTTTCCGGAGCGAGGTGCATGGGCTCTGACCAAGTTTTGCCGCAGTCTGTCGAGTGGGTCATAAGGACTCGCATAAACTTTCCGGTCCAGTTGTACATGACAACGTAGAGGTTGCCAGAATACGGGCGGTTGCTATTGTCGACCGCGATGGATGGGTAGTTATAGGCGCGCTCGCCGGTGTTGGGGAGTCCGTCGGGCACCAGGGCCACCTCGGCCACCCGGACCGGCGATGACCAGGTGGCACCACCGTCGGTAGAGCTCGAAAATAGCATGCGCACGGTCGGGCAGGCGCCGCTGACCTTCTCGGCAACGCAACGCTGCCAGGTTGCGTAAACGGTCCCGTCCTTGCCGACAGCGAGCCGGGTAAACCAATCCTCGTCGGGAAATCTCTGTAGGGTGTCGACCGGCACTTGTGTCCACGTAGAGCCACCGTCGGTGGAGTGCGAGACCCACACCTGGTTATAGGCGCCGCCCATCGACACGTATACGCCGGACACGTAGACCGCCCCCGCGTGCGGGCTCCCGGGGCTGGCGTCGACCGCCAGATGGGTGAGGTAGAAGTTCTCGTCGCCCGGTGGAATCAAGGCCACGACGGGGCTGGCCCAGTCGCTGCCGTTGCTTGACCTCTGGACCGCAACTAGTCCATAGCTTCCGCCCCCGTAGTAGATTCCGGAGGCGTAGGCGTTCCCCTTGTTGTCGTAGCCGACCGATGGTTCGTCGGTTGCGATGTACCCCCGCTTGCCCGCTCGAACGATCGGCATACAATTGACGAGCGACCACGCCGAGCCACCGTCGGTGGAGGAGTGCGCCCCGACACTTGAGTCACCGGTGCAGTTAAAATCCACGCTGCCCAGTAGGAGTTGCTGGAAGCGCACAGGGTTGGCCGCAACGGGCGTGTCCGTGACCATGGCCCCGCCCTCGGAGGCCTGAGTGGGCGGCAGAGTGCATGGCGCTGGGGAGCACTGGAACGCGGCCGGCGCAGCCTTGGGCGCGGGAACTGGCTGCTGGGTCCGCGCCGATTGCGCGTGGGCAAGGCATCCGACGTACAGGAGGGTCGTGATTGCCAAGATTCTAAGCTCTCTCATCGTTGTCCTTTTCATGGCTGCTTGATGCATCCGCCGTAGACGCTGCACGGGCCGAAGACATCGACCTCGGCCTGTCCGTTGCTCTCGTAGACGCCGGTACCCATGAAGACAAGGCCGTTGAACACGGTGGGAACGGAGTACGGCACGGGCTTGCTGATGTCGGTGGCGACGACGTCGCTGGTGCTGATGTATAGCTGGTTTAGTTGAGGGGGACTTGCGGCGCTGTAGCAAACGTTGCTGGTTTGCGTGGAGACGGTGGCGCAGAACGCGTGCAGCACCGCGTGCTGGTTGGTGTACCCGTTGCAGTTGCCCTCCCCGCTGTTCTTGTCGGGGTTTTCAATTGCCCACAGGACGCCGGTGGCGGGGTTGACGAGGTCGGAGGATACCGAGGGCGTCGGCGACATTGGGCAGAATCCGACTGCCGTGGAAGCCGTCGCCGTCTGCGGTACGGGGTTCGTCTGTCCTTTGTTTGTGTTGTTCAGCGTCAACTGGTAGCCGCCGATTGGATACGGTGCGTCCTTGGGAATCTGGTCGGTCGCGGAGTAGAAGACCCAGTCATTGCTACCGTCGTACCAGTAGGCCGGGCTCGCCCAGTAGCCTTGGTACGATCCGTTGGGATTCGTATAGTCCATCGGCGCCGGATAAGGGGTTTGGACCACCTCGATGTTGTTGTTCCCTCCGCCGTTGCTGAGTCCCCCGAGGTTGGACTGGCTAGCGACGTATATATTCGATTGCTTGTCGGCATTGATAACGACGTTGCACTGAGCGTTGCTGCCGCTGCACTGGTTGCACGCGCCGCTCGCCGGGTAGCAGGTGTATTTGTATCCTGAAGGAACGACCAGGACCCCGCCGGAAGCGACGTCCATGTCGCACCCGCAGAGGGTCGAGCATAGCGCGGGGTTCGGGGGCGGCGTGTAGCCAACGAAGGAACTCACGTCGCCCGGGGTGTACCAGTCGGCGGGCGGCCAGGGGGTGGTGGCGGCTGGATTGATCCGCACAAGGGAGTCGCCGAAGTCGTTGTAACCGCCCTGCGAGGCCGGGCCGTCATAAGTTCCGTTGCCGGTTGCGGTAAAGATGCTACCCACCTCCGGACCGCTGGTGGCGTCGGCAGCGGGCCCGGCGCTGAGCCCCAGAAGCCGCCTCCGGTGCCCGCAGGGGTCGAGGGGATGGCGAGGGTCGGAGCGGTAAACGCAGTCCCGCTAGCGTTTAGTTGGAAACCGAACAGCCAACCGTTGTTCATGTTGTTCTCGGGGTAGTCTGCGAAGGTAACGTAGACGGGCCCGCCCGGTGTGATCTGGAGCAGCGCCTGGCGCTGAATGGCGTCATTCGCGCTGAAGGTGGAGTTCACGGCCCCGACGACATACATTAGCGGCGGGTTAACGCTGGTGTCGATCACCGGCGTTCCAGTCACGCCTACGTAGCCGATGGGGTTCTTAATCGTACCGCCATCGTCGTACAGGAGCGGGCTCTGGCACGGGTTGAAGTTCGGCGGCGCGTAGCCTTGGGTGCAGTTGATTTCTGCGCCGAGGTTGTTTGTCGCTGCCAGGTTGGTCTGCCATGCGATCTTCCACAGTTCGGTGTTGGCGGCGGTGGTGGGACCGACGATGAACGCGTAGACGTTGTCCTGCACGTCGGCGACGTAGAGGATGTCACACCCAGCGGGGATGGGGCAATTGGCGACGTTTTGAACATTGTGAACGGCCAGCGGCTGGGCGTACACGGACCCCGTCGTAACGAGCTGATTGAGGAGGCCGAAGGGGCTGTTGAAGGTGGCTTGTGTTAGCGTTGGCTCGTTGCACTGCCAGCCGGTACGGTTGGTGTCGTTGTGCCAAGTTGTGACGTTCATGCTGGCGCTGTTGCCGTTTGGACAGCGTCCGTATGTTTGCGGCCCGGAATTTTGGGCGGCGGAGAGGTTAGACAACGCGATCAGGGCGAGCAGGCAGAATGCGCCCCCCCCCCCAGCTTTACTGGGCTCATAGCGAACAGACGGGTAGACATGAACGGCCTCCTGAAGCCAAAGAAATGGCTATGGCAGGATCCCCCTATCCCACTGGCACGGAACAATATCAGCGGGCGGAGGGGATGTCAATGGGACCTTTATCGGGAGATTGAGCGATCGGGGGATTGAGCGATTGAATCATCGGGTCATTGAATCGCTTACCAATTGCAGACCGCACGCACTGCGCGCCAGATCTCTCCGTCCGCGGAGCAGAACGCGGACGTTCGAGATGACGTCTTTTGGTGGCGAGGGGTTCGGGAGATCGGGGGATTGGGCGATTGAATCGTCGGGTCATTGAATCGCTTACCAATTGCGGACCGCAGGCACTGCGCACCAGATCCTCGGTCGGCTGAAGAACGCCGCCTGTGGGGCTGACGTCGCTCTCTAAAACGCGAGTCTTTCAGTGAGCGAGGACGGTCGCGTCTTTCGCCGCGTAGTGGCTCTCGACGTAGTCGTCCAGAATTTTGCGGAATTCGGCGACGATGTGGTCGCCTTTGAGCGTGGTGAACAAGCGTCCATCGACGTAGACGGGAGCTTTGGGTTCTTCGAAAGTTCCGGGCAGGGAAATGCCGAGATTGGCGTGCTTGGATTCGCCGGGGCCGTTGACCACGCATCCCATGACGGCAACTTTCATTTCTTCGACGCCGCTGTAGCGATCTTTCCACGAGGGCATTGACTCGCGCAGGTAGGTCTGAATCTGCTCGGCCATTTCCTGGAAAAAAGTGCTGGTGGTGCGGCCGCATCCGGGGCAAGCGGTGACTTGCGGGGTGAAGCTGCGGATGCCGATCGACTGAAGAATCTGCTGGGCGACGCGGACTTCTTCGGTGCGATCTCCGCCGGGCGCGGGGGTGAGCGAGACGCGAATGGTGTCGCCGATGCCTTCCTGTAAAAGCACGCCCAGGGCGGCAGATGAAGCGACGATGCCTTTGGCGCCCATGCCGGCTTCGGTGAGTCCGAGATGCAGCGGGTAATTGCAGCGGGCGGCAAGGGAGCGGTAGACGTCGATGAGATCCTGAACGCCGCTGACTTTGGCGCTGAGGATGATCTGATCGGGACGGAGGCCGTATTTTTCGGCGAGCGCGGAGGAGTTGAGCGCGCTGACGACCATGGCTTCCATGGTGACTTCGCGCGCGTCCTTGGGCTCGGCGAGGCGGGAGTTTTCGTCCATCATTTTGGTGAGAAGCGCAGAGTCGAGCGAGCCCCAGTTCACCCCGATGCGGACGGGCTTCTGATTCTGGACGGCGACTTCGATCATGGTGCGGAAGTTGGTGTCATCTTTGCGACCGATGCCGACGTTGCCGGGATTGATGCGGTACTTGGCGAGGGCGCGGGCGCAGTCGGGGAATTTGGTGAGCAGGATGTGTCCGTTGTAGTGGAAGTCGCCGATGATGGGGACGTTGATGCCCTGGGCGTCGAGCTGGTCGACGATGGGGGCGACGGCGGCGGCGGCTTCTTCGGTGTTGACGGTGACGCGGACCAGTTCGGAGCCAGCGCGAGCGAGGGCGACGACCTGCTGCACGGTGGAGGGGATGTCGGCGGTATCGGTATTGGTCATGGATTGCACCACAATTGGTGCAGCCGAACCGACGCGGACCTTGCCGACGATCGAGGTGACAGACTTTCTGCGATGGATGTTGGCCATTGGGAATCCCTATTTTACCAAAATTGGGGCGTCTGGGGCTTTGGGGGTGGTCGGAAAAGCGTTAACCACAGAGGACACAGAGAAAACAGCGGTCAGGGATCAGCCGTCTGGAAAGTCAAAAGCTTCGACGCCGAGGCCGCATAGAGATGGCTGTGGTTGGGACGTTCCTTGCATCAAAGTTGGTATGGCGGGCTTGCGCCAGCGCGGTATAATCAGCCGAAAGGCTGGCTTTGGGGGATGTCATGAAGCCACGTTTCCCGCTCTTCGTTGTTGTTGCTGCGATCGCCACGTGTGCCGGTTCGTCCGGGGTGTGGGCCCAGGTATCGGCGGTACCCGCGAAACCGACTGCGCCCGCGCCGGCCGCGCAAAGTACTCCGGCCCCGCATATTTCCCGGCAAACACGTATGGATTTGGAAAAGCTGTTTGTCGCCGACCTGGTTTATATCCGGTCGTCGTTTCCCATGGGCAAGCGTGGGTTGACGCTGAAGGACGGCGTGACTACGCCCAATGGGGATGAACTGCGGCAGGATCTGGCGATCTGGGGACCATCGGTGAAACCGGGCGACCAGGCACGGATCAGCACGGTGACGTTCAAGGATAACTTTATTAGGTTTGAGGTCAATGGCGGGCCGATTAAGCGGGCGAAGTGGTACAACCACATCTCGATTTCGGGTGCGGGTGGGACAGCGCAAGTACCCCCGTCGGATTCGCAGTCGAATCCGCGTGGAACCTTCGTGGATCTGGTGTTCGATCGTTACGTGCCGGAGATGACACCGGAGCAGCTCAGGCAGTTGCTGTGGCCGGTGTTTGATTTCAAGTCGAAGACCGCGATGGAAGCCTATCTGGAAACAATCCCACCGAAGGCCGCTCAGGCAATCAAAGATCATAAGGTGCTGGTGGGGATGGACCGTGAAATGGTGCTCGCCGCCAAGGGCCGTCCGGAGCATAAGGAGAGAGAAAAAGAAGGCGAGGTCGAGCACGAGGAATGGGTTTATGGCACGCCTCCGGAAGATGTGGAGTTTGTCCGCCTGATTGGCGATGAAGTCGTGCAGATCGAAACCATGAAGGTGGATGGGACGAAGATTGTGCGGGTTGACCGGGAATTCGATGCCAAGCCGAAGCCTACGGTAGTGGCGGCATCGCAGACTGGCCAACCAGGGGCGCCGTCGCTGCGGCGCCCGGGAGAAGTTTCGCCGGATGCGCAGGCTGGACCTTCGACACCGGGACACATGCCGACGGGGGAAGATATGCCGCCGGGCGATTCGGGGCCTAATGGCACTCCGGGTGGAATGCCTACCGGCCCAGGCGGCGGCCCGGTAGGTCCGTCGCCGACGCCGTATAGTGCGAGCGCAGGCGCGGCACAGCCGGTTGGGGAATTAGCGCGGTCGGTTGGCGGGCCCCGCTTTTAATCCGCGCCCGCAGCCTTGCGGAAAGCGCGCGGCGAATCTGCCGGAATGCAATCCGCTGGAATGCCGATGGCGGCGGTCTCGAACAAATGCTGCTCGAAGCTGAGTTGGGGCTGCTCGGCAAATCGATCAGGATAAGTGCGAAGCGCGCGGAGGAAATTTCGAACTTCGCGTTGGGTTAAATCGTCCCGAAGCACCGGCTTCGGAAGTGAACTGCTGCCCTGGGTTCTCATTACAAATTCCCCTAAGTTTGGCTGGACTGTCGTTGTCCGGCGACACCCCGCCGCGAGGACATTGACAGAACCTGGATTCGATTCAATTCGGGGGGTTGATCTTCACATTACTCCGCGGGTGCGCAGTTGTAAATAGCACGCTGGAGCTACGCGAAAAAAAATGTGGAAAAGGATGGACCGCCGGCTGGGCGGTCCGTTTGGTGTGAAGTTCGATGCGAGGTTCAGCGACTGGCTGGGGGAACGATTCCGTTCGACCGCAGATACTCGACCATTTGGCCGTAGTGGTCGAAGCAATGGCTCACCGCCATGCTGGATAAGCCGAGCCGGGTGGTCTGTCCTTCGCCGAAGGGGCTCTTGATTGGTTCGAGCATGTTCTTTTCGTTGACGCTGCCGACGGCTTTGTGCAGATAGACGAACGAGTCTTTGATGAATTTGACGATATCGGCCTTGGAGCTTATGGAATCGGGGCCGTTTTCGCTTCCGAGTTCGAGCGGGGGTTTTTCGCCGAGGATGGCAGCGCCGATCATGTAATTGACCGCAGCCACGTGCTTGACCTGCTGGGCGAAGGTGCGGACACCCTTGAATTCACCGTTAGTGGGAGCATAGCTGTATTTGTCCTCGGGCATGGCCTCGGCGGCGGGAACAAATTCGCTTTCGACGCCAGAGACGCGGGAGTCGAGAACCTTGGCGACGGTGGGACGTCTTCGGCTTTAGCTTGAATCGGTAAGAAGGCCGAACCAACGACGAGCAACACAGGGAACAGCCACTTCATTCGGTGCATGGGAATCTCCTTTTTCGGTTGAGAGTTGACGTATCACTTATTGATTGCCTCGGAAATCGTGCGGGTTCGCGGATTGGGCAAATGGCCACTGGCGGCCGCGCCAGGAACGAATAAGGTACAGCGCGACTCCGCTAATCAAAATGGCAAGGGCGTAGCGAATCTGTGCAAGTGAATTGGTGCGCGAAACGAGAATGAAGATAAATCCAATGGTTGCGAGGATAGCGGGCAAAGGGTAAAGCCACATGCGAAAGGGACGCGGCAAATCGGGACGGCGAATGCGCAGAATGATTACGCCGACGGCCTGCAACAAAAACTGAAGGGTGATGCGAATTACGACGAGGGCGGCAATGATATCGGCGAGCGAGAGGAAACAGAAGACAGCGGCCACGGCGGCGAGCGCGAGCAGCGAGACGTAGGGAAATCGACCTTCGGGGTGAAGACGGGCGAATGCGCGAAAATAATAGCCGTCAAGCGCGGCAGCGTAAGGGACGCGCGAATAGGCGAGCATGACGGAAAAAAGAGACGCAAAGGCGGTCCACATGACGAGGATGGTGGCGATCTTTGCGGCCCAGGCGCCGTAGACCGTGCTCATCAGGGTGGAAACGATGTAGAGGCCGCTGTTGGCTTGTGCGGAGTTCACGATCTGCTGCCAGGGAATCACGCCGAGAATGCTGAGGTTCATCAGCAGATAGAGACTCGCGACGATCAAAATGGATAGCAAAAGCGCGCGTGGGATGGTTTTGGCCGGCTCTTTGACCTCGTCGCCGAGGAAACAGACGTTGTAGTATCCCCAGTAATCGTAGGTGGCGAGCAGCATGGCGCTGCCCAGGCCGAGAAAAAAACTCTTCGAAAGATGAAAGGCATTCGGAGGAAAACTGAATGCGAGGGAGGCATGAAAGTGCGATAGCCCGGCGACGAAAATCGATCCCATGGTCACCAGCACGCCGGCGAAAAGCAGCTTGGACATCCAGGTAATGCTGGTAATTTTGCGATAGAGCAGAATCACGGCAAGCACGACCATGCCCACGGCGACGAAGGTGCCAGCGGAAAGAGACCAATGAATATCGAGCGAGCCGACCAAAGGGAACGGAATGTTCCAGGCGTGGGCGGAATATTGTTGCTGCAGCGTCGGCCAAAAAAATGACGCATAGGTAGCGAGGCCGATGGCGCCGGAAGCGATCGATAGCGGCGCGCTGAAAGAAAGCTGCCAGATGAAGAGGAATGAAACCAGGCGTCCCCAGGTGTCGGGGCCGTAGATTTCGCGTAGGTAACGATACGATCCGCCGGAGCCGGGGATGGCGGCTGCGAGTTCGGCCCAGACCAGGCCGTCACAGATGGCAAAACCGGCACCCAGCAGAAATCCCAGCATGGCCTGCGGGCCGCCCATGGCGCCGATGATGAGCGGAAAGGTGATGAACGGTCCGACGCCGATCATCTCAATGACGTTGAGCGCGGTGGCGCTGCCGACACCGATGCCGCGGATGAGCTGCGGCTGGGAATCAGGAGTGTCGGCGTTTGTCATTCGTTATGGAATTGAGGGACGCATCGTGGCTTTAGAGAAACAGGCGGCGGTCACTAATGTCCTGCATCGAGCAAATTCACGAACAGCCGGATGGGGCCAGGCACTCCCGCGGGCAACTGCCGGAAGAATGCGTAGCCAGTGTATATGTACGTGCCCTTGCCGTACTGAGCGCGAAGCAACCCGCCTTTTTGCGGGGCTTCGCCGGGATCGTTACAAGCCAACAGGGGCTTGAAGTGGTCGTCCCAGTGGTCCATAAAATACAATCCGCGTTCCTGCACCCATCCGTCGAAGTCTTTTTCGGTGATTTTGTTCGGTACATTAAAGACGCTGTCGTCGGGGGCGAGAATCTGCACCGGCGAATCTTCGACGGTGACGCGCGCGCGGCTGAGTTGCGCGGAATAAGGCGTGAACCTGCCTTTGTTGAAGTCGCCGACCCCGGAGTTGTATTGCACAATCAAAGTTCCACCGGCCGAGACCCAGTCGAGCAATTTCTGGTTGTTGGCCACCAGACCTTTTTGCGTATCATAGGCGCGAATGCCGACCACGATGGTGGCGTAAGGGGCAAGATTGGTTGAGGCGAGTTTCTCAGCGTCAATCATGGTGAGATCGACGCCGATCTGCTTGAGGACGGTTGGAATCTCGTCACCAGCACCCATGATGTAGCCGATTTTGAGGTTTTTCGGAACATTTACGTCGACAATGCTGACACGCAGAAGGGAAGGTTGGTAGTAGTAAAACGTATCGAGGTCTTCGCGCGTGACCACGCTGTAACCTTCACCATAAGTCTGACCGCCGGAGTCGAAAACAGCGCGAACCTCGGCGCGGCCTTCTTTAAGGCTTGCGGGGATGAGACGAAATTCGGATTCTTTGGTTTCATACTGCGAATGAAACTCGACTGGGACGCTGGCGGGTTCGGCGCGCCATCCGGCGGGAACTTCGATGTGTAAAGTGCCGGACGTCACGCCGGGCAGATTTGTGTAAACGCCGACCTTCACCGTGGAAGCTGCGCCGCCGGAGACCGGTATGACCTGCTCGCCGGGTTCGAGCATGACCGAATAGGCAGGCGCGACGGCCAAAGCCCGCTCTGCTGCTTCACCAGCGGAGTTCGTAAACGGCACCATAGCGGTTGCTTTGACCATGCCCGGTTTTCCGTCGAGCGTGTACGCCGCATGGGCGCGCACCGGCGGGGGTGGGAAGGGAAGCGTCACGTACTGCGGATTGTCAATGGTGTTGAGCGCGTCGCTTTCAGGGTTGTCGCGATGCCAGTACGGCCGCGTGTACGCGGCGTTCTTGGGAACGGTGATTTTGAAGCTCGCCAATGAGTATTCGGCATGGACCAGCCTGCCAGTTTGTCCAGCTTTCCAGCCCGAGGGCAAATCAAGAGCGACGTCCTTCAGATCAACGTGCGTTTTCGTAGAAAAGCGCACCGTGAGGTCGAAGCTCTGGCCGGGCACAGCCATGAACGCATGATCAGGATCTTTTCCGGCAGGAACGTCGGCTGTGACCTGCAATTCGACTCCAGCGGCGAGATTGGCAGCGGTTTCGAATTGTGATTCTTTGGTGTGCAGTTCGGTCAGTAATTCGGCTTTGCCTGCTGGCGAAAGATCAGATTTGTCGATCTGGGCAATAAGGCTGCGCGTGGTTTGAAGGCCATCGAGCAGAGGCGCCGCAGCCGCGGATGGATTGCTGTTTACCGTTGCTTTGGCTGCATCGACATTTTTCTGAAGATCGGCGAGGTCTGCAGCAAGAAATGGAGCTTTGCCTTGCTCCGCACCGAGGCGCGACGCGAGACCTTGCAGGCTGGTGTCGACACCGTCGTAAAAACTTTTCTCGTGGCCGGAGTTGTCAGTTGTCGAAGGCACGGTCGAATCGACCAGCTTGTAAAAAGCCCAGCGATCCCCGGGATCGATAGTCCACGCGCCCGCGCCTTGCGAAAGCTGGTGGCGAAGGCCATCCATGGCGTATTGCACGTACGACATGCCCAGTAAAGGGTCGACGCCACCGGTATTCACTTTGACGGTGTAATCGGCATCGGGGCAACTGGTCGCGCCGAATCCGCAGACGTTCCCGATGTAAAGTTTTTTCGGCTGCCAGGGTTGGAGTCCTTCTTTTATCTGTTCGGGAAAACGATTGGGATCGGCGGCAGCGCGAAAAGCTTCTTTCGTGAGAATCGCCGAAGCCTGATGGTGACCATGACCGTCGCGATCGGTGCCGCTGAAACGAGCGACCAGCACATCCGGGCGAAAAGTTCGAATCACGCGTACCATATCGCCCAGCGGAATATCGTGCCCCTGCCATTTTTGAAAAGTCTCGTCGGGAGTCTTCGAAAAGCCAAAATCGGCGACGCGAGTGAATCGCTCTTCGATCCCGTAATAGCGGTCCGCAGCGGTGACCTCGAGAGTACGAACGATACCCAGCACATCGAACAGATTGCTGCCCAATTTATTCTGGCCGCCTTCGCCTCGATTCAGCGTCAGCAGCACAACCGACGCGCCTTTTCCGCGCGCTTCGAGCGTCAGCAGGCCGCCGTCTTCGTCATCCGGATGGGCCACCGTCTGCATAAAACGAGCAGTGGTATTGAGCCGCACCAGCATCTGTTTCAAACCGGTGGTGCCGGAATCCTGGGGCAGCGGCTTGGTCGTCGACTGTTTGGGGGGCGCAATCTGCGCAAATCCCGCAGCGGCGATGAGCAGCAGGATTTGAGCAATGCGCAGCTTTTTCAGGGAATTCGGCTTGATGGACATGAATCTATAAAGACGCTGTATAGCGGCGATTGGGAGCAAGATTTTTCCTGAGTTCAAGCGGAGAAGCCAGCGCAAATTGCCCACCAGCGTCGCCGGCCATCCCTTAATTATCCTAACCGATCATTGTCATTGGGTTTGAGGATTGGCGACAGTTTGTTCGCACTCGTGCGCGGCGGTGAGGATTTTATCGAACTCGGCGCTGCTGCGCAGGTTGGCCAATAGTGGATCGGATAGCAGCGCTGAGTAAGCGCAGTAGTTCTGCTGCACCGCCGCCTGGATCAAGTGGAGCGCGGCATCTTTCTTGCCGCAGTAGGCGAGGATCGTCCCTTGCTGGTACCAGACTTCGGGATCGAGTTCAGTCGTGTAATTTGCGGTCATGTCCTTGGCAACGCGATCAAGGTCGGCCGAGTGCCCCGGCTCCAGACAGGCTTCGAGCAGATCGCGGTGCCAGCGCGGATTGTTGGACATGCGTTTCACCGCGTCGCGAGCTTCGGAAATCTTGTTTGCCCGCAGCAGAATCGAAGGCTCGACGTAGTTGGCCCATTCCGAGCCGGCGTCGAGTCGCAGAAAATCGTCAGCGCGTTGGGTCTGGCCAATATCCATGAATGCCCAGGAACAGGAGCGGAACTGATAGTTGGCGGGATCAAGCGCCAGCGCAGCGTCACATTCCTGCGCCGAGCGCTCCTGCATTCCGGCATAACGGAGCACGTAGCTGAGGGTGAAATGGACCCGCGCGCTTTCCGGACGGCTCTTCACCTGTTCCTGGGCCGATTCGTAAGCTTTGGTCAACTCCGCCCGCTCCACGCGGTTGACCACCAATTGGCCGGCCGCGGTCAAGCGGTTGGGGTCAAGCGCGATTGCTCTCTCGCAGGCCTTGTCGGATTTCTGGAAGGCTTCGTCGCCTCCGTTGGAGTAATCGGAGTCGTAGTAGTAGCGCAGCCCGAGTGCCTCAAATGCGGGAGCGTAGGTTGGGTCCATGGTGGTTGCCTGCTCCAGCATGGCGATGGCCTGCTTGTTGGGCTGGGTATCATGCGACATGGCGAGACTGCGCAGGAACAAATCGTACGCAACCTGGTTCTTGGGCTGAGTCGCAGTATTGATCAGGCCATTGGCGGCGCCAAGAATGGGCAACAACCCCTGGCGCAACTGGCTGGCCAGTTGAGTCTGCAGCGAGATCAGGTCTTCGCTGGAAGCGTTGAAACTCGACTCCCACAGCAGTTTGTCGCTCTGCACATCGGTGGATTCGAGCGTGACCAGAATGCGATTTCCCTGGCGTACGTAGTGGCCGCCCAACAGCGTGGCGACGTGAAGTTCGCGGCCGACCTTCTGGGGATCGAGATCGGCAGCCACATATTTACGCGTGACAGATGTGGGACGCACGTCGAGGACGCGGCTGTAGGTGAGCACGCTGGCCATTTCGTCAGCCAGGGCGAAGCGCAGGTAGTCAGCGTTGGGATCGCCGGAGTTATTTTGCAAAGGCAGCACGGCGATGGTGTTTTTTGGCGCCTGGCCTGCCGCCATACGGGTCTTGAACCACCACGCGCCGACCGCGACGAGCACCGTCAACATTACGGCCGCCACGCCAAGAAGGGCGTATCGCTGCCACTGCGGCGGGCCTTGAAAGCTGTGGCTGCCGAAGCGGAAGTTGATGTCAGTGATGATCTTGGCCGATCCAGTTTCGCGTTCCCGTTTCAAATGCTGCAGGTCGGTCTTCAGCTGCGACGCGTTCTGGTAACGCTGGTCGCGGTCTTTTTCGAGAGATTTACCGATGATGGCTTCAAGTTCAGCGGGGATCGCCGCATTCAGCGTGTGCGGAGCTGGGGGTTTCTGGTGCAGCATCGCGTCCAGCATGGAGACGACATTTTTGCCCTGAAATGGCTTGCGGCCTGTTGCCATTTCGTACATCACCACGCCGAAGGAAAACAGATCGCTGCGGGCATCAAGCTCTTCGCTACGCGCCTGCTCGGGAGACATATAGACGGCCGTTCCAGGTACTACGCCCATGGCGGTCAGCGTGTCATCATAGGCTTGGCTGGATTCATTGCCCGGATCGCGCAACAGCTTGGCGAGGCCAAAATCCAGCAGCTTCACCTGGCCGCTCTCGGTGACGAAGATGTTTCCCGGCTTGATGTCGCGATGGATGATGCCCTTGGCGTGCAGGGCGGCCAGCGCATCGGCGATCTGAATGCAGGTGTCGAGGAGCTTGGGCAGCTCCATGGGCTGGCCGTTGAGCTGGGCCTTCAGGCTGGTGCCGTCGAGCTTCTCCATCACGATAAAGGGACGGCCTTCGTGGTCGGCGATATCGTGAATGATGCAGATGTTGGGGTGATTGAGCTGAGAAGCGGCGCGGGCTTCACGCGTGAAGCGTTCGAGAGATTTTTGGTCGCCCAGGAGATTGCCGGGAACGAACTTCAGCGCGACATGGCGGCCGAGACGGGTGTCCTCGGCTTCGTAAACAACTCCCATACCACCGCCTCCGATTTTTCCCAGGATGCGGTAGTGCAAAATTGTCTGGCCAACCATTGGGGATGAAACCTTGTCGGCAGCTAATGTTAGGCCGTGAAAGCGAACTGGTCAACACCCACCGACTTTGATTAGAAATGCAGCGGGGAAGTTGTCAGTGTTAGGTGGGAAATCTGGCGTCACGATTCGTCAGGCAGGATAGAAAGCCGCCGAGCTGCCGACCCATTCCATGTTCTTGTTTTGGTCGACGCCCATCATCAGTCCGCGTCCCATGCGCACAATGATCATGACCGGCTGGAGCTCTTCGAGCCATATGTACATGATGCGTAGTTCGGCCTTGGTCTTGCCGTGTGGGGTTTCGATGACCGGTTCGAAACTCATCTTTTGCTGCAGGATGTATTGCGAGCGGTTGGCCGCCGGAATGGCGGCGATGTCTTCTTCGGTCGGGTTCATGACGACGCCGAGTCCGGCAAAAGAAAAAAGCGGCTTCAGAACGTAGTTATTGAGATCGTCGGGAATGTGGTCGAGGCGATCGAGGAACCAGGTCTTCGGAACACTTTCGTGCTTTAGATATGGCAGCGAAAGTTTGCTGATGCGGAAATACCAGTTGGGATGGCCGGCCCATTCGACATCGAGATCGTCGGTGAAGGCGAAGTTGAGTCTTGTTTTCTTGCGGACCAGTTCGTCGACGATGGCGCGGTTGTAAATACGCTTAATTTGCCGGGTATGGCCGTCTTTTTCGTAGAAAAGTTTGTTGCCGCGCTTTTGAATGTCGGTGATGGAAACGGTAGGTACGCCCAGCAGCTTCTCGGTCAGTAAAAAGTCTGGCAGCGTCTTCTGATGCAGCGGGTCGATCTCCATCAGAATGACTTCGTTCGCATCGTGGTCGCCGACAATGGCCCTTTGAAGCAAGTCCTTGTATGTTTTTTCGTCGAGTCCGCTGAGCAGATAGCGCAGACTGGGGTCGAGGCCGAAGACCTCTTTAAATGCGCGCGAAAGCTCGGCCTGGTAGGCGTAAAGAGAAGGGAAGGCCTGTAGTTCGACCAGCCTTGGCTGTAAATTGCCCGCCGAATCGCGAATCAGCCCGAAGTCGACCTGAATGAACATCGGGTGCGGCGATTCATTGGGCACATTGAACTCGGCGGGAATCGACGCGCGCGATGCCTTGATGTAATCCGGAGTGTCGAGCTGCAGGATCAGCTCTTTGCCGAATTGAGCCATGCGGTCGACGAGAGCTTTCGGCAGGAAAATCGGCGTCTCGGAGATGCGAAACTCAACCGGCGCGCCGCAGCGCTCTGCCATGAGTGCGAGCAAACGCTGGTATTTTTCCGGCGTGAAGTTCTGGTTGTACTTCTGACGCAGGGAGGGAATCATCGATTCCTCTAGGCGTCGATCAGGAATTTGCCGTCGCGCATGATCTGTTCGTCATCAACCCAGATGTCGAACTTGCGGCCGACCACGTCGATGTGCGTAGTCGACGACCATTCCGCTCCCGTGTGGGCGCCATAGGGATTGCCGAACGCGATATGAACGCCGGGAAACTTCTCATCCTGCAAAATCTGCCCGATGATGTCTTTCAGCTCAATGTTTGTCCCGATGGCGAACTCGCCCACGCGGTCGCTGTTTTCGTCGGTGTGGGTGTAGTTCCAAAAATCCTGCTCCAGTTCGCGGTTCTCGGAGTTAGCTTCGGTAATCCGGTTGCCTTTTACTCGCACCGTAAGCGGATTGCGGTGAAGGTCGCCGAACTTGGAGCAAAGCCAGTCGCCGACCACTCCATCGATCACAAATGTTCCGTTGACCTCGCCGGGTGCCGTGAAGATCTCACCACCCGGCAGATTGCCCCACTTGTCAGGATTGATCAGGCCGCTGGTTTTCACCCAGCGATAATTGGGATTCAGGTCAGCAACCAGATCGGTTCCGGCGGGAGTTGTTGCGCGCACCTTCGAGGCGCGCCGAACCATGTCGATGACCTTCGAGCTGATGCGATCCACTTTGGAAAAATCGGCGCGCATGCCTTCGCGCATAATCTGCGAATTAATATTCACCATGTGTGCATGGCGCATGCGGCGGCGATTGACCACGTCGGTCATTTGAATCCGCGAGCGCAATTCATTGGCCTGGGCCTGAGCGGCGAAAATGCTGACCTGGCTGGTTTCCATATCATCGACAATTTCGCGGGGAAGATCGACCAGCGGGCGCGGCGCAAGGTCCTCCAGAACCCACGCGCGGTACGGACTCCCGACAGCTTCAATCTCATGCACCAAACTGGCGGCGATCTCTTGTGTGGCGCGATCGGTGATGACTGTAACCTTTTCCGCCGGCTTGATGGCCAGACACACCTGCACCGCGTTGCGCGCGCCGGGCGTGAGTTCAGGATCGAAGGGAAGTTGATTCAACTGAGCTGAATGCCCGTTGCGGCGATCGCTACGGGCAGCGTTTTGCACTTCGTCCACAGAGTTTGCCATTACCCCACTTTTCTAGCGGAAGCGGTTGGCGTTTCCTCTTCAACGCCGGCCTCCGTCTCTGCAATAATGTAGTCCACGACTTTCTTGAAGTCGCCGGTTTCCTGATAGACGCGCAACTGGCGGTCGGCGCCGCTGCCCATCTTTAGAATCTCGTGTATATATTCCAGCTCTTCGCGCGAGCCGAGTTCATCCACCACATCGTCAACAAATTCCAGATACTCAAGGATCAAGTCGCGCGCCGGAACTTCTTTTTGTTTGCCGAAGTCGATCAGTTTGCCATCCAGGCCGTAACGCGACGCCCGCCATTTATTTTCCATGAGCAGCGCGCGGCGGTAAAGCCGAAATCCCTGATTGGCGGCATGCAGCTTGTAGAGCTTGGCAATGGTTGCCTGAATCAGTGCAGCCAGCGCCACGGTTTCATCAAGCCGCATGGGGATGTCGCACACGCGAAACTCCAGCGTGTTGAAGAATGGATGCGGCCGCATGTCCCACCAGATTTTCTTGGCGTTGTCGATGCAGTTGGTCTTGATCAGCAGCTTGATGAAGTTTTCGTACTCGCCCCAGCTGGGGAAATAATCGGGAATGTTGGTGCGCGGAAACTTGTCGAACACCTTGCACCGGTACGACTTTAATCCCGTGTTCATTCCCAGCCAGAACGGCGAATTGGTCGAGAGCGCCAGAATGTGCGGCAGAAAATATCGCGCATGATTCATCAAATGAATCGCGGTTTCGCGATCTTCCACGCCGATGTGCACGTGCAACCCAAAGATCAAATTGGCGCGCGCCACTAACTGCATATCTTCGACAATGTTTTTGTAGCGGGGATCGGGCGTGATTTCCTGCACGCGCCAGTCGCCGAAGGGATGGGTAGCCGCCGACGCCAGCCGCAAGCCATTATCTTTGGCCAGCTTGATCATGTCCCGGCGCAGGGTGCGAACCTCGGCTTTCGCCGTTTTGATGTCCGCGCAAACTGAGGTGCCAACCTCAACCACGGCCTGATGCAACTCGGCTTTCACTCTTTCCTGCAGGCGCAGCCGGCCTTGCTCCATCATTTCAGTGTTGATGTGCGAGCGCAGATCGCGGGTGACCGGATCGACGGTCTGATATTCCTCTTCAATCCCGATAGTGAAAGATGGTCGCATCGGCGTGCAGGCAAGGCCAGTAAAACGCCGTCGCACCGCCCGAAGCGCGGAACGACTGACGTTAGTATAACAACCAGGATGCGTTAAGCCTTAGCCCTCTTTTTGGCGGGAGCTTTTGCCGGAGCGGACCCCGCGGCCGGTCCATTCAGAAACGACGCCCAGCGCAATTCTTTCACCGGATTATCGCCACTAATTGCCTTGTTTACAGCTAGTTCAGCCACAGCGTTGACGATCCACTCGAAGTTATCTTTACCCACGGAATTCACGTCAGCATCCGGCGCCGGGTTCATAAAATCGATCGCGAAGGGCACACCGTCCTCAACCGCAAATTCCACGGTGTTCAAGTCGTAGCCCAGGGCACGGCAAAGCGTCCTCGCATCCCTCACGACGCGCTCGTGCAGACCGCTGCTCGAAGGCGGTGGATTGCCTTTCACATAGCGCTCATGGTGCGGCGCCCGCGGATCGTATTTCATGATGTGGACTTTTTCCTGCCCCACCACGTAGCAGCGGAAGTATTCGTCGAACTCAACCCCGTGCTGGAGCGTCATGCACAGGTCGCCGGTCTGGTTGTAGAAATGAAAAAACTCATCCGGCGAATGAACCTTGTAAACGTGCTTCCATCCGCCGCCCGCGTAGGGCTTAAGAAAAGCCGGGAAGCCAACATAGGCGAACAGTTCGTCCCAATTCAACGGGTACATCAGGTTGCGCATCGATTGGTCGCTGGTGTCCGGCGGATGCGTATGGTGCGGCAAAATCACCGTCGGAGGAATTGCCACGCCCAGTTTGTCCGCCAGCGCATAGTTAAAGAACTTGTCGTCGGCCGTCCACCAGAACGGATTATTGATCACCACCGTCCCGTGCAACGCCGCGTTTTTCAAATACGCGCGATAAAACGGAATGTCCTGCGAAATACGGTCAATGATGACATCATATTGTTTGGGCTGGTCCATGCGGATGCCGCCGATCTTCACAAACTCAGCCGTCACACCCTCGTTCATGCCGTTGATCTTTTCAACCAATGCCGGCGGGAAAGTATTTTCCATGCCGAATAAAATTCCGACTTTCTTCACCTGAATCTCCTGTACGGACATTGCTCGCAACGTCTATGAAATTGCACGAGACGTAGCAAGCTACGTCTCTACCTCTAAATCTAAAAATATTTTGCCGCCATACGCTGCCACAGCGGCCAGTCGTGCTGTGAATGATCACCCCAAATGTCGAGCCAATTGGGAATCGCTTTGTCGTTCATCATTGCTGAGAGCTTTACATTCTGGTCCAGGCACATGTCCCAATCGGCGGTGCCGAGCACGATCTTCATGTGGCGATAGCGACTCAGGTACCAGTCGTCGCTCATCTTGGGCAAATAATCGACCGGGCAGTTGAAGTAGCAGTCGTCGTCGTAAAAACCATCCAGAAACTGATGTATGTCGTAGGCCCCGCTCATGCTGATGCAGTGCGTCACCCGGTCCGGATGTTTGAGCGCAAAATTGACCGCATGGTATCCGCCAAAGCTACACCCGGTGACCGCCAGAGTTTGCGCCGGGTTTTTGTAATGCAGGAACGGCAAGAACTCGTTCAAAATGTAGCGCTCGTACTGCAAATGGCGCATCACCCGCACTTTGGGATGGACGCCTTTGTTGTACCAGCTCTCGGTGTCGACGGCGTCGGGACAAAAAAGTTGCAGCTGCCCCGATTCAAGCTTGGGTGCCAGGACGTTGATCATCCCGCGGTCTTCGTACTCGAAAAATTTGCCCATCGACGTGGGGAAGACGAGCACGGGCGGCCCAGCGTGCCCGAAGACGAGCGCATCCATATCACGGCCAAGTTCAGAGCTGTATCCCCGATGGTATTCGCGGTTCATGATTTCAATTCAATCGCCAAAAGTGTCAGCCGAGTATCTTACCTGAAAATTGCGGCGCATGGATGTGAGCTGTCTTCCGCCGCCGCCGCGCGCCCCTCAGAAAGTTTTCAACACGAAAGTGGAAATTCATGTGGAAAAAGTGGAAAGTATCCCCGTAAGCATTTCAGGAAGTGCAGCTTCAGCAACTTGCACTGCTTTGTGGCGAAACCATCGCCGCCATCGATCCGCTTCGGAGAAACAGATTGAAAGTTCGTCTCGACAAATTGCTTCTCGATCGCGGACTCGCGAGCTCACGCGAACGCGCCCAGGCGCTGATTCTCGAAGGCAAAGTGCTGGTCGACGAACAGAAGGTCGAAAAGTCTGGCGCGCCGGTCGAAGATGATGCTTCGATCCGATTGCTGGCCGACGAACTGAAGTATGTCAGCCGTGGGGGACTGAAACTCGAGCGCGCCCTCGAACATTGGAACATCGATGTCGCCGGCAAAACCTGCATGGATGTCGGCGCCTCGACCGGTGGCTTTACTGATTGCCTTTTGCAGCACGGCGCGGCGCGCGTTTACGCGATCGATACCGGCTACGGGCAAATCAGCCTGAAGCTGCGCGACGATCCGCGCGTGCGTTTGCTCGAGAAAACCAACGCCCGCTATCTGACCCGCGAGCAAGTCGCCGAACCGGTCGACCTCATCGTCGTCGATGTTTCCTTCATTTCCGCAACACTGGTGATTCCGCCAGTCATCGCTGCAGGATTCCCAGAAGACGAGAAAGAACGAAAAGGCCGCCAGGTCATCGTGCTGGTCAAGCCGCAGTTTGAAGTCGGACGCGAGCAGGTCGGCAAAGGCGGCATCGTTCGCGACGAATCCGCGCAACTCGCAGCCGTAGAAAAAATTCGCCAACTACTCACCCACCAAGGCTGCAATCAAACTGACACGATCGACTCGCCCATCCGCGGCGCCGAGGGCAACCGCGAATTTCTGCTGCTGGGTCAGTTCTGAGTTGTCCCATTGCGAGCGATCATCAACTACCGGCCATTATCGACTGGCACCAAAAGCGGCCACGTCGAATCCTGCAGACCCAGGCTATCGCTCGCATCCCCTTCGTTGTTTGACTAGCCCTCGGTATATGAGCGTAATCAGGATCTTCGCCACTTATCACTCGGGGCCTCGTAAGAACGTCTCTGCACGTTGGACAATCGCGTCGCGTAGTTCGGGCGTGACCGATACCGACCAGTTGGGGTCAATGCTATCGATTCGCACGAAAGCACGCAGTTCGGGCATTTGCAGGTGTGCATGCCGTTGGAAGACGCCACAGATTTGCGGGTAGCCTTCGTAGGGGTCCAGCGTGCGTTCCACGATTCGCTTCATCAATTGCCTCGCAGCGGTTATCGCATCAGCTCTTTCCTGCGCGAATCGTTTCTTGCGATTGTGTACCTGAATTACCATTGACTTAGACCATTGGCCTCAGCAGCTTGACTGCTTCGCAACGAGCCCATTCTAACGGATGGTTTACGCAAGCAGGCGTTACCACAAGCATGCGCGTTTTCCTCGCCCCGCAAGCCAAGCTCCAAACTACGCGCGGCGCCGTTTTCTCTCTGGACTTCAAATTCTTGCATGATAGACCCTTCAGCCGCCCGACAATCGCTTACCTTCAAACTGCGCGGCCGTATCCTCAAATTCTGTACAATGCAACTTCCATGTCTGCCAAGGCTGTCGCCATAATTTCGAAGCCGGATAAAGCCCAGCTCAGCGAAATTGTCCCCGGGCTGCTCGAATGGCTTCGTGCCCACAATTACAAAGCCGTCGTTGACCGTGAGACGGAACCTTACGCCGACGGAGCCGACCAGGTCGACCGCGAAAACATGGGATCCGTCGCCCTGGCCTTCGCGGTTGTTCTGGGTGGCGACGGCACACTGCTGTCTGCCGCCCGCGCGTTAGCCAAGTCAGGGGTTCCGATCATGGGCGTCAACCTCGGCTCCCTGGGATTCCTCACCGAGGTGCCGCTGAGCCAGCTTTACGCGACCCTGCAGAACGTCGAAGACGGCAAGCATTACCTGGAAGTTCGCTCCATGGTTCATTGCGAAGTAGTTCGCAAGGGATCGGTCGCGGCCAGTTATGACGCGCTGAACGACGTTGTGGTTGGAAAAGGCGGAATCGCGCGCCTGAGTCACTTGGATGTATTTGTCGACAACGTCTTAGTCTCCGGCTACCAGGCCGATAGCCTGATCATCGCCACCCCAACCGGATCGACCGCATATTCGCTGGCTGCCGGCGGCCCGGTGCTCATGCCGACCGTCAAAGCCCTGGTCATCGTTCCGGTTTCCGCGCATTCGCTTACCCACCGTCCGGTGGTGGTGCCCGACACTTCGACCATCGAACTGGCAGTCGACGAGGACACGGTCGAGGCTTATCTCAGCGTCGACGGCCAGATCGGAATGCCGTTAATTGGCGGCGATCGGGTGCGCTGTTGCAAATCTTCATACTCGGTCAATCTGCTGCGCACCCACGGGACCTTCTTCGATGTGCTGCGCGCCAAGATGAGATGGGGGCAGCGGTAGAAACATGAAGTGGATCGCCGTTTTGCTGTGCTGCGTGTTTGCCGGCGCTGTGGCTCAATCCAGACCCACCGCCGATCTGATCATCACCAACGCAAAAATATGGACCGTCGACCCCGCGCAGCCGGTTGCCGAAGCCGTCGCGGTTCGAGGAGAGCGCATTCTTGCCGTGGGATCGGCAGCCGATATCGACGCTCTACGCGGGCCGAATACCAAGGTCATTGACGCCGCCGGCAAGCTGATTCTTCCCGGATTCAATGACGCCCACGTTCATTTCATCGACGGCGGACGTATGCTCGATTCCCTGCAACTGACCGATGCCACGAGCACGCAGGAATTCGTACAGCGCATCGCCGAATGGATCAAAAAAACTCCCAAGGGCGAGTGGGTCACCGGCGGCGACTGGGACGAAACCAGATGGTCGCCTCCGAAATTGCCGAGCAAAGAATTGATCGATCCCATCAGCAACGATGTGCCTGTGTTTCTTCATCGCCACGATGGCCATATGGCGTTGGCCAACTCGGTGGTTTTACGGCTGGCGGGTATTACTGAGCAAACCCCAGACCCGGTTGGGGGCATCATCGAACATGACCAGAAGGGAAATCCCACCGGCATTTTGAAAGACGCAGCGCAGGGTCTGGTTTACAAGGTCATGCCGCCGCTCACCGACAGCCAAAGATTGAGGGCCGCGAAGAAAGCCATAGCGTATGCCGCGTCGCTGGGTGTCACCAGCGTGCAGAACATGAATCCCGAGTACGCCGATATCGCGGCCTACGCCCAGCTTCTGAGACAAGGAGAGCTGACCACGCGCATTTACGCCGCTCCGCTGATCACCCACGGCGCTGAGGACCAGGCCAAAATCGGCATCGACCGCGCCTTCGGCGGTCCTTATCTCCGCATCGGCGCCGTCAAAGCTTACGCGGATGGTTCACTCGGCGCCCGCACCGCCTACATGTTTGAGCCGTACAGCGACGAGCCCGGCAATCGCGGCCTGCTTGGCGCGCAGATGCAGCCGCTCTCGCTCATGCGCGACCGCATGATGACCGCCGACGCCGCCGGCATTCAGATCTGCACCCACGCCATCGGAGATCAGGCGATTTCCATGACTCTCGATCTCTATCACGACATCGTCAAGGCCCACCACGGATCGGACCATCGCTTCCGCATCGAACACGCCCAGCATGTTGCCGCCAAAGACTTCGACCGTTTCGCTCAACTCGGCGTCATCGCCTCGGTGCAGCCGTATCAGGCGATCGACGATGGACGCTGGGCGGAAGCCCGCATCGGCCATGATCGCGCCAGCCGCACCTACGCCTTCCGCACTTTTCTCAATCACGGCGTCCATCTGGCCTTTGGCACCGACTGGGATGTCGTCC
>DASVWZ010000304.1:0-20096 GCA_036392935.1 Terriglobales bacterium | reverse complement strand
GCGGATGGTGAGATTGAAGCCGTCGTAAATGACACGCGGACCGTAACGCTTGTGCAGATCCTCGAGGACAGCTACCTGTTCGCCGGATCGCGGGGGAACGCGGAAGTCGAATTTCACGACCTGCCGTTTTTTGGGGAGTTCGATCTTCTCGATCTTGTCCAGGGCTTTGATCCGGCTCTGCACCTGAGCGGCTTTGGCGGCATGAGTCCGGAAGCGATCGATGAAGCGCTGTTCTTTAGCGAGCATCGACTGCTGGCGGGCGAACGCCGCCTGCTGGTTGGCCTCACGGATGGCACGCTCGCGCTCGTAGAAATCGTAGTTGCCGGAGTAGGCGATGATTTCGCCGCCATCGATCTCTGCGATTTTTGAGACCAGGCGATTCATGAACTCGCGATCGTGCGAAGTCATCAGCAACGCGCCAGGAAATGACTTGAGGAATTTTTCGAGCCAGATGATGGATTCGATGTCGAGATGGTTTGTCGGTTCGTCCATCAGCAATACATCCGGCATTCCGAGCAGGACGCGGGCGAGCGCGACACGCATCTTCCATCCGCCGGAGAGAGCGCCCACGTCGCCGTCAATCTGGTCGTCTTTGAATCCCAGACCGTGGAGCACTTCACGGGCTTGCGATTCGAGCGCGTAACCGCCGAGATGCTCGTACTCCTCCTGCACGTGACCGAAGCGCTCAAGAATGCGCTCCATGTCATCGGCCTTGTCGGGGTCGGACATTGCATGCTGCAGGGCTTCGAGTTCATGGTGCAGATCGCCGACGCGTCCGCTGCCGGCGATGGCTTCATCCAACACCGAGCGGCCCTGCATTTCCTCGACGTCCTGGCGAAAGTAGCCGATGGTCAATTTTTTGGGGACTGAGACCGTGCCCTCATCGGGAGTTTCCTCGCCGACCACCATGCGGAAGAGGGTTGTCTTGCCGGAGCCGTTGGGTCCGACCAGCCCAACTTTTTCCCCGGGATTCAACTGAAACGAAGCATCGACGAAGAGCAACTGCTTGCCATACTGCTTATTGATGTTGGAGAAAGAGATCATGGTGGAGGAGCGAGCCGGGATACGGTGAATCTTCCAGTGTAGCGTGGACGGGAAATTGCAACACGGCAGCCCAGCGCTCCGATGCCGCTCTTGTGCCGAGTTGCTTCCCAGCGAACGCCGCGTCAACCTGACGGAATTGGCCGGATCGAGGAAATCGACTCCGGCAAAGTCCAGATGATTCCGTACGAAGAAGTGCGCCGCCTGGCGGCACTGTTGTCAGATGCCAGCAGGTAAGCCGTACCGATTCCATCCGCAAGCATGGCGGAAAGTCGAAGCAGCAGAGGCCCGGTACCGGCAACGCAATCCCGAAGCAAGCAAAAACGGGAGAATGTTGGGTTTGTCCTCGGTTTCGCTTCCCCCATTTCCCCGGATGGCTTCAGCCCCATGAAACCTCAAGCTCGGGTAGTGGATCGGGGCTGGTCAGGATGTATTCATGACGATCGAGTATGGCGCCGTCGAGGCAACGTGTCGCCGCGTTGTGCGCAACGCCTAGCTTCTGGAATCCCAATTTCTCCACGATGCGCCGGCTAGGCTCGTTTTTGTCGAAGTAGCCGATACGGATTGCTTTCGCGCCAAGGTGGCCGAAGGCGTAGCGGATGGCTGCGTTTGCCGCCTCCGTCGCCATGCCCTGTCCGGCGTATTCAGGCGCCACCCAGTATCCGGTTTCATAGACGCCTTGCTCATCGGTAAGGTCTAGTGCGGTTCGGACGACGAAAACTCCGTTGGTTCGATGGAACCCGGCCAATGCGATCCCTGCCTGATTCTGGTAATCCATGGTTCGCCGGATGGAATCTTCCATCGCTTGCCGCGACCGTTGGTTGTCGAAGGCCCAACTCATCCAACGCTGCAAATCGGGCCAAGCTTCCTCCTTGGCGGTCTGGATCGAATCTAAATCGCCAAGCGTTGGCGGACGCAAGATCAGGCGCGGGGTAACGATCGGCATTAAATGGCGCATAGAGCCGCTACGCTGGAATTGTAGCGAACGGACGGGCGTGCCATTCAAGTGCGGTTTTGGATTGAGTGGGAAGTAAAAAGCCTGGCGCAACAGGCGATGTCTTTTTTCTTGCTGCGGCCGTAGTGGTGGTGTCAAGGACTCGAGGCCCGGGCCACACACGAGGCTTTTACTGGAGAACGAAAAGCGGCAGTCAGACGAGCACGGTTCCACCATCGACGACGAGAGTTTGTCCGGTACTGAATCCTTCGCGCATCAAGAATACATAGGCTTGCGCTATGTCGTGGGGTTCGCCGACTCGGCCGACCGGCAGACTCTTTCCTACGCTCTCAAAAAGGCGCTCGCGCTCTGGAGCACTCATGTTCTGCCAGAGTTCGGTCCGAACGACCCCGGGAGACACTGCATTCACGCGAATCGGCGCCAGCTCCAGGGCAAGCGCGCGCGTCAGAGCTTCGATGGTTCCGCAAACGCTGGCCGCAATAACCCACCCTTTACGCGGGCGCTGCCCGGCAATTCCAGTGGTGAGCACAATGGAGCCGCCGTTGCGAATGGTCTTGCTTGCGTATTTCACCGCAGCCAGAGCCGCCCAATAGCGCACCTCGAAGGCGCGTCTGGCCTGTTTAAGATCCGTGCCGGAAAGGCTTTCCAAAAAAAGGCTGTCGCCCGCGGTGAATACCAGGTGATCGAAGGGGCCCAGCCTGGCAAATAACGCTTCGACGGCGCCTTCGTCAGTGAGATCGAGGGTGTGTCCCTGGGCCCGTTCACCTAACGATTCAACAGCTTTCTGAACCCGTTCGGCATTGCTCGAGGCGATGACGACCTCGGCGCCTTGTGACGTCACCTGCCCGGCGACCGCCAGGCCGATTCCCGAGGAACCGCCCAGGATAACGACTCGTTGGTTCTGTAAACCGTTTCTAGCTTCCATTGAATTGCACCTCCTGCAGGGATTCTGATCGACATTCCCAAGGATGACAGAATTCTCACATGCGGTTCATGCATAATAGTCATGGTTGGTATGCGTTTAGAGAAACTACGTCAGGTGGATTTGAACCTCCTGATTACATTTGCCGCGATTGCCGAGGAAAAGAGCGTTACCGCGGCAGCGTCCCGGCTGCTGCTGAGCCAGCCGGCGGTAAGCCGGGCGCTGCAGCGCGCGCGTGCCATGTTTCAGGACGACCTGTTGCTGCGCTCGCCGAACGGGCTGGAGCTTACCCTGCGAGGCCGCAAGATCCTGGAAGAACTTCAGATGTTGTTGCCCAAAGTGGAGCATCTGGTCGCGTCGAACCTGTTTGATCCGATGCGAGAGAAGAGCCACTTCCGCATCTCAGGCCCGGACAATGTATGCACCGCCATACTACCCGGCTTGTGCCGGCAATATGGCGACGGACGCTACAAAGTGCGGTTTGAATTCCTTCCCTGGCAGGGGGGTATCCCGGAGTTGGTGGAACGCGGGCAACTCGATCTTATTCTTCAGATCGACGACGGGCTTCTACCCGTACACTTTCGCTCGGAGAGGCTGTATCGCGAGGATTGGGTTTGCGCGGTCGCGCGTGATAGTCACTTCGGTGAGCGATTGTCGCTCAAACAGTACGTGGCCGCGGAACACATTGTTGTGGCAACTTACGGGGGCGTACAGACCATTCCGGACAAGCAACTGTCAGCCGTCGGCGCCAAGCGCAATTCTTCCATTCGGGTGCCTTACTTCGGCGTGGCTTTGCAATGCCTGCCGGGCACAGAACTGGTATTGACCCTGACGAGCGGCATGATGCCGGCCGCAAAACGCAATCGAGACATACGCCTCATAAAAGCATCTCAGGAATTGCATCCGTTTTATTTTTTGATGGCGTGGCATCCGAGGCTGGAGTCCAATGCACCTCACGCGTGGCTGCGTGAAGCGATGCGATCAGCGGCCGCAGCTGTCATCAGGGCGTAGCCGGGTTGCGTGCGCGATGGGTGTTGTAAGCTGGCGATCAGAGGCATTTGGACTGGAAGGATTGGGAGATGCGAAAAGGGTTTACCCGAAAGCCGCAACCGGACGCGCCGACGACACAACGCAAGAACTACATAACGCCGAGCGGCCTTCAGCGCCTGAAAGATGAGCACCGGTTTCTGCTCACGCGGGAACGGCCGGCGGTGACGGAGGTTGTGGCATGGGCTGCGGGCAACGGCGATCGCAGTGAAAACGCCGACTATCAGTATGGCAAACGGCGGCTGCGGCAGATCGACGGACGGATTCGCTTTCTGAGCAAGCGAATCGAAGCTGCAGAAGTGGTGGATCCCGAGGTTCCGAGAGGGGGACGGCCGGCGAGGGCATTTTTTGGAGCTACTGTACGCTATGCCGATGGCGCAGGAGCGGAGCGGACGGTGAGCATCGTGGGCACCGACGAGATCGATCTGAACCGGAACCACATCAGTTGGGAGTCGCCGCTGGGGCGCGCATTGATGAAATCGGCCGCGGGCGACGAGGTAGTTCTGCAGGCGCCGGGCGGCACGGAGTACCTGACGGTGGTGGATGTGCGTTATGAGCGCATCCCTATGGAACCATTTCGTGAACCGCCGGGATCTGAGGCGTCGGCTCACCCGCGGCGTCACGAATCCAACGAAAAAGGTTAGCGAGGACTCGCGCGACGGCGGGTTGAGGCCGGGAGAGGCAACAGCATGATGCCTCTCCCTCCTGCAAGCGACATCCGGGCCCCGCGTCCCGATGCCGCGGAGTTGACCCCAGCGCCGGCTTAGGGGGTGCGGATGAAGCCGAAATGCAGATTGTTTGAGTCGATGTACTGTCCAGTGATTACGCCGAACAGGTTGGGAGTGTTCGGCAGGGTGCCTTGACCTGCTGCGGTTCCGGCGCCGGGAGCGTCGAAGCTCTTAATGTCGCCGTAGGGGCCGCGAGCAAAGCCATGATTGACGCCGTTCGAGTCGACCCATTGTCCGGTGATTCCGCCGACGAGGTCGATGCCTTCAGGGATGGTGCCCTGGTTGGCAGCGGTTCCCGCCCCGGCGACGTCGAAGGTGGTGATGACGCCGTAGTAACCGCGCACGAAGCCGTGGTTGACGCCGTTGGAGTCGATGTAATTTCCGGTCGATGCCCCCAGGTTGCTGATGCTCGAACCTTCGGTGCCCTGGTTGGCGCCAGTGCCTGCGCCATCGACGTTGTATTTGAAAATTTTGCCGTTGGCAGCGCGAACATATCCGTGAAGCGCATTGTTTGAGTCGACGTAAGTGCCCGCGACCTGACCCTCGTCGCTCAGCGAGCTGGCTACCGCGGTGAATGTATTAACTGAGCCCTCGGGATCGAATGAAGTGAAGGTTTTGTAAGGCGGCGCAGTGACGAAGCCGTGATACACGTTATTGGAGTCAACGTAGTATCCGGCGATTTCGCCTTTGATGTTGACGTTGCCGGCGAAAGTTCCCTGGCCAGCGCCGGTGCCCGCATCGGGGTCGGTCAAGCTGGTGAATTTTGTGAAGGGAGCCCTGGTCAGGAAGCCGTGGGCCACGCTGTTCGAGTCAACGTAGTAGCCGACGGTGTCTCCCTGCAAGTTGATGCTAAAGGTGATGGTGCCCTGGTTTGCGGCGGTGCCGGCTCCAGTGGCGTTGAAGGTGGTGAAGGTGCTCTCCGAACCACAGCCGGAGACGCACTGGTAGCCGTGGAATACGTTGTTGTTGTCGAGGTAAGAGCCGACGACCGTACCCTGCGGGTTGATGCCAAAGCCGCCGGTGCCCTGGCCGGCGCCGGTACCCGCGCCGGGAGCGGCGAATGTGGTGATGTGTTCCGCGGCGGCCAGGCCACATGCGAGAAGTACGACCATTGCTGCCTTTGAAAACTGCGTCCGATTCATGATTCCTCCTGGGTTGATTTGAAGCGAGTGGTTATGGAGCAGAAGTGTGTGTGTGCTTCTGTCCATGGCGGGCAGGGATGCATTTGGGCTGCCATTGAGCAAGGGGGCGGGCGGTGGGCGGCGAGGTTGGTTGGGGGATGAATGGAATCAGGGATTTGAAATCAGGTTCGGCTGCGGACGCGGCTAGGGAAGCCGGCGCGCCTCTACGGGAAATGGGACTTTGGCGGCGGAGTTTCTATGGGAAAATGAATAGTGATAGTGAAAAGCAACCAGTTGCAAATAACAACCATCTATTGATTTGAAGCCGATTAGGCTTAACTTCGACGGTTCGACGCAGCCGCCAGGCCAATTGGCGGCAGAATTGCATTCGCCCACGCCCGGGAAACAACTGGTTTCAGTAAGCAACCAGTCGTATAATCAGAGCGCGGGCAACTCCCGAGCGGGGGCAGAATGCACAAGGATCACAGGTCAGAGTGCGTTATCAACCGGACGGTCGAGATACTCGGCGACCAGTGGAGTCTGCTGATCATCCGGGACATCATTTTGATGGGCCGAAGGCATTTTCGCGAGCTCCTGACTAATTCGGTGGAGGGGATCGCGTCGAATATTCTGGCGGACCGGCTTCAAAAGCTGGTCGAACATGGGATTCTGGTGAAGTCTCAGGATGCCACTCATAAACAGAAGGCTATTTACAGCCTTACGGAACGAGGCATTGAATTGCTGCCGCTCCTGATGGAGATCGTTGCGTGGGGGCAGAAGTGTCTGCCGGCGGCGCGGCTGAAAGGTCTGGCTCGGGACCTGGAAGAGGGAGGGCCGAAGGTAAGGGCGGAATTCATGTCTGAGCTTCGCGAGGCGCATCTTGCAAAGGCGGGCGGCAGGAAACGGGTGGGCGCCCGGGGGAAGACTGCCAGCGGCTCGGCAAGGCAGAAGCTGCGGGCGGCTTACTAACGGGGGCTGGTAACGCGACCGGCCGCGGGCTGTTACCATGGCGCATGTTCAATTTCGGCAAGCCGAAGACAGCCGGCGACTGGATAGTTCACATTGCAGGGGCCATTGTCGCGATATTTCTGGTCTGGTGGATGCTGCGCGTGTACGTGTTGTAGAAGTGCTCAAAAGCCTTCCGTAGCGGTGAGAGCGTAATCGCCGATTTCGCACCAATTGAAGATCGTCCTTTTCCTTGATTGTGCATATTAGTGATGGATTATCGGCGGCGGAGGGATTTGACGAGATCCGGCAGCCTGGCGAAGAGGGCGGTGGCGCGCATCCAGGTTTTGTGATCGAAGGCGGGCGAGCCGCTGACCATGGATCCGGCGGGGATGTCACCGTGAGTGCCGCTTTGTGCCGTAACAATTACTCCATCGCCAATTTTGCAGTGTCCAGCGACGCCGACCTGGCCGGCGAGAATGACTTGGTTGCCGACTTCAGTTGATCCGGCGAGTCCGACCTGGGCGCAGAGCAGCGTGTCTTCGCCGATGCGCGATCCGTGTCCCACGGTGGCCAGATTGTCGATTTTCGACCCGCGGCCGATGCGAGTCTCGCCGACGCTGGCACGATCGACGCAGGCGTTGGCTTGAATTTCCACATTATCTTCAATGACGGTTGGGCCGGATTGCGGGATTTTGTGCCAGTGGCCGGCGTCGTCTTTAGCAAAACCGAAGCCGTCGCCGCCGACAATGACGCCGTTTTGCAGGATGACATTGTTGCCGATGCGGCAATTTTCGCGGACGACGGCGTGGGCGTGAGCGAAAAAATGGTCACCGATTTTGGCTCCGGGGTAGATGACGACGTGCGGGAGAAGCGCGGCGTTCTTGCCGATCTCAGCGTGCTTGCCGACGACGACGTAGGCGGCGAGGTGAGCGTCAGGGCCGATTTTGGCGGTGGGATCGATGGCGGCGGTGGGGTGAATGCCGGGCGCGTAATGCGGCGGCTGATAAAAAAGTTCGACGGCGCGGGCAAAGGCGAGATAGGGATTCTTGCTGCGCAGGAGCGGCTTGCCAGTAGCAGGGAAGTCTTCGCTGACGATGACGGCGGCGGCGCGGGTGGTGCGGGCGGCGGGGGCGTATTTGGGGTTGGCGATGAAGGTGATTTCCGTGGGGCCAGCGTCGTCGATGCCGGCGACGCCGGCGATTTCGAGATCGGGCGGGGCGGATTCGAGGGTCGAGTTCAGGGTCGAGGCGAGTTCGGAGAGTTTCATTTCTTACTCGTTAAAGATCGGCATCTGCGCGGTGTCAACCGGGACTCCGCGGCGGCCGCGGCGGGCTGCGCCGATGACGGCCAGCACGGTCAGCGAGTCGAGCGCGGTCCGGGGAACAAACATTCGCTGCACGTTGGAGCGCAAATCCGGTGGATTGACGAGAAATCCCTCGGCCGAATTCAGCGCCAGGTCGTTGGCCATCATCCCTTCCAAAAGTTCGTTGTCTTTAAAATGCAGGCGCACCCAGAGGCCTTCGGTTCGCGGGCGAGTGGTGAAGGTTTTGCGACTGGGGGCGTCGATGTCTCCGAAATCACGAACGAAGTAGACGACTTTGATGTCGCGCAGCTCGATGGCGACGACGTTGCCGGAGGTATTCAGCAGCTCAAGTTTGCCCTCCTGGACGAAATTGGCGGGGGCGACGTAGCCGTTGATGGAATCGCGGTCCATTTTGCGGACCACGACCTTTTTATGGGTGGATGGCATTGGAACCTGCCGCCGGGACTCGTTTTAAGCCGGCGGGCTTAATCAGATTCTCACACTTTTTCGCGGAACATGATGAGTCATCGCATTCTCAGTAGCCAAATTATTAACATTGTGATATTTTCTGTAGTTTGCGGAGATTCCTCGGATTCAACCTAAGTCTTGTTGTTAGAGCACCTTACGGCGAGCTGGTGCAGTCCGCGAGGGGGCACAGTTGCGCCCTGTGGAAATCTTTTATCGCGGTTGAATCAGCCGTAAGGGAAGGCGTTTCAGCCACTTAACTCATGGCGGACTACCTCTACACATTGGAGTTGCGGCTGTCACCGGATCAGCAGCGCGCCGTAACCCTGGTGCAGGACACTGCCCGGGCTGCGGGGATGAATGTGTATCTTACGGGCGGAGCGGTGCGCGACATCATCAGCGGATTGCCGATCCGCGATCTGGACTTCACGGTCCAGGGCAACGCGCTCAAGCTGCAGAAGGACTTGGAACGCGCGGGGGCAGCGGTGGTGGCTGCGGATGAGGATGTTAAGACCCTGCACCTGACGATCCTGGGCGGGGTGCGCGCCGAGGTAAGTAGTGCCCGCACGGAACGCTACGAAAAAGTGGGCAAGCCGCCGGTCATTACCCTGCCACGATTATTGAAGACCTGCGGCGGCGCGACTTCACGGTGAATGCGATGGCGCTGTCGCTGAATCCGGGGTCGCGCGGGTTGTTGCTGGATCCGTTTAACGGGGTGGCGGACATTGAGGCCAAGCTGCTGCGGATTCTGCACAACTACGCGTTTGTGGAAGACCCGTCGCGGATGATCCGGGCAGTGAGATTTTCGGCGCGTTTCCATTGGCCGCTCGAGGAGAAGACACAGCAGCGGTTCAACTCGGCCAAGGAAAATAATTACATCGATCACATCAGCAAGGGTGCGATCGGGCCGGAGATCGAGCAACTGGCGTATGAAGACGATCCGCTGAATGTGCTGCGCGCGCTGGAAAAAGAAGAGTGGCTGAAAGTGCTGGTCCCGCACTGGACGACGGCGAAAGTGGATACGAGCGGGCTGGGGACGCTGCTGAAGAACCGCCAGCAGATGAATGAACTGGGGTATGCGCCGAATCCGGCGGCGGCGGTGATGTATTTCGTTACCAGCCGGCTGGGCGACAAAGACATTGGCGACATGCGCAAGCAGATTCCGCGCAAGGACCTGGTGGAGGCGTGGAAGAAGCTGGAGGATGATGCGAAGGAGCTGGCCAAGCGGCTGCAGGGCAAGGAGGCGGCGACGCCGTCGCGGACGTGGAAGCTGCTTTCGGAGGCGCGGCCGGATATTCTTTTGTTCCTGAGTGTGACGGCGAAGCAGCAGGCGGTAGCGCTGAAGATCAAGAACTTTTTTACCAAGTGGCGGCAGGTGCAGCAGAGGATTCCGCTGCCGGAGATGACTGAACTGCGCATCACGCCGCAACTGCCGGAGTATCCGAAGATCGCGCACGATGTTTTCATGCTGCTGCTGGATGGGAAGCTGCGCTCGCACAATGAGGTGATGAAGTTTTTGAAGCCGTTGGCGCCGCCACCACCACCACCACCGCCTCCGCCGAAACGTGGGCGCGCGGCGAAAGCTGTGGCAGGTGCGCAGCCGGTTGTGGCAACTCCGGGAAAGCCGGGCCGAAAGAAAAAAGGTGAAGCGGCGGTTGCCGTGCCGACGGCTGCAGCGGCGGTTGGGGCTGCGACTGCTCCTCCGGTGGCGGCGAAGGCAGCACCGGTGGGAGCGGCAAAAGCAGCACCGGTGGCGGCGGCAAAACCAGCGAAGCGGGTTAAAGCGGCAAAGGGCGTGAAATCGAAGCCCGCGAAAGCGAAGCCGGCGAAAGCGAAGCCTGGCAAGGCAAAGCCGGGCAAGACAGCGAAAGCCAAGACCAAGAAAAAGAAGCGATAGCTTTATCCTCTCAGCTTCTTCATCAATAACATTTTTATTTGGGGTAGAGTGGTAGCCACGGGGTGAGTATGCGGCTTGGGAAGATTCTGTTTTTCGCGGTCGTGGCGTTGATCGTGTTGCTATGCGTGGCGATCAGCGCGACGATTGGCTGGCGGCCATTCTTCGGGCCCAACGCGCGTCCCTTGACTTCAAGAAAAATCGACATCACACCGGAGCGGCTGGCTCGCGGGTATTACATCTTCAACAGTTTAAGCGGATGCGCCGATTGCCACAGCGAACATGACGGCGGTAGTTTTGCGTCGCCGCTGGCGCCGGGAATGACGGGTGCGGGCGCGGAGATGGCACTCGACGGGCTACCGGGCCGCATTGTGGCGCCAAATCTGACGCCGGATCGCGAGACCGGCAGTGGGACGTGGACGGACGATCAATTGGCACGGGCGATCCGCGAAGGCGTGGGGCACGACGGCAGGGCGCTATTTCCGATTATGCCGTATCAGCATTACCGCAGCATGTCCGACGAAGACCTTGCTTCGGTGGTGGCGTACTTACGAGCTTTGCCGGCGGTGCATCATGAGTTGCCGAAGACCGAGATCATTTTTCCGGTGAAGTATCTGATTCGTACCGTACCGATTCCGGTGACTGCGGCGGTCACGGCCCCCGATCCCAAAGATCAACTGAAATATGGGGCGTATCTGGTGAATCTGGGGGGATGCATCGATTGTCACACGCCGGCGGACGATAAAGGCAACCCGCTACCGGGCCTGGACTACGCGGGCGGAGAGGTATTCAGCGGGAAAGGTTTCCATGCCGTCGCGACTGCGAACATCACGCCGGATCCTTCCGGCATTTCCTATTACGATGAGGCGATGTTCATTCAGGTGATACGAACGGGTGCGGTGGGAGCGCGGACGCTCAGCGGGATTATGCCGTATGAATTTTATAAAGGGTTGACGGACGACGATCTGAAGGCGATGTTTGCCGATCTGAAGACGCTGAAGCCGGTCCACCACCGCGTGGATAACACGGCGGCGGCGACCTTCTGCAAAATCTGCCGAAAAACTCATGGGGCCGGAGAGCAGAACTGACCGCTTGCAAGCGGGGATATAATGTTGGTGTATGCGTCACTGGCTGGCAGTTGCGGCTCTGGGAGCGGCTTTGCTCATGCTGCCGGGCTCAGTGTGGGCACAGAGGGGTGGCGGAGGTCACGCCGGCGGATTTGGCGGCGGTGGGCATGCAAGCTTCGCTTCGCATGGCGGTTTCGCTTCCCGTGGTTCGATGCCGATGACGCGATCGTCCGGGCCGATCATCACCAATGGATGGCATGGGAACGGATACGGCCCGCATCGTCCGTACAACGGCTATTGGCACGGCTATCCTTACTCCCCGTACTATCCTTATTATCCGTACGCCGGTTATTACGGGTGGGGCTATTCTGCCGCTTGGGATCCCTGGTGGGGATGGGGATCGGGATGGTCGGACGATTCGTATCCGGCGCAGACGACGAACTATTATCAGTATCCGCAGTATGCGCCGACGGATGAGTATGCGGATTCGCAGTCGCAGTCGTCTTATTCGGCGGGCTATCAGTCAGGGCAGCAGCAAGCTGAGATTGACCGGCTGAGCGATGAGGTGACGCGGTTGCGGGAGGCGCAGAGTGTGCCGAAGCCTCCGGCAAAGGTGGGGGAACCGACGGAACTGGTTTTCCGCGACAAGCATACCGAGCAGATTGAAAACTACGCGATCGTGGGGCAGACGTTGTGGATTTTGAACGAACAGCGGTCGCGGAAAATTCCGCTTTCTGATTTAGATCTTGGCGCGACGCAGCAGGCCAATGAGGCGCGCGGGGTTGATTTTGAAGTGCCACGATAAGGCGAGATTTCCTCAGCATTTCGCTGCAGGCTCTTAGGCCGATTTAGAAATTTCCCGTTAGAATAAACCTCGACGCATCGCGCCGCCAACCCAGCCTGGCGCGAGATCACAGCAAACGGAATCGCAGTTAAAATATAGGAAGAGCCCATGGCTGAATTCGTACACCTGCACCTGCATACCGACTACTCGATGCTCGACGGCGCCTGCGACGTCGATAAACTCTGCAAACGCGTGAAAGAGCTGGGAATGCCGGCGGTTGCCATGACCGATCACGGCAATATTTTTGGCGCGGTGCAGTTCGTGAATTCGGCGAAGGCGGTGGACATCAAGCCGATTCTGGGGTGCGAGCTGTACATCTGCAAGAAAGACGATCACAACATTGAGCGCACGCCCCCGGACAATGACACTTACAACCACCTGACGGTGCTGGCGGAGAACGAAGAAGGCTATCGCAATCTGGTAAAGATCACGTCAGAAGCGTCGCTGCACGGGTTTTATTACAAGCCGCGGGTGAGCAAGAAATTTCTGGCGGAGCATTCGAAGGGGCTGATCGGTTTGTCGGGTTGTTTGAAGGGCGAAGTCGCCGAGTTGCTGATGGAAGAAAAGTACGATGCGGCGCGCAAAGCGGCGGCGTTTTTCCGCGATCTTTTTGGGCCCAGCAATTTTTTTCTCGAAATACAGGACCAAGGGCTGGAGGATGAGCGGCGAATTCATCCGGCTCTGTTCCGTCTGCAGGAGGAACTTGGCCTGCCTCTGGTCGCGACTAACGACAGCCACTATCTGTGCGAAGACGACGCCCACGCGCAGGATGTGATGGTCTGCATACAGACCGGAAAGTCGCTGCAGGACGCGAATCGCATGAAGTTCCAGGGCACGGACTTCTATGTAAAAAGCGGTGTGGAGATGGCGCGGGTGTTTAAAGATGCGCCGGATGTGTTATCTCGCACCATGGCGATTGCCGAGCGCTGCAGCGTGCGCCTGGAAAAAGTCACCGATCCGTTCCCGCACTTCGAGGTCCCCAGCGGATACACGCTGGACAGTTACTTTGAGCAGGTGACGCGTGAGGGTTTCGCGCGGCGCAAGGAAGTGCTGAATGCGCGGGCCTCCGAGGGCCGGCTTAAGCACACCATGGCGGAATATGAACAGCGATTGAGCCGCGAGATCGCCATGATCCAGCAGATGAAGTTCTCAGGATATTTCTTGATTGTCTGGGACTTCGTTCGCTACGCGCGGGAAAACAAGATTCCGGTGGGACCGGGGCGCGGATCGGCAGCGGGGTCGCTGGTTTCTTATTCGCTTGGGATTACGGACCTTGATCCGCTGCAGTATGAGTTGTTCTTCGAGCGCTTTTTGAATCCAGAACGAATTTCCATGCCGGATATCGACATGGATTTCTGCATGAACCGGCGCGATGAGGTGATCGACTACGTGACCGGCAAGTACGGCCGGGCCAACGTGGCACAGATCATCACGTTTGGCACGATGGCCGCAAAAGCCGCGATTAAAGACGTGGGCCGCACCATGGATATGCCCTACAACGACGTGGACCGCATCGCGAAGATGGTGCCGACGACGCTGAATATCACGCTGGAAAACGCGATCAGGGATTCGCCGGCGTTGCAGCAAGCCTATGAAGGCGAACCGCAGGTCCGCGAGTTGATTGACACGGCCCGGAAACTGGAGGGATTGGTGCGGAATGCCGGGGTTCATGCCGCGGGAGTGGTGATTTCGCCCAGGCCGCTCATCGATCTGGTTCCGCTGCACAAGACCAAGAACGACGAAATCGTCACTGCCTTCGATATGGTCGCGATCGAGAAGATGGGCCTGCTGAAGATGGATTTTCTGGGCCTGACGACGCTGACGATTCTGGACGATACGTTGAAGCTGATTGCGCAGACGCGCGGCGAGAAGATTTTGCTGGAGGAAATCCCGCTTACGGATGCGGAGACCTACCAGAAGGTTTTTCATACCGGCCTGACCTCGGGTGTGTTCCAGTTTGAATCGCACGGCATGAGAGATGTGTTGCGGCGCTATCAGCCAAACACGGTGGAGGATTTGACGGCGCTGAACGCACTTTACCGCCCGGGACCGATTCAGGGCGGCATGATCGATTACTTCATCGAGCGCCGGCATGGGCGGAAGAAAACTGAGTACGAACTGCCGGAACTCGAGAGCATCCTGCAAGAGACGTTTGGGGTGATTGTCTATCAAGAGCACGTAATGCAGATTGCGCACAAGCTCGCGGGCTACTCGCTGGGCGAAGCCGATCTGCTGCGGCGTGCGATGGGCAAGAAGAAGCCGGAGGAGATGGCCAAGCAGCGCGAACGCTTCGTGGAAGGCGCGGTGCAGCGGGGGTATCCGCCGAAGAAGATTGAAAAGATATTCGATCTACTGGCGAAATTTGCCGAGTATGGATTCCCCAAGGCGCACTCCGCTGCGTATGCATTGCTCGCTTATCACACGGCCTATTTGAAGACCCACTATCCGGTGGAGTTCATGGCGGCGTTGTTGACCTCGGTGACCGGCAGCACGGACGATGTGGTGAAGTACATCAATGAGTGCCGCGAGATGGGCATTGCGGTTGAGGCGCCGGATATCAATGTGAGCGATGCCAACTTTACGCCGCACGGGCAAGCCATACGGTTCGGGTTGGCAGCGGTGAAGAATGTGGGGCAGAACGCGATCCAGTCGATTGTGGCAGGGCGCAAAGAGAACGACCGCTATCGATCGATTTACGAATTCTGCGAGAAGGTCGATCTGAGGCTGCTCAACAAGCGGGTGCTGGAATCGCTGATCAAGAGTGGCGCCATGGACTCGCTTGGCCGACGCGCGCAGTTGATGACAGTGCTCGATAAGGCCATCGACCGCGCCGTCAAAGCCCAGCGGGACGCGGAGTCGGGCCAGCACGGACTGTTTGGAGTCTTTCAGCAGGAGGAGTCCGAGCACGAATCAGAAAAGCTTCCCGAGGTTCCCGACTGGGATGAGCACATGCGACTGGCGGCGGAGAAGGAAATTCTGGGATTCTTTATCACCGGCCATCCGCTGGAAAAATATCGCGACAAGCTGCAGGATCTTCACGCGTTGAATACGGATGACCTGGCTGCGATCAAGGCTTCGACGGGGAAGGACGAGTCGCTATGTACGGCGGGAATCATTACTAATCTTCGAGTGCTGAAGTCGAAGCGGGGCGATTTTTATGCGCAGGGCACGCTCGAGGACATGTTGGGCTCGATCGAGATGATTGTGTTTCCCGAGGCGTATCGCAAATTGGGCGAGAAGGTGAAGCTCGAAGTGCCGGTGCTGGTGCGCGGCGGATTGCGCGTGGAGGAAGGCGCCAATCCCAAGTTGACGGTGAACGATATTTCGTCGCTCGACGATGCCAAAGTTCCGCTGCCGCGGACGCTGCGAATTCGCGTGCCCCTGGAAACGGCCACGGAAGCCACAATCGACGAACTGCATTCCCTGTGCCGTGAGCGTCAGGGGCAGGCGAAGGTGCTGTTCGATCTGGAGCGCGCGGGCGATTTTATGGTGGTGATGGAGGCGGAAGGATATAATGTCCTGCCGGACCGAAGTTTTCTGGCGCGCGTGGAAGAACTCTGCGGACGCGGCGCGGTCCGCGTGATCGACTAGCTGGACGCATGACAGCCTTCACCCGAAAAAAGCATAAAACGGCGTTGCGCGACGAGGTCCCAAACGGCGATCCGGCACAGGCGCTCGACGGCGCTGAGTTATTGTTATCCATGGCGGAGAGTGCGTACTCGCCGCGAAATGGGGCCGCAAAAAAGATGGATTCGCAACACAAAGCGCAGCAGGAACTGGAGAGAATCGAGAGCCAACTTGCCCGGTTGCAGGAAATGCCCGGTCAGGAGGCCGCTATACGCGACCAGATTCAGCAGCTTCACGACCGCATCCACGACTTGCGCAAGCAGGTTGCCACGCAGAGCCTGGCGTGGCAAAAGACGGAACTGGCAAGGCATCCGCAACGGCCGCAGACGCTCGATTACATTGAGCGGCTGTTCGCGGACTTCAGCGAAATTCACGGCGACCGTGGGTTTGGCGACGACCACGCGATTGTGGGTGGCATGGCGCGCTTTCACGGACAGGAAGTGATGGTCATCGGCACGCAAAAGGGCCGCGATATGAAGCAGCGCGTCTACCGGAATTTTGGCACGCCGCATCCGGAGGGGTACCGCAAGGCGCTGCGCATTATGAAAATCGCGGAGAAGTTCAAGCGGCCGATTTTCACATTGGTCGATACGGATGGTGCGTATCCGGGACTGCACGCGGAAGAGCGCGGACAAGCGGAGGCGATCGCGCGGAATCTGCGGGAGATGTCACGGCTGCGGGTGCCGATTTTGACGACGGTGATCGGAGTTGGTGGCAGTGGTGGGGCGTTGGCGATCGCTGTCGGCGACCGTGTGCTGATGATGGAGAATGCAATTTATTCCGTGATTTCGCCGGAGGGGTGCGCGTCGATCATGTGGCGCGATGCTTCGAAAAAAGTTCTAGCGGCGGAGGCAATGAAGATTACGGCCGGGGACCTGACGGAGCTCGGCGTGGTGGATGATGTTGTTGCCGAGCCCGAAGGCGGAGCGCACGCCGATGCCGACGCGGCAGCGGCACTGCTCGATGCCTCACTGCAAAAACATTTTGAGGAACTGCGAAAGTTGTCGGTTGATCAGTTGGTGGCTGGCCGTTACAAAAAATTCCGCAACATGGCGCAATTTTTCCGCATCGAGACATAGCCGCGGGCGAGTCGGGCGTTAACCCTTCGACCTCTCGTAACCTGCCTCCACCCGCCTGACTGCCGTATAATGGTGGGTAATTCACCTGCCAATTCCAAAGTCAGGTGCGCAATCCAATTCCATACCCGAAGGAAGGAAGTCGGCATGGCCACAACTGATGTAGCGCTCCACGAACAATCGGGGCGCATGGGGCAGCACGTCGTCAATAACATGAGCATTCAGGTGGCGACGGTGAACGGCTCCGGATCGCAAAGTTCCAATACTGTTCTGCTGCGCAGCATTTTCCAGATGGGAGTTCCGGTCTCCGGTAAGAATCTTTTCCCCTCGAACATTGCTGGACTGCCGACGTGGTACACCATTCGTGCCAACAAAGACGGCTACATCGCGCGCAAGAAAGAGATCGACTTCGTGGTGGCGATGAACGTTGAGACCGCCAAGGAAGACGTGATGTCGCTGGGGTCGGGCGCGGCGGTGCTTTATGACGAGCCGCTCAAGCTGAACGAGCTGCGCAGCGACCTCATTTTCTATGCCGTGCCGTATGACAAGCTGGTGGCCGCGGTTTGTCCGGAAGCCAAGCTGCGCAAGCTGGTCAAGAACATGGTCTATGTGGGCGTGGTGGCGAAGCTGCTCGAAATCGACATGGCCGAGGTGGAAAAAGCCTTGCGCAAGCAGTTCGCGAAGAAGCAGAAAGCTGCGAATCTGAACTGGGCAGCGGCCCAGGCGGGATACGACTACGCTGCCGCTAACCTTACGAAGCAAGACCCGTTTCTCATCCAGCGGATGAACAAGACGCAAGGACAGATCATCATTGATGGCAATTCTGCTGCCGCCCTGGGCTCCATGTTTGCAGGGGTCACGGTTGTGACGTGGTATCCGATCACGCCGTCGTCTTCGCTGGTCGAAACCCTGATCGATTACATGAAGGACTACCGCATCGGGTCGGATGGAAAGGCCACGTTTGCCATTGTTCAGGCGGAAGATGAGCTGGCGGCAATTGGTATGGTGCTGGGAGCGGGATGGGCCGGCGCCCGGTCGATGACTGCGACTGCCGGGCCGGGGGTTTCGCTGATGGCGGAATTTGCCGGCTTGTCTTACTACTCGGAGATTCCGGGCGTGATCTGGGACATCCAGCGGGTTGGGCCGTCGACTGGCCTCCCCACGCGGACATCGCAGGGCGATATTCTTTCGACGGCTGTGCTCTCGCACGGCGATACCAAGCACATCATGCTGCTGCCGGCATCGGTGACGGAGTGCTTCACCATGGCGCAGGATGCGTTCAATCTGGCCGAGCAATTCCAGACGCTGGTTTTCGTGATGTCCGATCTCGATCTGGGCATGAACAACTGGATGTCGGAACCATTCGAATATCCCACCACGCCGATCAAGCGCGGGAAAGTGCTGAGCAAAGAGGATCTGGACCGGCTCGGCAGTTTCCAACGATACAAAGACATCGACGGAGATGGGGTGGGTTACCGCACTTTGCCGGGCACCGATCATCCGGCTGCCGCTTATTTCACGCGGGGAAGCGGTCACAACGAGAAGGCGCAATACAGCGAGCGTCCGGATGATTTCGAACGCAACATGGAGCGGCTGAACCGCAAGTTCGAAACCTCACGCTCCCATGTTCCGCGTCCAGAGATCACGGGCGACGGCAAAGCCAAGATCGGCTTTATTGCTTACGGCACGACGCACTGGGCGATGATCGAGGCCCGCGACCAGCTTCGCAAGGAATACAACGTCGAGACCGATTACCTGCGGCTGAAGGCTTATCCCTTCACCCGCGAGGTGCACGAATTCATCGAGAAGCACGATCGGGTGTATCTGGTTGAGCAAAACCGCGACGCGCAAATGCTCAGCCTACTCAAGCTGGACGTGAAACCGGAGCTGGTCACGCGGCTGCGCAGCATCGCTCACATTCATGGGCTGCCGGTCGACGCGCGCTCGATTACCGACGAACTCATCAGCATGGAGGGCAAGTAAATGGCGACCACACCCGCCGCACCCAAACTTAATCGCATCGGCCTGACGGTCATTGACTACCGCGGTGGCAAGACCACGCTATGCGCCGGCTGCGGGCATAATGCGATCTCCGAGCGCATCATCGACGCCATGTACGAGATGGGTGTGCAGCCCGAGCGGTTTATCAAGACCAGCGGCATTGGATGCTCGTCGAAGACGCCGGCGTACTTCATGACGCGCTCGCATAGCTTCAATGCGGTTCATGGGCGGATGCCGGCGATCACCACGGGCGCGGTTTTGGCGAACCATAAACTGATGGCGCTGGGCGTCAGCGGTGACGGCGATACGGCGTCGATCGGCATTGGTCAGTTTGTTCACCTGATGCGGCGCAACCTGCCGGTGATTTACATCATTGAAGACAACGGCGTGTACGGCTTGACCAAAGGCCAGTTCTCGGCAACTGCTGATGTTGGCTCGAAATTGAAATCTGGCGTGATTAACGATCTTCCCGCCATCGATACTTGTGCGCTGGCCATCGAACTCGGTGCGACTTTCGTTGCCCGGTCGTTCTCGGGCGACAAAAAACAACTTCATGGGATTTTGAAAGCGGCGATCGCGCACCGGGGAACTTCGATGATCGATGTGATCTCGCCTTGTGTCACCTTCAACGATCATGAAGGCTCGACGAAATCCTACAAATATATGAAGGACCATGAAGAGCCGCTGCACGACATCAACTTCATTCCTTCGTTTGAAGAAATTGACGTGCAGTACGATCCGGGCGAAACCATCGAGGTGAAAATGCACGATGGTTCGCGTCTGCGGCTGCGCAAGCTCGAAGAGAATTACGACGCCACCGATCGCTTGCACGCCATATCCCGTCTGCATGAAGCCAAAGAAAAAGGCGACATGCTGACCGGGGTTTTTTACGTCAACCCGACTGCGCCGACGTTTATCGATCTGCTCAACGTGACCGACGAACCGCTCGCGACGCTGCCGGAATCGGTGGTGCGTCCGGGCAGGGAAGCGCTGGAACAGGCGATGGAAGAGCTGCGGTAGAGTCGTCAGTCGTCAGTCGTCAGTCGTCAGTCGTCAG
>DASVWZ010000303.1:0-20637 GCA_036392935.1 Terriglobales bacterium | reverse complement strand
GGGTACCGGTTTTCCAGACGCATGCGGCAGATAGTCGTTACAACGATTATCTTCGCGAACCAGCCCGGACGGAGGCTTTCCTGATGGCTGACGGCTGATGGCTGACGGCTGTTGGCTGACGGCTGATAGCCGACAGCTAAGGTTTCAGCCCCGCCCGCTTGCGCTTGACCTCTTCCAGCCGCTCACGAAGCTGCTTCTCGGCGCCCTGGCCGGTCGGGTGGTAGTAGACGCGGTCTTTCAGATTGTCGGGCAGGCACTGCATATCGGCGACTTTTTCTTCGCGATCGTGCGCATACTGATAGCCTTTGCCGTAGCCGAGATTTTTCATCAGCCCCGTCGGCGCGTTGCGCAAGTGGAGCGGAACCGGATCGGCAGCCGTATGTTCAACGTCGAACTGTACGTCGCCGTAAGCGGTGTACAGCGCATTCGACTTCGGAGCGAGAGAAAGATAAACCGCGGCCTCGGCCAGCGCGAGATTGGCTTCCGGCATGCCAAGAAAATCGACGGCGTCGCGCGCAGCCAGGCACAAGCCAAGCGCAGAAGGATCGGCGAGGCCGATATCCTCGACCGCCATGCGCACCAGCCGCCGCGCGATGTAAAGACCGTCTTCGCCGGCTTCGATCATGCGGCCGAGCCAGTAAAGCGCGGCATCGGGATCGCTGTTGCGGACGGATTTGTGCAGAGCCGAGATTAAGTTGTAATGCTCTTCGCCAGTTTTGTCGTAGAGCAGAACGCGCTTCTGCAGCGCATCGGTAACAATCTCGTCGGTGATCTCTCCGCCTTCACCGGATTTTGTTTTTGCTTTTGCTAATGAAGACGCGACTTCAAGCGCGTTGTAAGCGCTGCGCGCATCGCCGCTGGAATATGCCGCGATCTTCTGCAAAGCTTCGACCGGTGCTTTCAGCTTGAGCTTGCCCAAGCCGCGTTCTTCGTCTTTCAGTGCGCGCCGCAGAAGTGTAACGATCTGATCTTCGGTCAGCGGCTTGAGCACGTAAACCCGGCTGCGCGAGAGCAAAGCGGAAATGATTTCGAACGAGGGATTTTCCGTGGTCGCGCCAATCAGCTTGATGTTGCCTTTTTCGACGTGTGGCAGAAACGCATCCTGCTGGGCTTTGTTGAAGCGATGAATCTCATCGATGAACACAATCGTCCGCGTTCCGTATTGCCGCGCGCGCTCGGCGTCGGCCATCACTTGCTTGATCTCTTTGATCCCGGAAAGCACGGCCGAAAACTCGATGAAATCGGCTTTGGTCATGCGCGCGATGATTTTGGCGAGAGTTGTTTTTCCGGTTCCCGGCGGTCCCCAAAGAATTAGCGATCCAATGTCGTCGCGCTCGATCTGCGTCCGCAACGGTCTTCCCGGACCAACGAGATCTTCCTGGCCGACAAATTCATCGAGCGAGCGCGGACGCATGCGATCGGCGAGCGGCCGCGTAAGATCGACGCGTTCGGAGTCGTCGCCGCTCGGAATCGCCTGAAAAAGGCTCATGCAAGGTCATTTCACCACAGAGCCGAGCGAAAGAGAAATGAGCGATGAAAAAGGACGGCCGTGATTCGGTCGTCCTTCAACAGGATTTCAGTTGATCGACTGCGAGCCGACAGAACCTCCGCTCGGACCAGCGAGCCACGCTGCGAGATCCGGCCCTTGGCGGTTCTTCATGTCGACGCAATCGCCGATACGCTCGAGCGATTGCTTCAGCGTGCGCTCGGCTGCAGGAACGGGATGAGCGGCGAAGAAATCCTTCACTTCGGTCTGCATTTGAGCGCTGCAGAAATTGCCCGCTCCTTCCACGGTCGCGCCCGACCCGAAGCTTCCACCTATCTTTTCTATATCGCTCCAGTGCGCGCGGACAAAATCCCACGCGGCTGGCGCAGATTGTGGATTTCGCATAAGTCTCCCGAGCAACAACGGACCATCCTGCGACCGCGCTCCGGCTAAAGTGTAGTCCAGCGTCTTCTGCAACAGCGCCGGGTTGTCGAAGGAAGTAAGCGTCTGCTGGTAGATGAAATTCATTTCCGGATTCCTGGCGTCCTGCAGTTGCGCGAGAATCTTGTCGTAGAAAGCCTGGTCGCCATTGCGCGCAGCAATCTGCAACGCAAAGAATGCCAGGTCATGATCGACGGAACTCGGATTGTGCAGGAACTGATCGCTGAGCTTTGCAGCCACCGCTACGGCTTGTGGGTCCTGACCGATGCTTCCAAGGAGGAAAAGCAGCCGCGCGCGCAACGAGCGCTGGCCGAGGCTTTCGCCAGCCTTTGGTTCCCATCCGACTTGATCGGCAATCGGACGCGCGAACTGGCGAATCCATTGCTGATAAGCCGTGCGATCTGAGTTATCGACCAGGTTGTCATAGATGAACTTCAGGCGCTCGGCGAGCATGTCGAAAACCGCCGGAGTGCGCTCGCTTTGCAGTCCCTGAACCACGCCCAGATAATCGCCGATTTTGGCCTGATCTACGCGTACCGAAGACCAAACGTCCGACAGCAACATGATGTGTTCCGCCGGCGTCAGGGCCGTGCCTTCAACTTTGGCGATGGCGCGCAACGCCTGCGGCTGATAGCCGGAACGATAATAACCTTCGGCACCTGCATTTCCGTACACCCACGGCGCACAGCCTTGGCTTGAGAAAGTCTGCTGCTTCTGGGTGAGTAATTCGCACTTGCCGGAACCGGAAGCACTTTCCTTCAGGCAAACCGGAATCTGCCAGAGTTCAGAATTGTCGGCCTCAAACTGCTCGCGTCCTGCGAAGTAACGCTTCTGCTGCAAGGTGGTTTTCTGGGAGCCGCCCTCGCACGAAGTCTGGACCATTGCCATCGGCACTCCCGCTTGGTTGACGAAGGTCGGCATGATCACATCGACCGGCTTTTTGGATGCTTGCGTTTGCGCCCGCCAGAAGTCCGCGGCGGTTGCATTCGCGTAGGCATGTTGCTTCAGATAAGAGTTGACGCCGGCCTGAAAAGTGCTGTCTCCGAGATAAGTTTCCAGCATGCGCAGCACCGCAGCGGTTTTGTCGTAGGTAATCGCGTCGGCCAGTTCGACGATTTCGCCCGGCGTTTGGGCGTTCTGATGAATAGGATGCGTGCTGGCTAACGAATCGGCGTCCATGGCGCGAGTTGTCCCCAGAAGATCGTCGAGTTGCAGATTCCACTCCGGCTTCCAGGCTTCGATCGGTTTCGACGACATCCAGGTCGCGAAGCCTTCGTTCAGCCAAAGATCGTCCCACCACTGCATGGTTACGAGATCGCCGAACCACTGGTGCGCCATCTCGTGGGCCACGTCGATGGCGATGACCTTGCGCAGCTCAAGCGAGGAATTCTTCTCGTCCGTCAGCAACAGCATCTCGCGGAAGGTGATGCAGCCGGTGTTTTCCATGGCTCCAGCGGAGAAATCCGCCAGGGCGACGAAGTCCAGCTTGCCGTACGGATACTTGATGCCGAAATACTGGTTGTAATAGTGCATGGCGAACTTGGCCATCTCAAGCGCGAAGGCGCCCATTTTCTCCTGACCGGGGGTCGCGTAGATGCGGATCGGAATGCCGTCAGATGAGCCTTCAATATAAGAGAAATTCCCTACGACGATCGCCGCAAGGTAGGACGACATCTTCGGCGTTGTGGTAAAGATCACCGTGTGTTTCTTGCCGTCTGCGCCGGGAATATCGGAAGCCGCCGGGCTGTTGGAGATCACTGTCATTCCTTTGTCGGCAACCACGGTGATGTCAAATGTGGCTTTGTAAGCTGGTTCGTCGAAGCATGGAAAGGCGCGGCGCGCGTCGGTGGCTTCGAACTGGGTGGCGGCGTATTTGTTTCCGTTGTCGTCTTTGCCCAGATAGAATCCGCGCAGTTGATCATTGAGAATGCCGCTGTAGCGAATGGTGATGCTCGCTGGACCTGCAGCGATGGCGCTGTCAACCGCAAGAGTCGCCATCTCGTTCTTCTCGTCGAGCGTGACTTTGGCCTTCTGCGTCTTGCCGCCGCTCGAGATGGTCACATCCTGGAAATCGATCTGCGCCGCATTCAGCATGATCTGTGAAGTTGATTCAAGAACCCGCACGGTGATGGTTTCGTCGCCGGCAAAGCTGGCCTTGGCCAGATCGGGCGCAAACGTCAGTTTGTAGTTCTCAGGAACTGCGGTACGCGGCAGCCGTTGGGCGGAAGCGACACAAATCAACAGACTCACGCCGCTGATGAGCAAAAGAATACGTTTCATATTGTCCTCTATTAGTTACGATTGCAGTTTGTGGCTCGGGCGATACGCTGGGAGCTTGAGCGGTCTGAACACAAAATCACCCGTCGGCCATGATACGCACACTGAACCCCAAGAGTTCCACTATTCTTCGATGCAGCCAGAAGCCGCCAGGCAGCCATTGAGCACGCTAAAAGCGCAGCGGTTGGTTCCAAACCAGTAAGGGACCTCGCGGTAATCCTCGGTGTCAAATACCGCCAGATCGGCATCTTTTCCGGGCTCAATCGACCCTTTGCGGTCTTGCAAGCGCAGCGACCACGCCCCATTGATAGTCGCGGCAGCGATTGCTTCTTCGGGCGACATCTTCATATGCGTACAGGCGAGCGATAGAACGAACGGCATTCCGGGCGTGGGCGAAGAACCCGGGTTGTAGTCCGTGGCCAAAGCCACGGCGACGCCCGCATCGATCAGCCGGCGCGCCGGCGGATATTGGCCAGTATTGAGAAAATAATTGGCCCCAGGAACTAATGTGGCCACCGTGTCATTCTTCGCCAGCGCGCGTACATCGCCTTCGCTGACGTGGTCCAGGTGATCAAACGATGCCGGGTGGAAACGCAGCAAGGGCGCAAGCGGCGTTTCAGTCAGTTGGCCAACGTGCGCGCGGATTGGTAGGCGATGAAGTTCTGCGGCTGCGAAGATCGTCTCGGTATCCTCGGGGGAAAACGCACCGCGATCGGTAAATACGTCGACAAACCGTGCGAGCTTTCTTTCGGCTGCCTGCGGAATCATCTCTTTACAGACGATTTCGACGTAATCTCGTGAGCGTCCTTGAAATTCTTTCGGAACCACATGCGCGCCCAGCAACGTCGGCACGACGGTGCCGGGCCAGTTTCCGGCGGCGGCGCGAATCGCTTCCAGCGATTTCATCTCTGAGTCCAGCGAGAGTCCATAGCCTGATTTGGCTTCAACCGTAGTGGTTCCCTGCTCGGCCATGCATCGCAACCCATCGAGAACTCTCGCGGCCAGTTGTGGCTTGGACGCCTTTCGCACTGTCTCCACGCTGGAACGGATTCCGCCGCCGGCCTCGGCGATCTGCTCGTAAGTTGCTCCCGAGATTCTCTTCTCGAAATCAATCAGCCGCGGTTCAACAAAAGCGGGATGCGTGTGCGCGTCGACGAAACCTGGCAGCACTACCTGGCGCGCGCAATCGATCTCCACTATCCTTCCATGGTTCTTGCGAATCCAGGGATCGCGCAGAGCGTCTTTGGTCTTGCCGGCGGAAACGATCTTGCCTCCAACGCTAAGAACCGCGCCGCCTTCAATGACGCCGAGATCACGCAGGCCCGCGCCCCGCCGCGGAGCAGAACCGGCTGGACCAAGCGTAACCAACTGGCGGATGTCGACCAGCAGAAGTGGCGGTTGCGCGCGGAGGATTGTCGTTTTTGCGCTCGTTCTCAAGTAATGTGTAGTCTAGCAGGCCCGGTTGTGGCGAAAGCTCCAGATACAATGCGGCAGTTCGAGCGTCTGAGGACGCCGTTGTGAGCCCCCGGCCACTGTCCGCCAGCGCGACCCTGCCGCTGCTTCGTCCGTACATGCCGGAGCTCGATATTGCGCGTGGCATCGCGATTGTGCTCGTGCTCCTCTACCACGGTGTCGCGCCCCCCAGGTACGCCACGCTTTCGCCGGCGGGGCAATTGTTCTTTCGGCTTTCCCAGCATGGTTGGGTTGGCGTGAATCTTTTTTTTGTTCTTTCGGGTTTTCTGATTACGGGCATTCTGATCGACAGCAACCATCGAACCGATTACTTTCGCCATTTCTACATCCGCCGCGCGCTGCGAATTCTGCCGGCTCTGGTTGTAACGCTTCTGCTTCTCAGAGCTGTGGGTTGGATCTCCTGGAGCTTTTTCGGGATTGCCGCGCTTTTCCTGGCAAACTGCGTTTCGCTGTTCGGGATCGCCCTGCAATACCCGCCCTTGTGGTCGCTTGCGGTGGAAGAACATTTTTATCTGATTTGGCCGGGGATGCTCCGGCGATTTTCTCCACGCACTCTCGCCATTCCCCTGCTTCTGATTGCGATTCTGACTCCCGTTGCGCGGTCATGGGGTTTTGCGCTCTCCGGCCACAAATCTGATTACGTTCCTTTGTATACGTGGTTCAATCTTGACGGGCTGGCACTCGGCGCATTGATGGCAATCTGGTTGCGCCAAACGTCGTTCAGAAGAACCCATCTGAAGCGGCTGGGCTGGCTGATGTTGGTGGCGGGCTCAACAGGTTTCGCGTTGGCAGCTGCTCATCGAGGCGCTGCGATCGCGCTATCTGCTACGGCCGCTAATATCGCGTCCGGAGGACTGTTGGGCTGCATGCTGCTTCTCGGCACCAGCCGCTGGAGTTGGCTGGTGGCAAGGCCGGCGCTGAAATTTATGGGATATATCAGCTACGGCGTTTATCTGATCCACGTCTTTGCATTTCGCGTGGCGGAACTTGTTCTTTCCAACCTCAGCTGGATTTCCCCAATCCACCCGGAAATTGGGATGTCGCTGCGCCTGATCACAGGCGTCACAATAGCGATTGCCCTGGCATACATTTCGCGAATTACGCTGGAGGAGAAATTCTTGCGCATGGGCCATCGAGCAGGCGCGGTATCCGCAGTCCGTGTCTCTGTCGCCCAACCGTAGATCCCAGGAACTTACTGCGCCATCGGAATCTTCACATCTTTCTGCTTCGCGAACGCTTCCGCTTCGCCGTAGCCCGCGTCTACATGGCGAATGATGCCCATGCCCGGATCGGTGGTCAGCACGCGCTCGATGCGTTTCGCCATCGTGTCGGTACCGTCGGCAACGGTGACTTGGCCAGCGTGCAGCGAATATCCAATCCCGACACCGCCGCCGTTGTGGATCGAAACCCACGAGGCGCCGGCGGCCGTATTGACCAACGCATTCAGCAATGGCCAGTCAGCGACCGCATCGCTGCCGTCTTTCATGCTTTCGGTCTCGCGGAAGGGCGAAGCGACCGATCCGCAGTCGAGATGATCGCGGCCGATCACGATCGGCGCCTTGATCTTCCCTTTTTTCACCAGATCGTTCATCGCGAGGCCGAACTCCGCGCGCTCGCCGTATCCGAGCCAGCAGATACGAGCGGGCAGGCCTTGGAACTTGATCCGCTTTTTCGCCAGCTCGATCCAGCGGCGCAGAATTTGGTTTTCGGGAAAAAGCTCGAGGACGAGATCGTCGGTCACGTGGATGTCCGACGGTTCGCCGGACAGAGCTACCCAGCGGAACGGGCCCCGGCCTTCACAGAATAGTGGCCGGATATACGCGGGAACGAAGCCCGGAAAATCATATGCGTCTTTCACTCCGCGCTGGAAAGCGAAGGTGCGGATGTTATTTCCGTAGTCGAACGTGACCGCGCCCATTTTCTGCAGGCGCAACATGCCTTCGACGTGGCGTGCCATGGCATCGAGTGATTTTTCTTCGTACGCTTTCGGATCGGTGCGCCGCAACTCGAGTGCCTGCTCGAAGCTCATGCCGTTGGGCACGTATCCGTTGAGAGGATCGTGCGCCGAGGTTTGGTCAGTAAGAATGTCGGGTACTACACCGCGGTCGGCAAGTTCCGGAATAATGTCCGCGCAGTTCCCGACCAGCCCGACGGAAATACTTTCTTTCTTCCGCACGGCGTTTTTCAGGATGCGCAACGCCTCGTCGAGCGTATTGACCATGAAATCGCAATAACCCGTCTTAAGGCGTTTCTTGATCCGCTCGGGATCGACGTCAATCCCCAGAAATGTTGCGCCAGCCATAGTGGCTGCCAGAGGCTGAGCTCCCCCCATACCACCCATGCCCCCGCTTACAATCAGCTTTCCGGCCAGATCGCCACCGAAATGCTTTTCAGCCGCCGCGGCGAATGTCTCGAATGTGCCCTGCACAATGCCTTGTGATCCGATGTAAATCCACGAACCGGCGGTCATCTGGCCATACATCATCAGGCCGGCGCGCTCCAGTTCGTTGAACTTCTCCCAGTTTGACCAATGTCCGACGAGATTTGAGTTCGCAATCAATACCCGCGGTGCGTATTCGTGCGTTTTGAAAATTCCCACCGGCTTGCCCGACTGCACCAGCAGGGTTTCATCGTCGTCGAGACTTTTGAGCGAGTTCACGATGGCGTGAAACGCCTCCCAACTGCGCGCAGCGCGGCCGGTACCGCCGTAGACGACCAAATCTTTTGGCCGCTCGGCCACTGCCTCGTCGAGATTGTTCATGATCATGCGCATGGCAGCTTCCTGTTGCCAGCCTTTGCATGAGATCGCGGTGCCGCGCGGGGCGCGAATGGGCGTGTAAGTTGAAGGAGAAATTTCAGTTTCAACAGGCATGGATAGATGTTAGTGCTTTAGACAGAAGGGTTCAAATCCAAGGGAAGATCGGTGGGGATCGATCGCTAAAAGGTTAAGAGCGAATAGCTGCTTCCCTACCAGGTGTTATACGCGGTGCCGTCGCTGCCGACTTCACTCGATCCGCTGTGCACATCGACGATGCCACCCTGGTCCTGCTGATCGAGTGACATGATCTCATCGGTTTCGTTGTCCGCCGCCCAGGTGTCATTGCGCGTGGTCATGGGATCGGTGGGAATCTGTTTCAGGTATCCGGCGGAGACGAGATCGTCCAACGACTGCGGGGCTTTTTGCTTGTCGAGCGTGTACTGAGAGATCACCGAGCGAAGCGTAAACAGATTCTGCCGCAGAACCGATTCTCGTGCGCGCAGAACCGATTGCCGGTATGCCGGCACCGCGACCGAGACGAGGATCGCGATCATGCTGATGACGATCATCAACTCGATGAGGGTAAAGCCGCGGCGCGATTTTTTTCGGCGTTGTGCCATTACCAGTCTCTGTACTTCGTGCCGTCCATGCCAACGTCAGTCGATTTTGTGAATACATCGAAGACGTCATTGCCGTCCCAGGAATCCTGCGTCGGATCGTCCTGCATGGAGTGCAATCCCCAATCCGTGCCGCCGGTCATGGGATCGGTGGGAATCTTGCGTAAGAATTTGAGCTTTTTGCCCTGCACATCGACGCCCTTTACCAGCGTTTCGAGATCAGGAGGATAGTTCTCGGAGCCAACTTTCGTCTGGAAGGCTCCTCGGTCGGCTGCGTCTTTGTAGCGATCGATGGCGTCACGCATTTGCCACAAAGCGACACGCAAGTCTTTTTCGCGCTGGCGCTTGATCGTCACACGCGCCAAAGGCACGGCCAACATGGTCAGAATGATCAGGATCATGGTGGCGACGACCAGTTCAATCAGGCTGAATCCGCCGATAGCTGGGCGCGAGCGCCAAACTGGCGCAATTCGGCGACCCCGCCGTATATGGGAATGGTTGGGTACGCCGGCCCGGCTAGCCGCCGCTTCAGCTTGGTTCGGTGCCGGCATTTTATTGCACCGTTACGGTTGCCATGGCTCCGGGCACGGAAGTGGATTGCATCGCCGGATCAAGCACCGCGCCTTTTCCGATTACAAGAACCGACTGCCCCGCGGCCTTCGCCATGAAGGTGACGGTCACAACCGTTCCTACGCCCGAAACTCCTGCCACGCCGGGCGGGCGCGTCGCAGTAATCTGCAAAGTGCCGCTGGAATCGTCATTACGATGGACGACGGCCACCGCCTGACCATCCTGCGACAGGAAACTACCGTTCGAAACGTTGATCACCTGCAAGATCTTGGGATCGTAGCCCAATTGCAGCGGAACCGAATAAGCATTCTGCGCGCCGGTGATCATGACGTTCACTGGGAACATTGCGCCCGCTTTTTGCGTGGAGGATGATGGATCGAAGCTGAACGTCACCCCCGCGGTAACTGGACTTGAGGCTGGCGCCGGGACTGGAGCCGCTCCCTGCGGACCCTGGCTTGGCGCAGCGGCCGGCATTCCTGGCGCGGATGTCGGGCTTTGAACCGGCGAAGAGGCCGGTGCGGCTGCGGGCTTCTCGGGAACCTGGACGGTGTGGCTTACGCGGCGCAACTCGATGGCGTTGGCAGTTCCTACGTCCAGTGCCCGTTGATTCAAGTCGGTAATATCCGCCGCGCGCACAATGTGCGGAATCAGCACGAACACGATCTCGTTCTCGCTGTGATCGGTCATTGTCTGACCGAACAGGTACTTGAGGATCGGAATCTGCGCCAGTCCGGGAATGCCGGTGAGCGATTTGGTCTGCGAATCCTCGAGCATGCCCCCCATTACGTTAACTTCGCCCTCCTTGAGGCGTATCTCGTGCTCGATCTTGCGTTGGCCGATGACGGGCTGACTGATGCCGCCGATGTTCGAGGTGCCAGTGACGGAGGAAATATCCATGGCGACCTTCAGCGTGACTTCGCCGCCGGCGTGAATTTTGGGAGTGATGTCGATGTTCACACCGACGTCCAAGTACTGGAACTGCGTGTTGACCAATGGGTTGATGCCCACGCCGCCGATGCCGGGTTGGAACGAGCCCGTCGCTACCGGCACGCGGTCGCCGATTTTGAGCGAGGCTTTTTGGCCATCGACGGCGCGAATTTCAGGCTTCTGAATCAGCTTGGTGCTGTTATCGGTAAACAGCGCCGACGCGGAGGCCGGCGGGATGGTGATGGTGAAGTCGGTCGCGTTGAGGTTCGCGATCTGGTTTAAGTTGATCTGGTTCGGTGTGCCGGATGTGGTCGAGGTATTGGTAGCTCCGGTGATGGTCGAGCTGCCGGTATTTGTGGTCGAGGTGTTGACATTGTTCTGCAGTGCCACCGTGGCGCTGGTCGGCGGGCTGATACCGAGCGTTCTGGCCTTGTCGCGGCTGACCTGCATAACCGCAACGTCGACGATGACCTCCGGCTTGGCCTTATCCAGGTCGCTGACCAGCTTTTGTGCCAGCGCGATCTGGTCCGGTGTGCCACGAACCACCAGTGCTCCTTCGCTTGGCAGCGGCTGCACACGGGCAATTTCCAGAATCTGCCGCAGCGCGTTGACAATGTCCTGTAACTCGGTGGGCTGGGAAAGATTGGCCAGATAAAAGGTTTTGATTACGCTCTGTTCCACATCCTTGCGCTTGGCGGGATTGTCCGTGGCCACAAAAATTGTATTGGGCGTGACAGCGCGCCAGAATGTCTTGGACTCCAGGGCGATGATCTGAAGCGCATCTTCCAAAGAGACATTGTTCAATTCGACCTTGATGCGCTTGGAGCTGTAATCGGGGTCGAAAATAACGTTGATGCCGGCGAGCTTTCCCACCGTCTCATAAATAATTTTGGAATCTTCGGTGATTTTCAGGTTGATGGGGGTATTTGAAATCGGCGCCAGGTCGACCGGTCCGCTGGCCTCCTCGATTCTTTTCTGCAATGCGGAAGGCGGTTTGGCGTTTGACTGCGGGGCCGCGGCGCCGGCCGCGTCAATCATCTTCTGGGTCCGCGCCATTTCCTGATGAGCGATGGCGCTTGAGGGGTCGATGTCGGCGGCCTGTTTGAACTGTTCGAGCGCCTCCGGCAACTGCCCGGCTTCACGCAGCAACTGACCACGATGGACGTGTGAGGCTCCCGCAAGAAACCGCAGCCGCTCAAATGAGGCGCGATAGGTCAGTTCGGTGGGCTTAAGATCATATGCCTGCTTGTAATCGTCGTAGGCTTGTTCGTAGTTTTGCCTCGCTTCCGCGTCCTGCCCCTTTTTATACAATAACTTAGCTTGATCTTTGGCGAAGGCGTAGAAGGCCATCAGCGCGACCATCGCGGCCACAATTGCGGGGCGTACCCAGCTTTTAGTCACAGAAATCCTCACAGACAAAGCACCCCGCAGGCCGTTTTCAGCCATTGGAAAACCTTAAAAAATGCATGTCGGATGAACTTGTTCAGCGCGATTATAGCATCGCTCAAAACCACCGGAAGTTACTGTTCTGATAGCAGTTACACTCGTTAGTGTTACTACTTCAGGGCTTACTTGAAGCTCCCGCATCGGCGCCCTGCAAATCGGCTGGCCAACTGGTTTTCTCTCCTGTGTAACCGTAATTCGCTCGACTAGGTTAACCTGAAATCAGCCCATGGCACGCCAGTCGCAACACCAGACGAAACCCAACCCGGTGAAAAACCCTCGCCGCGACCCCACCGCGTCCGGTGAACGCGATGCCGCTGTGAATAGGATCGCTTCACACAACTATTTCTTGCTGGAAAAATTTGAAACCGGGATCGTGCTGAGCGGTACCGAAGTTAAATCGATCCGCGACGGGCTGGCCAATCTTAAAGATTCTTATGGACTTATCAAAGACGGCGAACTTTGGCTGCTGAACTGCCACATTGGGCCCTATGATCACGGCGGCTACTCAAACCACGCGCCGCTGCGTACGCGCAAGCTGCTGGTTCACGCCGAGGAGCTTCGCCGTCTATTCAGCAAAACCCAGCAAAAGGGATTGACCCTAATCCCCACGCGGATGTATTTCAAGAACGGCCGGGTCAAACTTGAGCTAGCCGTTGCTCGCGGCAAGCAGCTTTGGGACAAGCGTGAAACCGAGCGCCGCCGCACTGCGGACAAGGAAGCGCGAGAAGCTGTGTCGCGAGGAAAACGGCGGGACTAATGTGTCTTGATTGTCTTTCGGCGCGTTGATGAAGGAGTCCTGATGCACTACAATGTAGTGCATGAAGACCGAAGTCTATAGCTGGCGGCTTTCCGCTCACAAAAAGGCGGGACTTGAGACCGAAGCACGTCGAGATCGCGTCTCGCTCGCCAAGCTCCTGGACGAAATCACCGACGATTGGCTCGCGGGGCGCCGCAATGGCCACCAGTCCGATGAAGCCGAGCAGGCGGCCTTGCGCCGTCGTGTGATGAAGACGGTCGGGACCCTCCGCGGACCGCGTAACGGCGCGGAGACCGCTCGCGAGGCGGTCCGCGAACACATCTGGCAACGTCACCTGGAGAAAACGAACCGTGCCCGCCGCCGCGCTAATTGACACCGGAGCAATCTTCGGGGTTATCAATTGGCGAGACAAGTGGCACACTCCTTGCCTTGAGGCACTTGCCTCGGGGCCCATGCCACTCCTCACTACTGAGGCTGTTTTGACGGAACTCTTTCATTTGGTTGCTAAACATCGACTAGACCCGGAGGCGGCCTGGTCTTTTGTTCGCTCCGGCGCGCTGACAGTCCGTTCGCTAAGCGACCAGGATCTTCCCGAGCTTCACGACCTGATGCACAAGTACCGCGATCGCCCGATGGATTTTGCTGACGCTACGCTCGTACACCTGGCCGCGACGGAAGAGCTCAGCGTGATCCTCACGGTTGACCATGACGATTTTGAGACCTACCGGATCGGCGGGAGAAAGCGCTTCACCATCCTTCCGCGACGTTCGTAAAGATAAAATGGGCTGTGAGTTAGCCACGGCGTAACCCCGTGAAGCTCGTCAACCTCGAACTCGGGATGCCTACAGTGCATGAGGCGCTGGTGCGGCTTGCCGCCGAACTGGCCACGGCGCGTCGCGAGGGGTGCAAGATGCTGAAGATCATCCACGGGTATGGCTCCAGCGGCGCCGGCGGCGAGATACGGATAGCCATCCAGAAACGCCTGTGTGAGCTGGCGCAAAGCGGGGAGATCCGAGCGTGCATCTATGGAGAGCACTGGTCGAAGTCGGACGAGACGACATGGAAGCTTCTGGCTTCAAAGCCCGATCTTAAGCGGGATCCCGATCTCGGCCGCGGCAACCGAGGCATCACGATCATCCTATTGTGACTCTCAAGCACCATCTAAATACCTCGCAAAATATTGATTCTAATGGGTCATGGTGTTGCCATATCCACTTAAGTGATTGATTACAAATGAGTTAAATATCAAAATCTAGATAATAAAGGGGTTATTGACACACCATGTTAACTTTATGGTAAACATGTCATCTGTCGGTTCCACGGCTTGCGCAATCGGCTTTCCGCCAACGATACTGAAATCACGATGCCGCAACCGCACGTTATGCGTGTTTATTACCTGACGGTCGCTTTACTGGTGCTGGCGCTCGACCGCGCTAGCAAGTGGCTGATCATGAAACGCATCCGGCTGCATGACGGCATTCAGATCATTCCCGGTTTTTTTCGCATTACGCATGAAGAAAACCGCGGAGCGGCCTTCAGCCTGTTCGCCGATTCGCCCGCGCAATGGAAGATGGCGCTGCTGGTGACGTTTTCCATTCTTGCGCTGATCGTGGTTTCGACGCTGCTTTGGCGCAACACGCATTCGATGGCCACCACGGGCTTCGGCCTGGCGCTGATCATGGGAGGCGCGCTCGGTAATCTTTGGGACCGTCTAGTACGCGGCAAGGTCACTGACTTTTTGCTCTTTTATGTCGGTTCCTACCAATGGCCGGCATTTAACGTTGCCGACAGTGCGATTGTGGTTGGCGCCTGCCTGCTGGCATTTGAAATTCTTTCTTCCAAATCTCCCGCGCAGCAACCGTCGGCCTAAGCTGGCACGGTGAAACTGTATACTGCTTTCGCAATCACGATCCGCAATGTCCGGCCACGCACCGAAAAAGATCGCACACTCGCCGCTCGCGCCTGAGCCCGACTTCCACTGGCGGGGAGGCGAGATTACGCGCCTTGAAGCCTTCAGCGATGTGGTCTTCGGCTTCGCCATCACGCTGCTGGTGGTTTCGCTGGAAGTTCCCAAGAGCGTTCCCGAGCTGATGGCTGCGCTGCGTGGCTTCGTTCCTTTTGCAGCGTGCTTTGCTCAAGTGGTTATGATCTGGTTGCAGCACTACAAATTCTCCCGCCGCTTCGGACTGCAGGATCCCTGGACGATTTTCCTGACGATGGTCTTATTGTTTCTGGTTTTGTTTTATGTCTACCCGCTGAAATTCGTTTTTACGGAACTATTCAATGAACTCACCGGCGCGGGCAGCGCCATGGACGCTCACCAGGCGTCGGTGGTGATGCGTATTTACGGCATTGGCTTCGCTGCCGTATTTTTTTTGTTTGCCCTGTTGTATGAACATGCGTATCGCTTGCGCAGCGCGCTCGATTTGAATGCTGTCGAAACTCTGATCACGCGTTCTTCGGTCATCGAGTGCGCCGGGATGACCGTGATCGGCTTACTTTCGTTCGCCATCGCGTTCGTGAATCCGGCGTGGGCCGGGTTGATCTTCTTTTTGATTGGCCCGTTCTACGGAGTGACCGGAACGCTGGTGGGAAAAAAGCTGCGACGCCTTACATCACGCGAACGACCGGCGCATTAATGAACGCTGGCGGTTTGCTGCTCGCTCGCGTAGAGCAGCTTGTACATGTTGGCGTTGCGCACGATGGCCTGCACGTAATCACGGGTCTCAGTGAACGGAATTGATTCCACAAATTCCGCGACATCGCGGTATTTGCCTGCGCCCTGCCATTGGTCGACGCGATCGTCGCCGGCGTTGTAGGCTGCGAGCGCATATTCGACCACGCCGAATTTATCGACCATGGTTTTGAAATAACGCGTGCCCAGTTGCAGGTTGATCGCCGGGGTGAATAGCTGGTTGGGCGTGAAGGAATGCAGCTTTTCTTCTTTCGCCACTTCCCTGCCCACGCGCGGCAGTAACTGCATCAGGCCAACTGCATTGGCATGTGACACCGCATTGGGGTTGAACTCCGACTCCTGCCGGATCAGGGCTGCTACCAGATAGGGATCGAGGTCGTTGGTAGTTGAAAATCGTTTCAGATCGTACCAGTACGGCCGCGGGAACAATCCCTCCCAGTAGGCCCGCGGCAGGTCTGAGAGATCGGCGCCAAAATAATCTGAGGTGTGGTGTTTGAGATACTCCATCGCCTGATCGTAGCGGCCGGCGTCCTGGTAGAGCTGCACCATCTCGGGTGTCAACCAATTGCCTTTGTCTTCTTCGGACGCGCCCTTTAGCTCCTTCGCCGCAAAATCCAGCAAAGCACCATTGGCAAGCAACTGCGCTTTTTGCACGCGAAGATCATCTTCCGGCACGGGATCGGAGTTGATTTTATGAACCGTAGTCGTCGGCACGCGATCAAGCAAGGCGTAATGCTCGACCGGGGCGGTTTTCAGCTTGCCCAGGCGGTCGCGCCCGAGGATTGCGTAGTAATAGTTGGCATAGCGCAGGCCGAGGGTCTGGTAAAACGCCCGCGCCATTGCCGGATCGTTGTCTTCTTCCGCCAACCGCGCACGCCAATACAGCGCCGCCGGGACCTGACCCGACGCCGGATACAACGCAATCTGATTTTCGAAAGCTTTTTTCGCCTCGGCGTTTCGTCCTTGCCGGAAGCTCAGCCATGCGACCTTCCAGTGCGCGTAGTCGGCGCGCGATCCGTTGGGAAAGCGCTCCTGGCACTCACGGTAGGCGTCGATGGCTTTATCGTAATCGTGCCGCAGGAGATAAATATTGCCCACCGACATCAACGCCTGCTCCAGCCACGGGCTACTGGGAGCTACCTGTCGCAACTGATCGACGTTGCGCAGGTATTCGTCGTCGTTATTGGCGGAACGTTCCATCTCGCCGTACTCAAAGAGCCGCTGGGCGTAGATTTCGGGCGGCGCGGTCGGCACCGATTCGAGGGCCTGTCGCGCTTCTTTGCCGCGTCCGGCATGGCGCAGCGCTTCGACCATCGCCAACTGCAACGCCGGACGTTCCGCAGGGGCTGACTCATCGATCACTCCGCGATATTCGTCGGCTGCTTCGTTATATTGCTTGCCTTTTACCAGCAGATCGATGCGGTCCTTGCGCTCGGCCAGCGTGGGCGGGGGAAGCTTGGCGCTCGGGCCCAGCTTGTTGAGTTCGCCCTGCGCGGCATTGGCTTCCGCTGAGAGTGGCATGGTGTAGTAAAGGCGGCGAAAGATGCTGCCAGCTTTGGCAGGTTCGCCGGCTGCGGCGTAAGCGCGTCCCAGGGCGAGTTCGAGATCGGCGCGCGTGGGCAGACGATCTGCCTCGAGGACTTCAATCGCCTGTTTCGGTTTCGCGTCCGCCACCAGCGCGTTGGCGTAGGCCACATGGGCGTCGCGCAGCAGCAATGACCGGGGATAGGTCTTATCGAAATCGCCGAGGGTCAAAACGGCCGACGGAATTTTGTCAGTGATCAGATATGCCTGGCCGAGGTAGTAGTTAACGTAATCGCCCAGGTCGCCGGCGTTGGCCTTGGCTCGAACCAGCGGGTCGATCGCTTTGGCGTAGTCCTTGTCCAGCACGTGGGCATAGCCGAGCACCAGATATGCCAGCGATCCGGCATCTTCTTTGGCGTGGGCGCGGGCGTAGTTTTCCACCCCCGCATAGGCCGCCGGCGTGCGATCCTGCAGCAGTTGCCGCGCCATCGGCTTCAAATCTGCTGAGGCAACGAATGCCTGCCGCATTCTTTTCAGGCGGGGCGATGGCGGGTGCTTGTGCGCGGCTGTGGCCTTCTTTTTGGCCGCTGCGCGGGTGGTGGATTTATGGGTGGAAGTGGAAGTCGACGAGGTAGTCGAGGATGTCGTCGATGGCTGCGTCTGCTGCGGGCCAGACCATAGTGCCGTAGGCGATGCGGAGAGCGTCACGATCGCCAATGCAATATTGGATAAGTTTGCGCGATGGAACAACACTGCTGGCACTATTCTAGCGCACGACTGGGTGCAGGCTAGGGGTGAAAGTTGGGACCGAGAACCGAGGGATCATCTCCGGCAAGACTGGCCACCAGCTCCTGGGTAAAGTAGTCGACGCTCGCTGCGGCGGTTTGTCCGTAGCGTTTCTGGTAGGCCGCCTTGCTCTTTTCAATGTCATCGCGCAGGCGGTCGTATAGATCTTTGTGTTTGCGGCCTTCGGAAACCTTGGCCTGGTTGTAGAGTTTGACTTCATCCATCAGCAACCGCGCGAAGCGCCGGGCCTTGCGATGGATCTCGGCATCTTCCGGTGAAAGTTGTGCCAGCGGATCGACTGCCATAGCTGGGGCTGCGGCGGCGGACGCTGAAGCAACTGCGGCTACGGGAGCCATCTCCGGCTCGCTCGGAGCGGGCTCAACCGATTCTGCGGGAACTGCAGGTGACGCGTGATGCGGCACGTGGCCGGCAAACGGATCGTTGTACGACGGACCCGCCTGCGGCGCCGGCGCGGGCGCTGGCTCTGCGCTCTCGGCGGGAGCGTTTTCTGCTTCGTCTTTTGCTGCCTGCTTGCGCAATGCAGCCACTTCCAGCCATGCGCTGGTGGCAGCGACGAGGAGTTCGACTGCGTCAGCGTTTAATTTTCCGGCTTCCGCTCCGCCATCGGCGTAAACGATTGCGGCAATTTTCTCTTTCAAGTGCAGCGGAGCCAGTACAAACTTGTCTTCCGCCGGAGTTCCGAATTGTCCTACAAACTGCGCGTCCATCTCGGCCAGTGCAGCGCGGATGGCAGCGTGTCTGGCCATGAGCTGGCTGGGTGCGCCGCCGAAAAGATCGAGGGGAAAATCTTTGATGGCGTCGCTTTGCTCGAAGCCGCGCGCCTGCCATCCTGTGGCCGCGCCGGACTTGACTACGAAGAGCGCAGAGCGTCCGGAGTATTGAATGGTGGCGTCCAGCAGCGCGCGCAAAACTTCTTTCTGCGTTTTGCCAGCATGAATCGTCTGGATATCCTGCAGCAGGCTGGCCACGGCCGCTCCGCTCGATGCCTCACTCGCCGGCATCTCCGCCTGCACTTCTTCCAGAACCCGCTGGACCAGCTCGGCCTTCGCCTGCGCGACGTGCCGGTCCAACACCTGTGACACTGTATTCTCGACGAGTTTTTCCAGATGATTGCCCATCTCTACCCGATCACTTCACCGATGATTTCACCGCAAGCTGCACGCGTGAGCTGAATCTTCTTCTCACATCGAATTATAGGACCGCAGCTTGAAACCTCTCTGGTAACGTAAGTAACCCCCGATTACGGCCTCCCGCGCCCGGTTTCGGGCAATGACATATAAGAAAGATGACGCCGAATTCGACGCGGTGGGGCACCCATTTCCCAAACGGCTCCATTCCCAAGTAAAATAAGGGTTCTGCCCAGCCGTTTGGTGGGGAAAATCTTGCATCGGATGTGAAATGAGTACCATCCAACCCAAGGTAAGTGAGCCAGTTAGTGATGAGCTGCAGTTAGTCAATGCAGCCAAGGGGGGCGATGTCAGCGCCTTCGAAGAACTGGTTCGCCGGTACGACCGGAACGTTTTTCGCATTGCGCAACACATCACGCAGAACCGGGAGGATGCGGAAGATGTGGTGCAGGACGCGTTTCTCAAGGCTTATAACAATCTGAACCAGTTTCAAGGCCAGTCGAAGTTTTACACCTGGCTGGTTCGGATTGCGGTGAACGAAGCGCTGATGAAGTTGCGCCGTCGCCGGCCCGAGCGCATGGTTTCGCTCGACGAGGATGTAAAGACGGAAGAGGATTCGGTTCCGCGCGAGGTTGCGGACTGGAGTCCGAATCCGGAGCAGCAGTACAGTCAGGCGGAGTTGCGGGAGATCCTGACCAAGACGATTCAGGGTCTGCCCTCGAGTTTCCGCACCGTGTTTGTGCTGCGCGACGTAGAAGGTTTATCGACCGAAGAAACTGCGGAGGCGCTCGATTTGAGCATCCCCGCAGTGAAGTCGCGGCTGCTGCGGGCGCGGTTGCAATTGCGTGAACGGCTCAGCAAGTACTTTCGAAAACGGAACGGTGGGAATGGGAAACCGAAACCAGAAAACGGGGATGACGTCCAGTGAAGTGTTCTGACTTTTTGCAGGAGTTAACCAACTATCTGGATGGCGTCATCGACGCCCGAACAAAGGCGGAACTGGAAGACCATCTCGCCTGGTGCCACAACTGTTACGTGGTTTGCGACACAACCAAAAAGACCATCGAAATCTATCGCGACTCCCAGCTTTACGAACTGCCCGAAACCCTCCGCGAAACGCTTCGCACTGCCATCATCGAAAAGTGCCATAGCAAGAAGAAAAGCTAGAGCCCATGTGTAATTGGCGATTTGTAATTTGAAATTTAATGACGATAAGTTGACAGCCGATTTTGTCGATCCCAGGTTGGTTGTTCGCGCAGCCAATTACCAATTACAAATTAGCAATTGCAAATCCCCGGGAGCGCGATCTGCCGAAGAATCAGGGGCTTCCCGTCTCAATCTGACCCACGACTTTCCCTCCACTCTGGGGTTTATTTATTAGATTGACGAATCGCGTACCGAAGAGTTGAATCTAAATTAGTGGGGCTGGGGGAGATCGTAAGATCGGGTTGCTGTGGGGGTAATTATGATCGGAGAATTTTTCGACGCAGTTTTCGGTTGCAGCCATTCTCGCTACGGGTTTCCTATCACGGTTCGCACCGGCCAGCGGCGCAACCAGGCGGCTTCGCTGACCGGAACTTATGTCGTTTGTTTGGATTGCGGTCGTGAAATGCCCTACGACTGGAAACAGATGAAAGTGATCGCGTCGTCATCGCAACGCCGGGCGTACCTGCAGGCGCTAACCACAAAAGAAGCGGCATAAAATTTTGGATAAGAACGAGGGCCGCGACGG
>DASVWZ010000302.1:0-44041 GCA_036392935.1 Terriglobales bacterium | reverse complement strand
CGCCACCCCTGGCGATCCCGGCAACGGCAAATATATTCGCGACTTGCACACGCCCGTACCCGTCGAAATCGCCTACGGTGGCACCTGCACCGCCGGCAAAAACGAAGACATGGATATGTACGCCGCCGTCCTCGCCGACGCGCTCAAGCAAGGCAAACGCATCGCCGGCTCCGTCCAGTTCTTCATTCAGTTCGGATCGCAGGAGACCCGCGAATACTGCCTGCGCAAAGGTTATCTTGAAATTTTCCAGAAAGCCGGAGCCCACGTCATCGAGCCCAGTTGCGGCGCCTGCATCAACGCCGGTCCCGGCGTCTCCACGCGTCCCGATCAAATCGTCATCAGCGCGCAGAATCGCAACTTCCCCGGGCGCAGCGGTCCCGGCCAGATGTATCTGGCCAGCCCCCTGACGGTCGCCGCCAGCGCCGTCGCCGGATACATCGTCGCCTACGAGCCCAGCGAGGCGCGCGAACTCGCCAGCGTCTGAAGTATGCGAGTCATGTGGTTAATGGTTACCACAAATGTAGTATACTATTACCACAATGCTGGATTTGCGGTCAAAGGCTCGCCAACGACTCCTGGCCTACTATTTCACCAATCCGGCTGCCCGTCTTCACGTCCGCGATCTGGCGGCGAGGCTGGACACGGACCCCTCCAACCTTTCGAAGGAGTTGCAGCGGCTGGAGCGAGATGGCTTGTTTCGATCGGAAATCAATGGTCGACAAAAGTACTTTTCCCTCAACCGAACATACCCCCTCTTCGATGAAATCCGCCGCATCGTCGGCAAAACCATCGGTGCCCCCGCGGCGATTCGTGGCGCGCTTGAGACAGTCGACGGCGTCGAGCAGGCCTACCTGTATGGTTCATTCGCCAGAAACCAACAGAATTCCGCAAGTGACATCGACGCGCTTATTATCGGCGCCCCGCGCGAAGAATCGTTATCGCAAGCCGTCGCCAAACTCGAGCGACAACTCGGCCGTGAGATCAACTACACCGTCCTGACGTCCAGCGAATTCGCAGCCCGCCGCGCTCGCAACGACGCCTTCTTGCGGAATGTCTGGCACAATAAGCGTATTTCGCTCATAGGTCCGGATGAAGACGCTAAAGCCTCACACCGTTGATTGGCCCCAGATCGATCGCTTCCTCGCCGGCGCGAAAAAAAAGCTCGCTTCCGCACATCGTATCCTGGCTTTCGACGAGGAGGCCTGTCTTCAGCAAGCGTACGAGGCCATGCTTAAGGCGTCGCTGGGCTTCATGTTCAGCTATGGTTTTCGCCCCGGAAGCCAACCCGGCCACCATGTTGCCATCATCGAGTTCGTAAGTTCTCGTCTCGGCAAGAAGCATTCGGGCCTGACGCTGGTCTTTGATCGCCTCCGTCGGAAACGCAACCTCGCGCTATACGATGACACTGGTTTCGTCTCTCACCACGACGCCGAGCAGGCTCTGGACACGGCAGAGAAGTTCTTGGATGTGATCGCCACCGACATCGAGCGGCGAAAGCCGTAGCTGGCGTGCAAGAACCAGCGGCCACTAAAAGCCTCACTCCGCCTGCTTGCTAATATTCAACAGCACTCCCACACACGCCATCGCGCACAGCAACGACGTCCCGCCATACGAAATGAACGGCAGCGGAATCCCTTTCGTCGGCATCATCCCCAGCACCACGCTGATGTTGATGAACGCCTGCACCACGATCATGCTGGTAATCCCCACCGCCAGAAACCGCCCAAACAGATCCTGAGTCTTCAGCGCCGTCCGAATCCCCCTCCACAAAAACACCACAAACAGCGCAATCAGAATCGCCGACCCCACCAGTCCCACTTCCTCCGCCGTCACCGCAAAAATAAAATCGGTGTGCGGCTCCGGCAGATAAAACAATTTCTGCTTGCCCTCCATCAGCCCCACGCCCGTAATCCCGCCCGTGCTCACCGCAATCATCGACTGGATAATGTTGAACCCATGCCCCTGCGCATCCGCCCACGGATTCAGAAACGCCATAATCCTCGCCCGCCGGTACGCCACCCGAAAAATCAGCAGATACAAAATCGGTATCGACGCCAGCAGTCCATACCCCAGATACTTCATCTCCATCCCGGCAATAAACAGCACGCACACCGTAATGGCTGCACAGGCAATCGCCGTGCCCAGGTCCGGCTGAAACACAATCAGCCCGATAAACGTCACCGTCGGTATCACCGCCGGCACAATCGTGTTTCGCCAGTCTTCAATCGCATTCACCCGGTCCGCCAGAAAGAACGCCAGAAACAGGATCAGCGCCGGCTTCGCCAGCTCCGACGGCTGAAACGAAAACGGACCCATGTGGATCCAGCGATGCGTATGGTGCGACCGGTCGGTAAAGAACACCGCAATCAGCAGCAGCGTGGTAAATCCCAGGCACGAAAACACCACCGCCGGATGCTTGTACCGCCGGTAGTCAATCGTCATGGCCGCGACCATCACCACCACCCCGATCGCCGCCCATCCCAACTGCCGCAACAGAAAAAAGTACGCCGACCCGTAGCGCTCTTTCGCCATCACCGCCGACGCGCTGAACACCATCACCAGCCCCACAAAAATCAGCAGCAGCGTCACCACAAACAGCCACCGATCGACGCTGACCCGCTTCGCCATCGTCCATCATTCCACCACGCCCCGCCCCCGCCGGCATTGCATTTTGTGTGGATAACGCGCGGGGAAGATTACCTTCTTGGTTCAGGTGGAAGCGGTCCCAGACCCAGAGTCCTGGGGATCACCTATTTGTTCAGAAGTCGAACAGTCTCGACCAACACTTCGCCGACGATTTGCAGGCTTCGGGAGCTGAGCTTATCAATGGTGTCTTGTCGCGTATGCCAAAAGGAATTATTGAAGCCATAGTCGTAGTCGATGATATCGGCCGCAGGAATTCCGACTGCAATGAAGGATGTGTGGTCATCAACCATGCTTACGGTTCTCCGGAAGAAGTGGGACTGATAACCAAGGTCACTCGCCGCGTTGTTAATCAGATCTTCCAAGTGGGAATTTGAGCCCTGATCACGCTCGATGTTTAGGTCAGCATCGCCGATCATGTCTGTCACAAGGCAGGCTTTAATTCTCGCCGCGGTCCCGTCATCATGCCATTTCTTGGCAAGTTGGCGGCTGCCATAGAGTCCGTCTGTATTAGACCACTTCTGGACGGCCTCTTCACCGTCAAGCCAAACCAGCCAAACGCTGTATCCCTTAAGCCTCCGATTACGTAATTGATCGCTCAATTCGAGCAGCAGCGCGGTGCCCGAACCCCCGTCGTTCGCACCAACAAAATTGGGCACCGTCCCAGCCGTATCGTAATGTGCCGCGATAACGATGATCCCGTCCCGATCGCCTGGGAACCTGGCGATCAGGTTAGTCATTGACACCTTTCCAATGAGCGTCGACGCCAAGAAACTATCTACTTCCAAATTGTCGGAGGCGATATGCGACTGCAGGTAAGACTCAAGTCGTCTGTGAGCCGCGCTCGCCGGAGGACGAGGGCCGAACGCAACGACGTCACGCAGGTACCGCATGGCCCGCGCGGCATCAAATTGTCCCTCGACTGTGCCGACCGTATGTGAAGCCAGCATCGTTACCCCTGAAGGATCCGTCGCGGGGGCAGACGCATGGCTTTGAAGACCTTGTGCACACGCCGCAAGGAATACCATTAGTATCACCGCTGTCGCAAGGGCCTGATTGCCTCTGTCCATTGCTAACCTCCATCCTTGATCTGCATATTCTCTGGAATGGAGGCGGCGAAAAGGAACAAGGACGCCGCGCAAACTGCTACTGCGCCCGCAAAAAAGTACGTTATGCATCGCGACCCGAACACGGGAATGAGGTAAAACGTCGTAAAGAGGGTTCCAAAAACATTCCCCACCGTAGAAGTTGCGTAAACAAAGCCGGCCACACGGCCGGTTTCCGTCCTGGAGCGAAGCAGCAGACGAACCGCAACAGGCGAAAGCATTCCGAGGAGCGATAAGGGCAACAGAAGCAGGCTTGCTGAGGCAAGCAAGATTGCCGGAGGTCCCTGACCGACGGTTTGAAGAATCCATGACATAACGTGGTCGGCATTTGCCGGAATCAGCGCGAGGTAAGCTGCTGCGACTCCGAAGCTCGACGCGATGAGATAAGTCGACGGGTACCGGTCGACTAGGGTGCCCCCGATAAGATAACCAACGGTAAGGGCAACCATAACGGTCGAAATTAACCCTGCCCATGAACCAATTCCACCGCCGAAGTACGGAAACAGGTATCGGCTACCGAGCATCTCGAAACCCATGAGCACGCTTCCGACCACCAGCGCATTCCCGTAAATCAGTAGCGAGGTTAGCCGTCCCATCACTGAGCCGCAGTCGTCCATTTTCGGTTGTGTTTCTCTATGGCCTTCAGCGAATCGACCGGTGCGAAATCATCGGTCAGAATCGGAGCGCTGTCATCGATTCCGCCTGTTGCCTCCTCCCTCGAGTTGAACACGTCCAAGTACGATTGCCCATTAACCACGACCGGCTTCAACACATATCGCTCCGCAAGCATCGCTTGCAACTCGTAGCGCAGCTTATATTGTGATTGGCGCTGGTTGGCCATGCGCACAACGTCGGAGGCATTTAAGCCCTCCCCTTGGTAGGCAATGGTCACGACATTGCCGCCAACGTCCTTACCAGTAAGACTACTGTTGCCGTAGTTGGCATCGTAGAACTCCACCTGCGCAAACGCAGTGTGTATTGTCTTAACCGCCGAATCAAACAGCAGGGTAGACGGCTCGACGTTTTGGGCAACGACTCCACCGTCTGCCAGATGTTCACGAACAATCTGATAAAACTCACGGGTTAACAGGTGGAACGGAACGAAGGGGCCACGATAGGCATCAACCAAAATAACGTCATACTGTTCTTTCGAGTTCGCCAGAAAAATGCGTCCGTCGCTGGTGACGGTACGATAGCCCGGCTCATTTCTGATTCCAAAGTACTTGCGCGCCAGATCCGCAACTACGGGATCGAGTTCGACCGAAGTGACTTGAGCCCCGGGGAGAAAACGATGCAGATACCACGATGTCCGTCCACCGCCAGACCCAATCTCTAAGATGGATTTGATCCTTTTCGGATACATGAGACTCGCGGTCATGAACTGCGTGTACGAAACTGGAAGCTCCCGATCATCAGCCGGGTTATAGATGCTTTCCTGGTAGATGCTTTTATTAAAACCAAAGGTCATACAGAGATTGCCGCCGGTGCGGTACACGTAGACATTGTTGTAAGTCGACTCTCGTGACTCTATAAGGTTGCCCTGGTCTTGAACAGGCACCTTCTCAGCGGTGTAGCTAGCATGGACGACGCCACTGGCATCCCCACCGGTACTCGCCGTGCGATCCTCGCGGCCGCCGGCGCAAGACATGAGCCAACCCATAGCACAAACCGATAGTGTCGAATAGAGCAACCGTTTGTTCGGGGCAATCATTCTGGAACCCTCCCTAGACGCGTCCCTCTAATCACGCTAACGGCCTTCCGCACAAGGAGTATGTGACGGGGGTCACGGGGCGCTGTTTGAGAGAGGAAACGTCTGGGCGCATACGGAACGTCCCCCGGTTTTCTATAGATCAAACTTTTAATTTATCGGCCTCACCGCTCCTGGGCGCCGCGCTCCGCGCGCCGCCGAGGTGGTGAGACCGTGATATGCTGCCTCCACTCTGAAAAAGGCCAAAGCAAACATTCGCACGGTTGCCACAAGAGACGACCAAGAACACCGCACGTTAATGTGTATGAGTTGCGGGGCGACTAAGTTCAACGTCTTCCGCGCCAAAAAACCACGCGCGCGCGGCAGCACTTGGAAGGCCAGATGTCCAAAATGCAAAACGGAACGGGCGCTGGCCAATTTGGATCGCTAAGCTCGGAAGGAGACGACCTTCAGCGTTCCGCCCCCGTAGATCCCGCCATGAGCAATCGTCCCTCCCCGTAGGGGCGACTGATAACAGCCCGGCGCTTCGGCGCCGGGTACCAGCGCAAAGCAATCCCTCCTCTCTGCCGAAGGCCGTTACCCTCAGCGCCCCGCGCTGACCCGGAAAAAAGCGCGCAGCGCGCAGGCAACAAAGGGAAACGCGAACCACGTCCGAGCCGCCAAACCCTAGCCCGCGGCAACCCTCCCGACTATCGCCGAACCGATCTTCGCGGGTCGCCTCCGGCGACACTATGATCGGTTCGGCCATCGCGCCAGCCAAAAAACCCAACCCTAACCCCCTTGTTTTCTATATTATGATATCTAACTCCTTACCCATCAACAACTTGCATCGATATGACGATGTCTAACACCAATCGTTTCAATCACTTACAGCCACCAACATGCCATCCACAACCCCCAAATGCGCTGCATTAGTCTGACCTGTGTTCTTCTCACCGGCCCTCGCGTGTGGAAGGTAACTTGTAATGAGGCGGTTCAGCGACGGCGGCGCGGCGATTTTAGCGGTTGTTTTCCAAGAATCCTCGGAAACAAGGCATTGTGGGCCGGCGTCGGTTGGAATACCGTATTTATTGTCAGTCGACTTTTTTTGCGGGAGAAAACGGAAATGGGAACAGGCTATGCGCCGCGTCCAATGGTTCCACACCACATGGTGACCACGCAGTTTGAGCTGGATGGATACCGCGTGGTCCGAAACCTGGGCGTGGTTCGCGGGATTGTAGTGCGGTCGCGATCGATTCTGGGCACGATCGGCGCCGGGTTACAGACGCTGGTGGGCGGGAACATCACGCTGCTGACCAATCTTTGCGAGAAGACGCGCGGCGAGGCGTTCGACATCATGTTGCAACATGCCGGGGAACTCGGTGGAAACGCAGTTGTAGGCGCCCGATACGACGCCACCGAGATCATGCAGGGCGTAACTGAGGTATTGGCGTACGGAACCGCAGTGGTGGTTGAGCCGACGAAGTAGAAACGCTTCCAGCCTCTAGCCGTTAGCAAAGCAGATCGACGGCAGCTCGCAATTCCCCTTCAAAAAAAAGCCCGCTCCGAAGAGCGGGCTCAAGCTTTTCAGCCGCAAACAACACGCGGCCTGAAGCGTTTAGTGCAACGGAGCGAACAGGTTGATCAAACCAGGGCCATTAATGGTTCCCCAGCCGGTCGCGAGGTCGTAGCCTTTTTCAGCCGGGAATCCATTGCTTCCGGAGGTGATGTCGTGGAAGTAAATGCTGTAGTTCTTCCCGAGGCTCTTCTGATAGATGAGCGGGTTGATGAAGCCCACTGGGGTTTTTCCATGCGCCGCCGCCTGCTGGTTGGCAAGCGCCATGTATCCTGCCCACATGGGAGCCGCAAAACTGGTGCCACCGTACTCGTTCGCGGTGCAACCGTCCTGATCGGCACAAACGTAGAAGGTGAAGTTTGAGTTTCCAGACACGTCCGGACCATTGCGATACTTGGTTGATCCCTCGTTTGCCTTGGTGATGACGCCCTTCAGCTGCTGCCAGCTGGGGATTGGAAGCTTATCCGGCGAAATGCCTCCGCCGCCATCAACCCAAACGGTCTCCGAAGCCCAGCCCTTTCCCGCTCCTTTGGTGACGAGATCGGTGCCTCCAACGCAGATGACGTATGGAGACTCCATCGGCCACCAGGTGTCCTGACCTTCCCATGCACTCTGGTCGCCGGCTGCTTCAAAGAAGCTCTGGCCTTGCGAGGCCATCTTCTCGAAGTACATGTCGTCCGAGCTGAAATCAGTCCCCCATCGATACCACGATGAGCTCAGATTCAGGGGCAACGGTTTGTCTGAAGACATCGCGCTCAGGAGCGCCGTACCGCTGGAACCAACATATACGTACAGAGTGCCAATCTTTGGAGCCATGCCGAGCGCCTGGGTGATGTCGAGGGTCTGTTCGGTATCGTCGCAATTCTGGTTGGCGAAACAGTTGATGGAGGTGCCGTCCGTCGAGATGCCTTTGACGGTGGCAGTTCTGGTTTGCTTGGCGTTCGTGTAGTAGGTGTTGACGTCGGCGATATCGAAGCCGGCGAACTCAAGCAGGCCGATCGTCTGACCGTGGCCGGTCAGTGCCGTTCCGCCGTAATATGCAGCGCGCATATCGCTGCCGCAGAAGCTGGCATCCGGACAAGAGCCCGTGGTGGCCGCGGGCATCGGGCCGGTGCGGCGGCGCAGAGCTGTGCGCGGAACATAATAGTTGTCCAGGCCTGAGATGTGCATCAGTGGGACGGAAAGTTCAACGGTGGGCTCACGGTCAATGGCGTAGAAGTCACGCTTTTCGACGGGGTCGTGATAGATGCCCATCTTGACGTGGAAAGCGGTCTCGATCGCGGCCACTGAGCCGGTGAAGCGCACATCCATGGCGTCGCGCGATCCGCCGGTCTTGGTGAAGCCGCTGCTCTTGGCAAAGTGCAGCAATGCTTCGTAATCCTTCTGGCTGGGTCCGAACTTCTCGGTGAACTGTTCCACGGTCAGAAAGTGCCGATAGGATGGGCTGGCCGGATCGTAAACATCCTGCACGAAGCGATCCAAAGCGGCTCGGTCACGTACGGGCATAACGATATCGAAATGGAGCACTTGGTTCGCGGGCAATTTTCCGACGTAGGCGGCTTCTCCTTTGAGAACTACGTCACGGGTATGAGTCGTTAACAGGGTCTGCGGCTGAGCATGGGACAGAACTGCCCCTCCGGCCACAGTCATCGCAAGCAACAACAGGCTGAACTTACGAAACATCGGTCATCCTCCTGGGAAGACTAAAAAAGATGTGAGTGCTTGCTGCAGAGACGCCAGACAAGCTTCGTCATTCTTATTCCGCGCGAGTGTGAAGTCAACCTGAATTACGCTCTGGATGCGGATTTCAAGGGACGAAGTGCAAAGCTTTGCAGATAATGTGTCCTAGCAGGGGTCGTAGATTTTGTTTTGGGTCGCCAGAGAGTGTACGCCGCAGAGTTGAGATTGGCTTGAGCGACGAAAACTCGAGCTGCAATATAATCGTCAGCAATCATGTATAGAAATCGATGCTTGGCGATCCATTGGATTTTTCTGTTGCTTGCTTCTTGCGGTGTCGGTAACGCGCAGACCTACAAGTACATTCGCACCGGAAAAGCCAATGACATACAGACAACTCCTTCTGCAGGGGTTGCGATGATGGGCGGCGGCAGCGATCTGGATGACGCGTTTCGCTGGCTGTGCCAGAAGGCGAATGGCGGGGATTTTGTGATTCTGCGCGCGGCCGGCGGCGACGATTACAACGCCTACGTGAACGGACTGTGCAAGCTGAATTCGGTATCTACGCTGATCATTCCCGACCGGCAGGCGGCGGTTGATGCGCATGTATACGACATCATCCGGCAGGCGTCGGCGATTTTTATTGCGGGTGGAGACCAGGCGCGGTACGTCGATTTCTGGAAAACCACTCCGGTCGAGGACGCGATCAACGAGGCGGTCGCGGCGGGGAAGCCGATTGGAGGAACGAGCGCGGGGCTGGCGATTGAAGGGCAGTTTTCCTATGGGGCGCTCAACGATCCTCCGGATGACAGCGAACTGGTGTCAAAGGATGCGCTGACCAACCCTTATTTTGCACGGGTGACGGTGGTGAGGGATTTTCTGGATATCTCGATCCTGCGGAATACGATCACCGACAGCCACTTTGCCAAGCGCGACCGCATGGGACGGACACTGGTTTTCCTGGCGCGGATTATGCAGGACGGATGGTCGAAAGATCCGCGGGAGGTTGCGGTGGATGAGAAGTCGGCAGTGCTGGTGGAGGCGGATGGGAAGGCGACGATTGTGGGGACGGGGCAGGGGGCGTATTTTTTGAGACCGACGAAGCCGCCGGAGGTCTGCCGGAAGGGCGAGCGGCTGACATTTAAGGATGTTTCGGTCTACAAAGCCCCGGCGGGTTCGCATTTCGATCTTTCGACGTGGACGGGCAACGGCGGGGTGGGATATACACTGTCAGTCGAACAGGGAGCGGTGAAGTCGAACCAGGCGGGGAAAGCGATTTACTGAGCCGGGTCCCGGTGCAGTTTGACTACATAAAGGATTTCCACAGAAAAATTCACCAATCTGCTTGATTCGCAAGCAGAATTCAAACTTCGAACCACATTAATAAACGCAATATTTGGTGGTCGCCTTCCAGGTAAACCGCAATTTCTTGTTGTTTTCAGATTGAGACGTTACTCCCGACCCTAACCTTCAACTTTGGTGTTGACAACAAACGATTTAGGCGTAGGATGTGGTCAAAAGTGGTAAGAAGTGGTTACAACAATAAAGTTGGTGGGCAGAAGTGAGCGATGGAGAGGCGCCAGTGGATTTAGAGGCTGACACCCCGAAAAAAAGCCCGAAGCAAGCGGAATTAAGCAGTTTTGAAATGGTTTTCCTCCCCCTTCTGTTCGCAAGTGTTGTGGTTAAAAGGTTTTTGAGCCCAGTAAAGGGCAAAACAAATGTTTCGCGGCAATCACCCAACTCGAGTCGACGAAAAAGGGCGCGTCAAGGTGCCGGCCGAGTTCAAGCGCGTGATCGACGAGAAATACGGCAACCAATTTTACATCACCAGTCAGGACGGGAAGGTTGCCCAAGTGTATCCCTTCGAGGAGTGGGAGCGGATCGAGCAGAAGCTGGCGACGCTCTCGACGTTCAATCCTACGAAGAAAAAGTTTCTGGACCGGGTGAACTACTACGGGCAGATGGTGGAAATGGATGGGCAGGGACGGCTGCTGATGCCGCAACTGCTACGCGAAGCGGCGCAAATCAAGGGCGAAGTCGCGGTGACGGGGAATCTGACCTATCTCGTGGTTCGCAACCTGGAGCTGTACCGCAAAGAGATCGAGGAACAGCCGTTCACGCCTGAGGATGAGAAGACGCTCGACGAATTGGGCATCTAGTCAGTCCCAGCGAACCGAAAGACGCGGTTCGCCGGGAGCCCAAGAGCGTGGGCGAGGGATTTACAAAAACCCCTCAGGGGGTTGGACATGGCGGCAAAAAGATGGAGATTGGCCATGTTCCGGTTCTTTTAAAAGAAGCGATCGACTTTTTAGCCGTCCGGCGTGGCGGGACCTATATCGACGCCACGGTGGGCCTTGGCGGGCACAGTTACGAAATCGCAAAACGCCTCGGCGCACCGGGTCATTTGATTGGCTTCGATAAGGATCCAGCGGCGCTGGAAAAAGCGCGGGAGAGGCTAGTCGTCAGTCATCAGTCGTCAGTCGTCAGTACGTCCGATTGGCCGGCGATTGAGTTACGACACGCATCGTTTGCAGATTTGGCGAACGAGGCAGGACGAGCGACGTACGACGGGATCCTGGCCGACCTGGGTGTGAGCAGTTTGCAATTTGACACGCCAGCGCGAGGCTTCAGTTTTCAGGCGGAAGGAAATTTGGACATGAGGATGAATCCTCAGTCCGAGTTGACCGCCGAACAAGTGGTAAACCGGTTCGACGAGCGCGAGCTTGCCGATCTGATTTACGAATTCGGTGAGGAAAGGAGGTCGCGGAGAATCGCCAGAGCCATTGTCCGGTCGCGGCCGATACGGACTACCGCACAACTTGCGGAGATCGTATCAGCCGCGGCCCGGCCAATGAATAAAGCGGAAAGGCGAGTTCATCCGGCGACGCTTACCTTTCAGGCTCTCCGAATATTCGTAAACCATGAGTTGGATGACCTGCGGGAGCTGATGAACAACGCCCCGCAGCTGCTGAACACGGGGGGAAGGCTGGTGGTGATCAGTTTTCACTCGCTGGAAGACCGCATTGTGAAAGATGCGATGCGCGAAGGAGCGAAGCGGGGCGAGTATCGGTTGTTGACGAAAAAGCCGATGACCGCCGGGGAAGAAGAAATCGATCGCAATCCGCGCTCACGCAGCGCGAAGCTGCGGGTGGCGGAAAAAGTTTAGGTTCTGTGGTGGGTAGAAAACGAGGAAAAGAAAATGTATTCCGGCACACTAATTGACGAGTTGATGAAGACGGTAGAGCGGACCGAGAGGCAGGCGCTACAGGCGCGCTCGGCGGAAGAGAAGCTGGCGCACTTCTACGCCGTAGCGCACAACGAAATCACGCAATACGAGACCATGCTGGCAGGAGCCGCGTAAATGGCTGCGCTCGCCGCAATCACGCCAATGGTGAAGAGCCGACGGAGTTCATGCTGGATTGGAACTCCAGAGGTCTACTTTGCCAAGCCGATCGACAATTCGCGGCTGGTGAAAGTGGAAGATCCGAAGCGGCAGCGGGAGATGAAACAGTTCAGCATCGCGATGTGCTGCCTGTTTCTGCTGGTGATGACATACGCGTGGCAACATTTCAAAGCCATTGAGTACGGATACAAGATTGAAGCGCTGAAAAACCAGCGTGACGCGATGGCGGAATTGAACCGTAGCTATCGGCTGGAAGCGGTGACGTTGCGTTCGCCGGAGCGGATCGACCGACTGGCAAGGCAATATGGAATGCAGCCGCCGCAGGCGGGCCAGATTATCCGCATGGATTCGGCGACGCCAGAGACGGGACGTCCGGTGATGGCGAGCGCGACACCGGTTTCGGTGATTTCTATTCCGTAGAACGATTGGCGGGTTTGACGTCCGCATGAGTCAAGGGCGGAGATTTTTGGCGGCCGGGGCTGAGAAGCCGGCCGCCATGTTTGTCTAAGAACTGTTTGTCAAATAAAGGTCTGAAAGCAGCGCGATGGCTATCACTCAACCTCGCAACCGCACTACCTTCCGGCTGTACATTCTTGCTGCCATGTTAGTGCTGTGGTGTTGCGCGATTTTCCTGCGGCTGGGTTATCTGCAAATCGTGCGCTACGGGGCGTTTGAGCAGAAGGCCGTGCATCAGCAGCTGCGGACGGAGGAGGTCTCGGCACGGCGGGGGATTATCTATGACCGGGCCGGCCGCGAGCTGGCGATGTCGGTTTCGGTGGACTCGGTTTTTGCTGTGCCGTCGGACGTTCCCGACCTGGCGGGGACGATTGCGCTAATCTCGCGGATTACGGGTTCTGATCCCCATGACATTCTGGCGCGGTGCAAGGCTGCGAAAACATTTTGCTGGGTCCAAAGAAAGGCCGATAAGGACACTGCCGATCGCATTCGCGCGTTGAATCTACGCGGAATTTATTTCCAGAAAGAACCGAAGCGGTTTTATCCGAAAAACGACCTGGCTGCGCAGGTGATTGGATACGTTGGCACCGATGATGAAGGGCTCAGCGGAATCGAGCGCGAATTCGACGACAAGCTGGCGGGAAAGCCCGGCCAGATGCTGATTTCGGTCGATGCGCACAAGAAATGGTTTGGCAGCGTGGAGAAGCAGCCGGAGCCGGGCGAGAACATTGTTCTGACGATTGATGAGGAGATTCAGTACATCGCGGAGAAGGAACTCGACACCGCGATGCAGGAGACGCACGCGGAGAGCGGCGCGGTCGTTGTCGAGAATCCGCATACGGGTGAAATTCTGGCGTTGGCGAACCGGCCCACCTTCGATCCCAATGCGACGCACGATATTACTCCCGACAAACTGAAGAATCATGTAGTGAGCGACGTGTACGAGCCGGGGTCGACCTTCAAGCTGGTGACGTTATCGGCAGCGCTGGAAGAAAAACTGACTCGCCCGGATGAAGTGGTCGATTGCCAGATGGGGGCAATTGTCTATAACGGCATGAGAATCCGTGACAGCAAGCCGCACGGAAAGCTGACAGTCGCAGATGTGCTGGCAGAGTCGAGCGATGTGGGTGCGATTAAAGTCGGGTTGCGGTTGGGCGATGACCGCTTCTACAAATACATCCGCAGCTATGGATTTGGGCAGCAGACGGGGATTGAATTGCCCGGTGAAACGCGTGGACTGAGCAAGCCTCCGAGCCGCTGGTCGAAAGTTTCGATTGCAGCAATCTCGATGGGTCAAGAGATCGGTATCACGCCGCTGCAACTCGCGGGTCTGATTTCGACCATGGCAAACGACGGAGTTTATGTTTCCCCGAGAATTCTGGCCGGCACCATTGGGGCGCAATCTGCGCCGCAAACCATCGCATTCGAGCCGGGGCCGCAACATCGAGTGATCTCCTCTTACACTGCGGCTGAAATGCGTCAGATGATGCAAGGCGTGGTGCTGCACGGCACAGGAAAGCGCGCGGTGTTGGAGGGTTATACCTCAGCGGGAAAAACCGGGACAGCGCAGAAGGTTGACCCGGCGACGCACGCGTACTCGCACACCAAATATGTGGGATCGTTTGCGGGGTTTGCGCCCATCAATAATCCGGTGATCACAGTTGCCGTGGTGCTGGATTCGGCGGTCGGCTTGCACCAGGGCGGACAGGTTTCGGCGCCGGTGTTCCATCGCATTGCGCAGCAGGTGTTGGAATATTTGCACACGCCGCACGATCTGGAGTTGCCGGCCAGTCGGAGGTTGATGGTGGCGGCGAAGCAGACTCGTGACGAGGATCTGGAGGAAGGCTCACCGGACCATGTGGGAGACACGATCGACATGGCGGATGCGTCGCCGAGCCAGTCGCCGCAGCCGGGGACGCAGCCGACCACGAATGCCCCAGCTCATGGGGATGCTCCGGCGGTCGTACCAGCGGGATTGCTGCAGCGAGTGACGCCGGCAGCGGCCCCGGCTGGACCCGAGGTTTCCGCAGCCGTGCCTCTGCCGGTGTCGCCCGTTTCGTCACGCGGCACAGTCGTGGTGAATTTCGATGAGAATGCCGTGGTGGTACCGCTATTCGCGGGCAAGAGCGTACGTGGAGCCATTGAATTGGCGGAAGAAGCCGGGCTGGAGCTGGATCCGGTTGGCAATGGGTTGGCGCGCGACCAGTCGCCCGCGCCGGGAACGCGCGTCCTGAATGGGTCCAAAGTAACCGTTCGTTTTGCGCGGTAAGTCGTTTCAAATCTTCGACGGTCTCGTGTCAAGTCTATAATGAGACAACTCACTCCATGACCTTTCAGCAGCTTCTCGATGGCGCGGAAGTGCTCTCGCAGAGCGGAAATCCGAATATCAGCGGCATTGAATACGACTCGCGACGGGTCAGGCCGGGCGACGTGTTTGTGGCGATGAAAGGCGAGACCAGCGATGGGAACAATTTTATCGATAAGGCGATTGCATCCGGAGCGGTGGGAGTTGTCAGCGATTCAGATGAGCAGCAGCCTCGTCCGGGCTTAGCGTGGGCGCTAGTGCCTCATGGGCGGCGAGCGCTGGCGAAGGTGAGCGCGAGTTTCTTCAAGCGGCCGGCGGAGAAGTTGGCGGTCACTGGGATCACGGGAACGAACGGAAAAAGCACGACTGCGTTCTTGATCGAGGGCATTTTTGCTGCGGCGGGCCGCAAGAGTGCGCTGATCGGGACCATTGAATATCACGTGGCGGGAAAGGTTTTGCCAGCGGCGCATACCACGCCGGAAGCGCTGGATGTGAACCGGATTCTTAGCGAAGCGTTGGGTGATGGCGCGACAGAAGCGGTGATGGAGGTTTCATCTCACGCGCTGGTGCAGGGTCGAGTGTTCGCAATTCCATTTGATGTTGCCGTGTTCACGAACCTGACGCGAGACCATCTCGACTATCACAAGAGCATGGACGAGTATTTTGCCGCCAAGCGGATTCTGTTCGAAGGCTGCGGAACGGAAGCGCCGCGAGTGGCCGTGTTGAGTATTGATGATGAGTATGGGCGGAAACTCGAGAAGGTCAGTGGTCAGCGCGGGTCGGAGGTTTTGACGTATGGTCTTGCCGCGGGCGACTTTCATGCCGAGAAGACCGAGATCATGCCGCGCGGGACGCGTTTCGATCTGATAACGCCAGATGGGGCGATTCCACTGTTTTCGCCGCTGATTGGAAAGATCAACGTGTACAACATTCTGGCGGCGTGCGCAGCGGCGTATGCGCGTGAGTGCTCGACCGAAGACATCGCGAAAGGGATTGCGACGCTATCGCGCGTGCCAGGGCGCTTTGAGCGGGTCGATTGCAAGCAGCCGTTCACAGTAGTCGTAGACTACGCGCACACGGACGATGCACTCCGGAATCTGACTTCGCTTGCGCGAGAGTTCGTTCAGCACGCGGCGCAAAGCGGCCGCGTGATAACGGTTTTTGGCTGCGGTGGAGACCGCGACCGGGCCAAGCGTCCGATGATGGGCGAGGCGGCAGGAAAAGGAAGCGATTTCGTGGTGCTGACCTCGGATAATCCGCGGAGCGAAGATCCGCTGGCGATCATGAATGACGCCGTGGTCGGGCTGCAGCGGGCGAGTGGGAAGTACAAGACAGAGCCAGATCGCCGATCGGCAATTGCGATGGCACTGCGCGAAGCGAGACCGGGCGACATCGTGCTGATTGCGGGCAAAGGACATGAGAAGCTACAGGTTTCGCGGGACGGCGTGGTTCCGTTCGACGACGTGGAAGTGGCGCGGAAGCTTTTGCACGAAGCAGGTTACTCCTGCGAAGAATTGGCAGCGGCGGGAAGCAGGCGAGTATGAAGCTGCCGCTTTCGCGCATCGCCGAGTTCATTTCTGCCAAGGGAGTTGTTCGCGGTGATGTAATCGCGCACGGATATTCCATCGATTCGCGGAGCATTCAGCCGGAAGAGCTGTTTTTCGCCGTCAAGGGCGAGCGAATGGATGGGCACGATTTCGTGGATCAAGCCCTCGGAAACGGCGCAGTGGCCGCGGTGGTTCGGCGGGATCAGGCGGAGCGGTTTGCGGGCAATGATTGCATTCTTCTCGTTGACGATACTTTGGTCGCACTGCAAACTCTAGCGACCGCGGTTCGGCGATTGTGGGGTAAGAAACTGATCGGGATCACGGGATCGGTTGGCAAGACGACGACCAAAGATGCGACCACGCATCTGCTTTCGACGCGGTACGGGATTCACAGCTCGAAGGGAAACTTCAATAACCATTTCGGGCTGCCGTTGGGATTGCTAAAGCTGGAGCCGGAGCATGAAATCGCCGTCGTTGAAATGGGCATGTCACATGCGGGCGAAATCGCGGCGCTGGCGAATATCGCGCTGCCGGACGAAGGTGTGGTCACGGTAGTTGCGCCGGTGCATCTTGAGTTCTTCGAATCGCTGGCGGGAATTGCGCGAGCGAAATATGAACTTATCGCTTCGTTGCCTGCTGGTGGAACCGCATTTCTTAACGCGGATGATCCGTATATCTCGCAATTCGGGCGGGATTTTCACGGTAAGGTTGTGATGTTTGGGCTGAAGGCGACAGCGGACGCGAGAGCGGAGAACGTCGAGTTGTTGGGGGCAAACGGTTCGCGGTTCGAGCTGGTGGCCGAAGGTGTGCGGCAGACGATGACCAGTCCGCTGCTCGGCAAGCACAATGTCTACAATGTGCTGGCGGCGTGCGCGGTGGCGTTGCGGCATGACATTACGCCGTCGGAGATTGCCGAAGCGCTGCCGTCGCTGGCGCCGGCGGACAAACGCGGGCAGATTGTTCAAGTTGGCAATGTCACGGTCATTAACGATTGCTACAATTCCAGTCCGAAGGCCTTGACGGCAGCGGTGGAAACGTTGGCCGCCATGGAAAGCGCACGGCGCATCGTTGTGGCGGGTGAAATGCTGGAACTCGGGCAGAGCGCTGCGGACTTGCACGAAGAATGCGGACGAACCATGCCAGCGGGGAAGATTGATTTTGTGCTGGGTGTGCGCGGGCTCGCAAAGCATATCGTCACGGCTGCACAGGCGAACGGCGTCAAGGCGGAGTTCGTGGAAACTCCGGAGGAAGCCGGCGATTGGCTGGCGCGAAACACACGCGCTGGCGATGTGGTGCTGCTGAAAGCCTCGCGCGGAGTAAAGCTGGAGAAAGCGTTGGAGAGGTGGAAGTCGTCAGTCGTTAGTCATTAGTTGAGTTCATGGAGGCGGATTGCTTTATTGGTTGCTGTATACAAAGCTGTTCCACTATTTTCCGCCGTTCCGCATCTTTCGCTATTTGACGTTTCGCACGGCTTTCGCCAGCCTGACAGCGCTTTTCACCGGGTTAATCGTTGGTCCGCTGGTGATTAACCGGCTAAGAGAATTCCAGATCGGGCAATACATCCGCGAGGAAGGTCCGAAGGCGCATCAGAAGAAAGCCGGAACGCCAACGATGGGCGGACTTCTGATCGCAATCTCCGTAATTATTCCGACGCTGTTGTGGGCCGATCTTTCGAACCGGTTTGTATGGCTTGCCGTCGGCGCAACAGCGGCGTTTGCCGCGATTGGGTTTGCCGATGATTACATCAAGGTGGTGAAGCGCCGGAATCTCGGTTTGACCGGGCGGGCGAAACTAGGGCTGCAGATTCTGACCAGTTTGCTGATTGCCATTGCGCTGATTGCAATGCAGACCGAGGGAATGTATTCGACCAAGCTGGTGGTTCCGTTCTTCAAGCAGTTCCGTCCGGATCTGGTGATTGACCGGTTGATGCGCGATCCACATTTGTGGCCAATTGCGTTTGTGCCGTTCATGGCGTTTGTGGTGCTGGTGATTGTGGGATCGAGCAATGCTGTCAATCTGACTGACGGACTCGATGGATTGGCGATTGGCTGCACGGTGATTGCGGCGGGCGCGCTGGCGGTTTTGACCTACGTCAGTGGACACGCGACTTTCGCCAACTATCTCGAACTGCAGCGCATGCCGCAGGTCGGCGAGTTGACGATTTTCTGCGGAGCGATGGTCGGATCCGCGATTGGATTTCTGTGGTACAACGCGCATCCGGCGGAAGTCTTCATGGGAGATGTTGGTTCGCTCGCGCTCGGCGGCGCGATTGGAACGGTTGCAGTGATCATCAAGCAGGAGTTGTTGCTGCCGTTCATCGGCGGAATCTTCGTGATCGAGGCGATTTCCGTGATCCTGCAAGTCGCATCCTACAAGCTGCGCAAGAAGCGCATCTTCAAGATGGCGCCGCTTCATCATCATTTTGAGCTGCTCGGATGGTCGGAGTCGAAGATTATTGTGCGCTTCTGGATCGCGTCGCTGGTGTTCGCGTTATTCGCGCTGACCACGCTTAAGCTAAGATAGTTGCTGCGGTGTGAGACGTAGCAAGCTACGTCTCTACGATTGTCGATGGAACTGACCAATAAACGCGTGCTGGTAGTCGGATTGGGAAAATCCGGCGTTGCGTCGGCGCTTTTTCTCAAGGCGCATGGCGCGCGCGTTACGGTTTCAGACGCGAAGCCGCAGGATGAGTTCAAGGAAGAGATTCCGGTTTTGCTCGATCACGGGATCACGATTGAAACCGGCGGTCACGGCGAGCGGACGTTTCAGGGACAAGATCTGATCGTCGTCAGTCCGGGAGTTCCAGTTGACGCCAAGCCGCTGGTGCAGGCGCGAGCGCTGGGAGAAAATGTAATTGGCGAGATTGAACTCGCAGCGCAAGCCTTTCCGGGAACGATCGTTGCGATTACCGGATCGAACGGAAAGACCACAACGACAACGCTGGCGGGAGAAATTATGAGCGCCGGTGGAATTGCGACGGTGGTTGGCGGAAATATTGGAACGCCGGCGATTTCGCTGGTGGAAGGCGCGACCAAGAAAACCGTTGCGGTGCTCGAGGTTTCCAGTTTTCAGCTTGAGACCATTCAAACTTTTCGTCCGCACATTGCGGCAATTCTGAACATTACGCCAGATCATCTTGACCGGCATCGAACGTTTACGGCTTACGCGGATGCGAAGGCGCGGATCTTCGAAAATCAGCAAGCAGCGGATTTTGCGGTGCTGAATGCCGACGATCGAACTTGCGTGGAACTTGCGCCGCGAGCGCGGTCGAAAGTTTTCTGGTTCAGCAGAAAAAAAGAAGTCGATTACGGAGCATACGCCCGTGACGGGCGGATTTTCTTTCGAGATGCCGGCGGTGTGAGGGAAATTCTGCAGACTTTAGAAATTCCGCTCAAAGGCTCGCATAACGTCGAGAATGTCTTGGCCGCGGTCTGCATCGGGTCGCTGCTGGGGTGCAAGCCCGAACAGATCCGCAAAGCTGTGGTCGACTTCACCGCGGTCGAGCACCGGCTGGAGCATGTGGCGACCGTGCGCGGCGTCGAGTATTACAACGATTCGAAAGCTACCAACGTCGATGCGACCATCAAAGCTCTCGAATCTTTTCCCGCAAACATTCACCTCATCCTCGGCGGCAAAGACAAGGGCAGCGATTATTCCGTTCTGAACAACCTGCTGCGGGCGCGGGCCAAGCGCGTGTATACGATCGGCGCGGCGGCGGCGAAAATTGAATCGCAAATTCAAGGCGCGACGGAGATCGTACACGCGGAGACGCTCGAAAACGCCATCAAGCGAGCCACGGACACGGCGCAGCCTGGCGACATCGTTCTGCTGGCGCCGGCGTGTTCAAGTTTCGATCAGTTCCGCAACTACGAGCATCGCGGACGCGTTTTCAAAGAAGTTGTGGCCGAGATCGCGGCACAAACGCCGGTCGTTGGTCGGTAATCGTCGGTCGTCTGCCCCAGGCGGCTCACTGAGAATCCACGCTGCTAAGTTCCCGTTCAGCGGGGCTGCGCGTCCGATCAGGGTGGCTTTCGCTCGCCGCGCATACCTCAATTTTTGGGTACCCCCCCTCCCCCCACCCCCCTGACTTGATCTTTTTAAATCAATAGGTTAGCGGGGACGCTCCCGCCAGATCTATGAGTTTAAAGGGGTTAGAGGCAAAATATTTCAAACAAAGGACTTAGCGGCAGCTATCAGTCATCAGCCGTCAGCTATCAGTCACCCCTTTCTTGTTTGTTCCGGCCATCGACTCTGCCCGCGGCTCTCCGCTGAAAAACAAGGGTCGCGCCCGTTTACTGCTTGTCTGGTTGTCAAAGATCGAGAATGTCTACTTCAATTTTGGGGAGTTCAGAAAGTGAGGTCAAGCGGAATCTTTGCGACCCGTCAGGAGCTGGCGCTGGCGGTCTTCGTTTGTGTGTTGCGAGGGGCGTAGATTTGCGGGTGCGGACGCGCCCCGCATTCGCTGCTCAGCCGTGTACTATATTCGTCTCTATGTTGACTCGATGGAAGCGCAGGGCAGGAGTGCAGTTCGTGCTGGGCCTGTTTGTTTGCGCATTGGCAACGGCGCAACAGACGACGCCCGGATTTCGACTTCCCAATATCGCGCGGCCCACGCGATACCGCCTGGATCTGACGATTGTGCCGAGCGAGCCGGTTTTTCACGGCTCCACGATAATCGATATCAACCTCGAAGCACCCAGCGACGTGGTCTGGCTGAACGCGAAAGAACTCACGATTCAGAAAGTCAACGTAACGGCGGGGAAGAACAGCAATCCTGCCCGGTGGCATATCAGCGACGAAGTTCTGGCGATCGACCTTCCGAAAGGCACGAAGCCGGGACCGATTGAAGTCGAAATCCAATACGCGGGCCAGCTCAATGACAAAGACAGTGTTGGTGCTTATCGAAAAAAAGCTGGGGACGACTGGTACGTCTTCACAGTTTTTACTCCCATTGACGCGCGACGAGCTTTTCCATGTTTTGACGAGCCCGGCTACAAGGCGCCATGGGAAGTCGTTTTGCACGTGAAGCGCGACCAGATCGCGGTTTCCAATGCGCCGGAAGTCTCTAGCACGGACGAAGCCGACGGCATGAAGCGCGTGGCATTTGCGCCCACGCAACCGTTGCCTGCGGAAGTGGTCGCGTTCGCGGTTGGGCCGTTTGATGTGGTTGATGCCGGCGTGGCCGGTCAACGGCGAATTCCGGTGCGAATCATTACTCCGCGCGGACGGGCTACGGAAGCGTCGCCGGCGCGCGACGCAACGGCACAAATTCTGGAGCGCCTCGAAGCCTATACCGGAATTCCGTATCCCTGGGCGAAGCTTGACCATCTCGCCGCGCTGGATTTGCCGTTTGGAGCGGTCGAGAATCCGGGGCTGATCATATATAGCGATCGCTCCCTTTTAGCTGCGCCCAGTCAGGACACGCAAGATCGGCAACGAGGCATGCGGCAGGGAATGGCGCATGAGATGGTACACCAATGGTTCGGCAATCTGGTGACCCAGGCATGGTGGGACGATGTTTGGCTGAGCGAAGGATTCGCAACCTGGCTGGGCACAAAAGTTTCCGACCAGGAGTTGCCGCCCTTTGAGCGGCGCCGGGCGATCACTGAGACGCGCAACCGGATGATGCTTTCCGATTCGCCGAAGATGAGGCCGGTCCGAATCGAAATGCGGTCGCGAAAGGATACGGAAGATGTGTACGCTGCCATTGTCTACCTGAAGGGAGCCAGCATCCTCGAAATGCTGGAAGACTGGCTGGGATCGGAACGGTTTCAGCGGTCGCTGCATCGCTACCTCACTGACCATCAGTCCGCGAATGCGACTTCGCAAGATCTGGCGCGAGCCATTGAACAGGAAACCGGCGTGAACGTAGCGCCGGTGATGTTTGATTTCCTCGATCGACCGGGAGTGCCGGTGTTGCGTTTCTCGGTTGCGAAAGCCGGAGATACTTCGAAGCTCAACGTCGAGCAGGATGGGCGTCCGTGGACGGTGCCAGTTTGCATCCATGCGGAGCGCGAGGATAGACACTGCGAGCAAGTGAGCGGTGCTCACGTGGAACTGCCATTGTCGCAGTCGGCATGGGTGTGGCCCAACGCGTATGGCAGCGGTTACTACGAATCTCTGCTGGCGGCTGACAGCCTGGATGCGTTGATGGATAAGGGATACAGGTTTCTGGAAACTCCCGAGCACCTGGCGCTGGCGGGCGATCTGCAAGGCTTGACTGTGAGCGGGGCATTGCCGGCGGCACAGGTGATGAAGGCTCTTCCGAAGATGGTCGGTGCATCTCGAGGCCAGGAGTCCGCTGTCGACGCGCGTGGGTTCGAGCTTGCCTTGCAGCTGGCGTTGGTTTCTCCGGAAGATGTTCGCAGCAAATATGGCGTGTGGCTGGATAAGAATGCGCGCGTGCCTCTGGTTAAGCCGGAACAGGCCCAAAGCATGGAAGAATTTTTTCGCGACAAGCAGCCGGCTGCGGACCATTAGGGCGGCGCCGTTATTTGGCGCTTGGTCACGCCTGCCCAATCAACTGGGTGAACTTATCCAAATCGATGTTGCCGCCGGAGACGATGGCAACGACTTTGCCCGAGCCAGCGCGTCCCGAGCGGGCAGCGGCTATGGCACATGCGGATGCGCCCTCCACGATGATGCGGTTGCGCTCGGCTACCAGCTTCAGGGCCTGAGTCGCTTCCTGCAGGGTCACAACCAGAGAACCGTCAAGCAGCTGGCGGCCGAGATCGAACATGTTGGTAAAAACGGTCTTGCTGCCGATGCCATCGACGAACGAAGGCGTGTAATCGATGGTACGCGGCTCGCCCGCTGCCAGGGACGCAGCCAGCGGCGCTGCGGTTTCGACTTCTGCCGCGTAAATGCGGACTTTGGGAGCGAGTGCGCGCAGGACCGAGGCGATGCCGCACGACAAGCCTCCGCCGCCCCAGGGGATCACGACCGCCTCCAGATCCGGCAGATCTTCGAGTAGTTCGAGCGCGATGGTGGCGTTGCCGGCCATGACATGCGGGTCATCGAAGGCGTGGACGAAGGTGGCGTCAATGCCGGGATAGCTGCGGGTTTCGAAGGTTTGCCACCACTCGGCGAAGGGAACTTTGATCACGCGGCCGCCCATGCGCTCGACGGCGCGAGTCTTGGTCGCAGGAGCGGTATCGGGAGCGATGATTGTGGCGGGAACTCCGAGGCGCTGGGCGCAAAATGCAACTCCCTGCGCCATGTTGCCGGCCGAGGCGGTGAGCAATCCGCGACGCAGTTGCTCCGGTGGAGTGTGGGCGATCACGTTGGCCGCGCCGCGAATTTTAAATGAGCCGATGGGTTGGAGATTCTCCAGCTTGAGGTACAGGTTCGGTGGGTCGTCCGCATTGCAGCGGACGAGGGGAGTGCGAAAAGCGATCGGAGCAATATTACGACGAGCTTCTTCGGCTTGAGCGACCGAGATCGGCATTGGGTTATGTTAACCCGTTCTTTAGTTGTTGGGACTAAAGGTGCCCCGTGTCGCCGGTCCGCGCATCAAAAACCTGTAGTATTCATCTAATAAAAAGATGAGGAGAATTAATATGCGGCTATTGAGGTGGAACGTTGTACACGCCTTTTTCGTGGCCGCGATTTTGCTTGTGCCCGCGTGGGCGGACACTCAGAACGCAAATCGGGCGGTGCCGGGAACAATCAATTACGTTGAAGGGACGGTTTCGATCGGCTCTGAGGCCATCGACGCGAAATCCATCGGCACCGCCGACCTGCAGGCCAACCAGTCTTTGACCACACAAAACGGTAAAGCTGAGATTCTGCTGACGCCGGGCGTGTTTCTGCGCGTTGGATCGAACAGCGACGTTCAGATGATCTCGCCCAGCCTGATCGATACGCATGTTGCCGTGACCAAGGGCCATGCCATGGTCGAAGTCAACGATATTCATGCGCAGAATGACATTCGCATCACCGCAAACGGCACGACCGCGACGCTGTTGAAGACCGGCTTGTATGACATCGACCTGAATCAGGGGCAGTTCCGCGTATTTGACGGCGAGGCGGACGTCATTGATCAGAACGAAAAACAAGTGAAAGTAAAAAGCGGACACGAAGTCGCGCTCGCGCCTGACTCGGGGCTCAAGTCGCAGAAGTTCGACAAGAAATCGTTTCAGGACGATGACCTTTATAAATGGAGTAGCCTGCGCTCGGCCTATGTTGCCGAAGCCAACGTCAGCGCCGGCGGCTACTACGCCACCAACGGCTGGGGGCCGTGGGGTCCGGGCTGGTGGGGCGGCGGATGGTACTGGAATCCGTGGTTTGGCGCGTATACGTTTCTTCCGGCTGACGGAATTTTCTGGAGTCCGTTCGGCTGGGGATATTATTCGCCCTGGCTGGCTTACCGGGCGCCATTCTATCCCTACTACAGATTTGGCCCCGGATTTCATCCGACGTACTACCATTTCGCTCCCAATCCCGTGGAATGGGGACCCGGCAACCACTACGTCACAGGGCCGCATTATACTGGAGGCATTTATCACGGCCCCGGCTCAGTTTCCGGCGGAGGTTTTCACTCAGGCCCGCAGATGATGAGCGCTCCCCGTGGCGGTTACGGTGGCGGTTTCCATGGCGGTGGTTTTGAAGGCGGCGGCTTCCACGAGGGTGGGTTTCACGGCGGCGTCGGCTTCCACGGCGGCGGCGGGTTCTCACCCCGGTAGCCAAGTTGGCAGTTTTCCGTTTGAAAACGAAAAGAGATGACTGGCATGAAGACACTTTTTGCGTTTCTTATTCTTGCTTCGGCAATGCTTATGGCTCAGACTCCCTTCGACGGAGTTTGGATAGCGAAAACCGAAAAAGCGGAACTGCCGCAGAAGCCGCAGATCTTTCTTCTGCAGAACGGCGTTTATGAATGCTCCACTTGCGTTCCCAAAATCAAAGTTGATGCCGACGGCAAAGACCACCCCGTCGCCGGCTCGCCCTATTTCAGCACCATCAATATTCGCGTAATTGACGATCACAGCATCGAAGTGACGGAAAAGCAGCGTGAGGTGGTGGTTTACTCTGAAACCGATAAAGTCTCCGACAAGGGCAGCAGCCTGACTGCAGACGTTATGGACGCAGCCGGATTCAACGGCGATCCCATCAAGGCGCAGCAAATTTATTCGCGCGTCGCTGCCGCTCCAACTGGCGCCAGCGCCATTTCCGGTTCGTGGCAAGTGCAGAAAGTTACCATCAACTCTGAGAACGGAGTCATGGTCACTTACCGCAGCATTCCCAATGGGCTCAAAGCCTCGACTCCCGATGGCGAGGGATACGAGGCGAAGTTCGACGGCAAGGATTATGTGATCCAGGGCGATCCCACGCGCGGCGCGGTTTGCCTTACGCGCATCAACGACCACACCATTGAGGAAGCCGACAAGTTGGCGGGCGTAGTTCACTTCCGTGTGCGCATGACGGTTTCTCCTGACGGCAACTCCATGAAAGTGGTTGAGAACGACCTGGAGCGCGGCACGGAAACCACCTATGTGATGGAGAAGAAGCAGTAGCGCGCCGCCCGACCGCCCTCACGAAAGAATTAAAGATCGAACAGATCGAGTTGTGAATCGAAGCTGGTGATGGCACACAACCTTGATCACACCGTCGCTTTCATTGCCCGCACGCCTGCCACGCTGGATGCGCTTTTGCGCGACTTGCCCGAAGCGTGGACGCACAGCAACGAAGGCGGAAAAACCTGGAGCTGCTACGACGTGGTCGGGCACCTGATCCACGGCGAGCATACCGACTGGATTCCCCGTACCAAGCTCATCCTTGAATTCGGGGATACCAAGCCATTCGAGCGCTTCGACCGCTTTGCCCAGGAACGCGAGAGCCGTGGCAAATCGCTTCCGCACTTGCTCGATGAATTCGCGCGGTTGCGCGCGGCGAGCATTGCCGAACTTCGCGCTTTAAATCTTCAGCCCTCCGATCTTGCGCGCCGCGGACTGCATCCGGAACTCGGGCCGGTGACGCTTTCGGATCTGCTTGCGGGATGGGCCGCGCATGACCTGACGCATCTGCACCAGATCTCGCGGATCATGGCGCATCAATATCGGAACGCGATCGGCCCATGGAACAAATACATGGGCGTAATGCAATGCGCCGGCCACAGCGCCTGATCGCCCTTTACCGCCTGAGCGCACCCATTTAAAATCAAGACAGGCCGACGTAGCTCAGTTGGTAGAGCAGCCGATTCGTAATCGGCAGGTCATCGGTTCAAGTCCGATCGTCGGCTCCATCCTAACCACTGCACCTTGAATGAGTTAAGAACCTGAGCAATTGGCCTGAATCCCATTTTGGTGTCCTCATAGTGTCCTGAACGGCTGGGCCACTGCAAAATCTGCCCAGCGACGAGACCAAATGGCGTGCCGGTGATTCCGCCCAATGTAGCCGTCGCGGGGCGAAAAGACCTAAATTCCAATGTTCAATGAGTGTAATGGGGATGTTACGTCAAGTGAGCAAAAAGGTGGCTATGATAGCTGCTGGGTGGAGCGCTAATGTCCGCAGCAGGTGTGTTGAAAAATCGACTGATCTGCGGCGCTGAGACGAAGCGTCTATGGCGGGTAGTTCAGAAGCTTTTGCGGCACGACATCTCGGGCTGGGCTCTGACTGGTGGTATTGCGGTAGAGATTCACTGTTTGCCTGACGGTATCCCCGCCTTGGAGCGTCCATTGAACGATGTCGATTTCGTCGCTGCATCCTTTAATTGCGCCCCTGAAACGCTGACTGAAGAGTTTTGGTTTTTACACGTACACCCCCATGAGCCACCGGGAAAAACCATCTTGCAGTTGGTTGACGCCGAGAACGAGCTGCGTATCGATCTGTTTCGGGCGTATGGAGCAATGATGACGCGTGCGACATTTCTGGAATTCTCCTTTGGGACGATTCAGCTCATTTCTAAGGAGGATGTTCTGGCCCGCACAGCGCGAGTTCTGCTGGACCTTCGCCAGGGTATTCCGGTTGCTGCGAAGCACGCCAACGATTATTTCCGATTGCGGAAGCACCTACAAAATACGGATCTGGAAGCTGCGTGGCAAGATCACAGGAAGCCTTGGCACCCGGTGATGTTTCGCGAGGCGGATGAATTAGTGGAAGGCTTGATTGGGACCCATCACACGCTCTTAATAACGCCTCAATATTCCCGGAATGTCACTGAGGCCTGCTGCCGTTGTGCGCCAACTCCCGCTTTCCCGCTAGCGGATCGGCACACAGTCCTTTCACTGCTCGGCCATTGTTAGCCTCGGACTCCGCCGTTGCTTGTCGTCAGATGTGTCCGCATCGTCACTGAAGTACGATATTCCCTAAACTCAAGCAGTTACTCGCATTGCTCCTTAGTCCGCTTGGTCAATCAAACCCGGATCGTTGACAAAATCAGTTTTCACAAGCTTGCGCCGTTTGTTCGTTTTTTTTGGATCATTTTGAGGGTTATCCCGCGCTTGGGTCAGCTTTGGCGTTTCGACTTCTTGGCCGAACTGGATGCGGACAAGGGAATCACTGCGCGGATCAGCGTCCCGTTTGAATCGGATTCGACTTCAAGGTGCCCTTGCAATTCTCGCAATCGCTCGCGCATGCCTGCTAATCCAATTCCTGATCCGCCGCGATTTTGGTTAAACCGATTCAGCAGTTGGGGGTCGATCCCCGTACCAAAGTCTTTTATTTCAAGCCGTGCTTCGCTCTCACTAATGGCAAATCTAATGTCTACCGAGGAACTCTGGGAGTGACGGTGAACATTGCTGAGGCTGGCCTGAAGAATGCGGAAAAGCGGAAGCTCGACCGAATGCGGTAGACGCCGAGAGTTCGACAACTCCAGGTTCACTTTGATGCCGCTACGCTCGGAAAACTGCTCTACATACCATTTGGCAGCGGCCGAGAAGCCGAGTTCATCGATCAATGGTGGATGTAACAAATGGGAAATAGTGCGGGTTTCGGCCATGCATTTCTCTATGGATTCGGACAAATGCGACAGCATCTCTGCTTGCTTCTCGGATAATTCTTGTTTGCGCAGCTGATCCAGGTTCATTTTGATGCCTGCAAGGTGTTGCCCGACGCTATCATGTAACTCCCGAGAAATGCTTCGGTGCTCCTCATCTTGGACTGACAGCAATTTTAGGGATAGGTGTCTCATTGATGCGGTGCGCTCAGCCACCAAAGATTCCAAATGGTCATGCGCTTGTTGCAGAATTCTCTCGGCACGTTTCTTCTCCGTGATGTCCCGGGCTACCTTTGAAGCGCCGACAACGCGGCCGGAACTATCTTTCACCGGAGAAATCGTAAGCGATACATCAACCAATGACCCGTCCTTTCGCCTTCGGACGGTTTCGAAATGCTCGACCGGTTCAGCTCGCCGCACTCGTTCTAGAATTGTCGTTTCTTCCTCTAGACGGTCCACGGGAATGATGAGGGTAATGTTCTGGCCAATCGCTTCTTCAGCGGTGTAACCCAGTAGGCGTTCAGCACCTTTGTTCCAGCTCCTAATCGTGCCATCAAGCGTTTTGCTAACCATGGCGTCGTCTGAGGATTCGACGATGGCAGCCAGCCGTGCACGCACGTCCTCTGCCTGTTTGCGATCGCTGATGTCGACAAAGCAATTGATGGCTCCGACGATCTCTCCGAGTTCATTCTTGAGCGGACGAATATTGACGATGACAGTTATCCGAGATCCGTCAGGCCGCTCGATCACGACCTCCGCATCACGAGCTTGTTGAATCTTGCCTGAGAGCACGTCGGCCATAGGACACTCACCATGAGGAAGGTAAACACCATCTGGTCGATGCATCTTGAATGAGCCGCACCAACGCTCGTCGGGATCTCCAGGCTTGGGTTCCCGTCCCCAAAGTTCCACTGCACGGCGATTGAAATCCTGGATAACGCCTGAGGCATCACACGAATAGACACCGACTGGCCCAAGATCGAATAGAGTCCGGTACCGTTCCTCGCTGCTACGCAGTGCAGCCTCTGCGTGTGCCCTACCTGTAATGTCTTCAATGGCAAGCAGCATCGTTGGTTCATTGTCGCGGCCCCCTTCGATTTTGCGAGCATTGAGAAGCATGGTTCTCGTCCCTAAGTTCGGAAAGTCGTGCTCGACCTCGAAATCGACAACAGGTAGATTGCGAGAAACGACTTCTTCGAGCATCGTGCGCAGTTTGGGAATGTCCCACTGTTCCTTTCCTAGCTGATAGAGATGCCTCCCCACCGTCTCCTCAATCCCGACTTGGAAGGTGTTTATGAAAGAAGGATTCGCATAAATCACTGTCAAGTCCTGCCCAAGCACTAACAGTGGCTCCCGCACCGTCGCAAGAACTTCTTCCATAAAGACCTTGAGGTGCGATGTGCGTTCACTGATCTCTTTTGCATCATTAATGTCGGCCAATATGATTACAGCACCGTCGATCTTGTCACTGATCGTGCGATACGGCCGGATCTGCAGTCCGTACCAGTGTCCGTCTTTCGCCCGAACTTCCATTTCTTTTGGAACGAGTGTTTCGATTACGCCGGCGATAAGGTCTTCAAGGTTTGGGACATCGACGTCCCAGCGGATTTCGGTAATCGGGCGACCAATGTCCGAGGGAACAATCTTGAGCACCTTTGCGGAAGATGCGGTTAGCCTACGAATCCGCAGACCTCGATCGACCATCACCACAGGGAGACTGGTACTGGTCAGAACATTGTTGAGGTCACTGTTGATGCGGTCGAGCTCGATGTTCCGGTTGTGAAGTTCATCGTTGACTGTATTGAGCTCCTCGTTCGTGGATTGGAGTTCTTCCTTCGACGTTTCTAGTTCTTCGTTCGTGCTTTGTAATTCTTCGTTCGCGGAGAGTATCTCCTCGTTTGCCGATTGGTACTCTTCATCACTGGCTTCCTTCGATTCGATCAGAGATCGAAGATGCTCTTCTGCCTCGGAGAGCTTTCGCCGTAACTGCGCATTTTCGTTTTTACTAGAACGACCGCCACGGACTGGTTTACCGGTGACCCTTCTGGACGTAGTTAAGCTCGGCAATGCGCGTTCGAACAATATTAGATATTGGCGAGGGTCGGTCGCTGATGCGAGTGGCTCGACCGAAATGTCAACCGATCGAGGCTGGCCGTTGCGCCGAAATTCCACCGACTTCCGTCTCACCGTCGTGCGAGTCTTTTTGGCCTGCATGACGGCGGCTCGTAGTTCTGCGACAAACTCTTTCTTCGCGATTTTCAACAGATTCAACGTTGCTCGTCCGGGTGCTGGTTCTACATATGGTCCGATAGCGCCTCGGAACTGGAGAATCTCCATGTTCTCGTTGATGATGACCCCGGGGGGCGCATATGCTCTGAGAACAATCCGGTCCGCTTCAGGCTGGCGGTCAATGGCGGATTCGCCATCAGCGAGCCGCGGAGGCTGGTCAATGAGTTCAGTCTCGCGCGGATAGCGGTGAGCGGAGAAGTCATAATGAAGTTTGCTCGCAACCGCCTTCTTAATGAATATTTTGTGCTTCTTATCGATCGGAGCAAAGAATTCCGGGAATCCAGCGACGCTTTCCGCATTCCCGAGAAAAAGAAAGCCGGATGGCCGAAGCGCGTAGTGCAGTACGGGCACAACTTTTCTTTGCAGCTCTGGCCCCAGATAGATCAAAAGGTTGCGGCAAGCAACCAGGTTCATCCTGGAAAACGGAGGGTCCTCCGCCAAGTTCTGTTTGGCAAAGACACACAGATCACGTACTCCTTTGGTGATTCGATAGCCTTCGTCCACCTTCGTGAAGAAGCGGCGCAGTCGTTCGGCTGACATTTCATGGACAATCCGTTCCGGGTAGATCCCAGAGCGAGCCTGTTCGATCCCTTGCTCATTCGCATCAGTACCAAAAAGCTGAATCTGATAGCCAGCGGCTTTGTCTCCCAAGAATTCCAGGAGAATAATAGCCAGCGAGTACGTCTCTTCTCCTGTCGAGCAGCCCGGCGCCCAGATGCGTATGCTGTCTTTGCTGGATTTGTCTTTCAGAATAGCCGGAAGCACCTTGCTCTTCAGGCTTTCGAACGCCTCCAGATCGCGGAAGAAACTCGTCACTGGAATCAGCAAGTCCCGACACAGTTGTTCGGCTTCCCTAGAATGTTTTTCGAGGAACTTCGCATAATCGCCGACTTCATCGATTTTGTGGATTGCCATTCGGCGAAGGGTGCGTCTGTGAACCGTTCCCGATTTGTAGAGCGAAAAATCGATACCGCCCGCTTTTCTTAGTAATGCGAAAACGCGGTCTAAACTCCTGTCCGAGCTTTTGGGTTTTGTAACACGGGGCGCACGAGGGCGGAGTCGATGGCCGTTGAGATAAGGATGCCCGCTGATCCTTGCCAATTCCCGGCCGATCTCGTTCGGTGGCAAGACGAAATCGACACATCCCGAGGCCACCGCACTGTGCGGCATGCCTGGATATTTGGCCGACTGCTCGTTCTGTGCGAATGTGATGCCGCCTTCACCCTTGATCGCAGCTAAGCCACGAGTTCCGTCGGATGCCGTTCCAGACAATACCACCCCAATCGAGCGACCACTTCGCTGTTCTGCGAGCGAACTCATGAAGAAGTCGATAGGGGTGTGAAGCCCCGATGCTCTGCGCGGCGTGAGTTGGAGCCGATCTTTCTTGATTCCCAAATTGACATTGGGAGGAATTACGTACACGTGGTTTGGTTTAATAATGGCTCTCTTTGTTGCCTCCAGCACCGGCATGTTTGCGGATTTCGCTAGCAACTCAGACAACATGCTGTGATGCTTGGGGTCCAAGTGCTGAACAAAAACGAAGGCCATCCCTGTATTGTTCGGAATCGCCTGCAGCAACTGCGAGAAAGCTTCCAGACCGCCAGCGGACGCACCCACCGCTACGACGGCAAAGTTCTCGTCGGTCGTTCTCCTGCCGGCTTTCATTTCGGTCTGTTCCCGAATTCGCATAAACGCCGCCCATTCGCAGCGCTGACCATATCTGATGGGCAAGGTCGATTGACAACAAGGAACCATCGGCTTGGTCGGTGCAAGGAGGAAAAGCAGCCCATAAGCCAAGTTTCCGAAACGGCCAATGCTCTTGAAATTCCCCTTATATCACAGACGAGAGTCGCCCACCGATTGACGTATTTCACACTTCAGGCACTCATCTGGCGAATAGAACCGCTGCCCACTGTTCATCGAACGGGCATCATACATCGGATCACAAATTGTTAAATCCGGACGAGTAGGAATTCTTTTTCAATTTGCGGGACCACTAAAATGCTCACCCCGAAGCAGTGCTTCGAGTCCAACCACAACTAGTTGCATCGTTTCCTTGGATACCGTCCCACGGATTCCGGCTTTGTGTGCCTGCTTAACCAACTGTGGGGTGAGATACGACGTGCACAATAAGATCAGAATCTTCGGAAACAGTCTGAGAAGTTTGAGTGAAGCGTCCAAACCATCCATCCTTGGCATGGAAACGTCCACAACCAAAAGATCCGGCGTGAGCTCTCGGTATTTTTCAATGGCTTCAATTCCGTCAGCTGCCTCTCCACATACCTCCCAGTCCGCATGGTTTTCCAGCAAATGGCGAAGCCCATCCCGGATTGCAGCGTTGTCGTCTACGACGAGAATTCGGATGCTCATTGGTTGGCCATGATTTGCTCTGTTCCACATAACTTTTCGCGATGGAAAAAACACCAAAAGCACCAGAAAGCCGACAATGCTGGGCCGCCCTATTTCCCTGCTCTTCATACGATGCTCTATTAGGTGGCTTCGCAAATACACTCAAAACCGCTGATTTTCGGGTATTATGCCGTAATAGCCGACAAACCACGGTCGAGAGGATTCAGTTCACCAATGATCGACTCGCTGATTGTTGCGCCAGTTCAGTCTTTCTGACATTCTTTTCGAGGCGACTATGTCCAACCCTCTCCGAATTTTGGTCGCAGACGATAACGAGGCAATCCGAGATGGGCTGTGCTCGGTTTTAGAAAGACATTCAGAATGGCTAGTTTGTGGACGGGCCGCAGATGGAACCGAGGCAGTAAAGAAAGCCGTCGACCTCAGACCGGACGTGATGTTGGTAGACGTTTCAATGCCGGGGCTAAATGGATTCGAAGTTGCAGAGTACATCCATGAGCAAGTACCTGACGTCGAGATTTTGATCGTCACCGAGCACGATCCACGAACCCTGGAACACCTCCCATCCCAACCGGGAGTCCGTGGTTATGTAGTGAAATCCCGGATCGAACGTGACTTGATTCCGGCAGTCGAAGCCGCCAGTGAACACAAGCCGGTCCCGGCTGTTTCAGCTGCATAAACTGTGGCGCATATGTGGGGACCCACCAAGATCTTCGAAATGCAAGGATTCGCGGCGCTGTGCACGCGACTTTCCCGCCACCAAGTGAACCTGCCTTGTTTCACGAACCCTTCTGACCCGCTACCATTAAACCCGCACCCACTACAACCACGATAATGCTCAGAGCATACGGCACCCGGTCACTGTGCTCGGTCGTCACGCCCAGGTGAACATCTCCTGCGCTGATGCCGTGATGTTCCGAGTGTGGCAACGGAATGAAAAAGGACAAAACACCGAGAATCAGAACCGCGAGTCCCACACCGGTTAACAGTTTCAAAGAGTGATCTCCTAGTTGAATCAATATTTTGAGCGAGCGCGCACCGATTCACACTGCGTTTTGCGAAGCCATCTTGCTAACGCCCATCACGAGATGGCTCCATCAAAAAAGTTGGTGATTTCTCTCGCCGCGTGATACGGCCTCTTGTAAATACTACGCAGCTTTCTTGGCATCCCTAAATGCCTTCACTTGATCATGAGAACGCTGGATTTCCCGCTGCTGCGAGAGCAGCGTTTCGCGGACATTGCCGGTTACTTCCTTTTCCTTCAACGCCTTTTCATAAGCTTCTTTGGCGGCATCCTCGCCTTGCTCGGCTGTTTCGAGAAGTGCATGGTCGCCTCCGCCAAGTTTCGCCTTGAAGTCGCCCCAGGTACGGTGAACCGCTCCCATCGCCGTTCCGGATTCATCGGTGGGAAGGGCCGCCGCGACTTCGAGCTGGCGGGCGAATTCGCCACGCGTTTGAGCCTGTTTCACGAAGAAAGCTTTCACTTCCGAGTCCTTAATATGTTCGGCAAGATCCATGAAGCCTTTATGCCCGTCGTGCAACACCTGCACAACATCTTTTACGACATCCTTCTCACTTGCCATTGTTATTTCCTCCATGGCCTTAGAGGCCAAACGAAGGCCGGTGGTTGGCCCCGGAGCGTCCAGTTTGGTATCAAAAGAAAACCTTATCCCAGACCTAGGCATCTCGTTCCACGGTTGAAGGAGAACGGATGAGCAAACACAAGACGAGTCAGAAAAAAGCGTTAGCGGATCCGCTTAGCTTAAAGCCCTTTGCCAAAGAAGAGCATCTCCTCAGGGTTGTAATCGAAACCCCAAAGGGTAGCCGCAACAAGTTCGCCCTCAATGTCGACGAACGGGTTTTCGAATTGAAGAAGGTTTTGCCTGCCGGTATGGCATTTCCGTATGACTTCGGTTTTGTTCCTTCGACCAAGGCAGATGACGGCGATCCCGTAGATGTCCTGGTGTTGATGGATGAAGCCGCGTTCGCCGGATGTGTGCTGAGCTGTCGTCCGATCGGCGTGATTCAGGGTGAACAGGGAGATAAGAAAAAGAAAGTACGCAATGACAGAATCCTTGCGGTTGAGCGGGATGCGCACAGCTGGTCGGACATAAAAACAATCGACGATCTGGGCAAAGAGTTCTGCCAGGAGCTCGAAGAATTTTTCGTCAATTACCACAGTCTTTCTGGTGAACAATACAAAGTGCTGAATATCAAGGGGCCGGGCCAGGCACTGCGGTTGGTAAAGTCGGGAATGCGATGATTCAAGTAATCATCCGTTTCTTGGTTGGCGGAACTGTAGTATCGGCATTTGCTCTGATGGGGGACGTGCTCAACCCCAAGAGCTTTTCGGGACTGTTTGGAGCAGCCCCCTCCGTGGCACTTGCCACGCTGAGCCTGACAGTTGCTACTGAAGGACCTTGCTACGCTGCAACGGAGGCCCGCTCGATGATCGCGGGCGCGACCGCATTCTTTATTTTCGCTTCACTGGTCAGTCGGATTCTGATGCGCTACCAGGTCAAGGCTCTTTGGGTGACGCTCGGAGCGATGCCTTTGTGGTTTGCGGTTGCCGTGGGATTGTGGATTGTCGCTTTGAGGTGATGATGCGGGTCCGATTGGATATTTCTGCGCTCTGCCAGGAAAAATGGTGCCCGTATGCGATTCGCTTCCTCTTTGGCGGATTTGTGACGGCCGCCGCTGGGTTGGTGGCGCAACATTATGGGCCGGTGATCGGAGGGTTTCTACTGGCGTTCCCGGCGATTTTTCCTGCCAGCGCAACCCTTATTGAGAAACACGAAATGCAGCGAAAACAAGAAAAGGGGATGGCTGGAGCCGCCAGGGGAAGGCAGGCCGCGAGCGTGGATGCCGCGGGCTCTGCTATGGGCAGTGTGGGCCTTGTTTTGTTCGCGACCATCGTTTGGCGGTTGTTGCCGAATCGTCGAACCTGGGCTGTGTTGGGTGGCGCTACCGTTACGTGGGCAGTTGCTTCAGCGTTGGTGTGGCAAATTCGTAGTCGGTTCCGAATTACGCGAATAATAAAGCAGCTGCGTCAGAAACCGTAGGAAAATCAAACCCGTTCGTTGCTGCCAAGATTGCGCGTCCTTTTTCGTGATTGAAGGATCTGAGCGGCGGGGAGTTTCGCATTTTCTCGAAACTATGAATGCCCGTATTCACTCGCATCCTTACCCAAACCACGCGAGCATCTCCGTTCGCCCTACCAAACACGCTACCTTTTGATCCCGGGATGAGGCCACTAGAGTCCGCGAAAGAAAGCATTCCTTTCCCTCGCACCCCCGATGCCAGGGGAGTCTCGGGGGACCACCTTTTCATGGGAGGATTCGCCAAAGCGAGCAGTGACCCGCGACAAAAGCATCCTTTTCTTGATCCCCCCGGTGCCGGGGGATTCCCGGCAAGCCCCTCTGACGGGAGCGGATAGCCAATGGTTCGTCCAGGTGTTAGTGTCCTTGGCGCTGTGCCTAAGGATTTTGAGTGTAATGATTCCATAACAATGTCGGCTCCCATCGAGCGAGTAGACTTTGGAGGCGCAAACCAACCAAAGGCTCGGAGGAAAGGAGCCGAACATGCTGATTATAGGTTGTGACTATCATCCGAGCTTTCAGCAAATCGCCTGGGTAGATACGGGTAGCGGTGAACTACAGGAACGACGCCTCGCCCACCGCGAGGAAGCCGAGCAGTTCTACCGTCAACTGCACCAGGAGGGGACGAAGGTACGAGTGGGGATGGAGGCCAGCGGCCACGCCCGCTGGTTCGAGCGTTTGCTGGCGGAACTGCAGTGGGAGCTGTGGATCGGAGATGCGGCGAAGATACGGGCTCGCCGGGTGCGCAAGCAGAAGACCGACCGCCAGGATGCCCAACTGGTGTTGGAGTTGCTGCTGGAGAATCGGTTTCCCCGGATCTGGATACCGGACGCGGGCAACCGTGATCTACGGCAGTTGCTATGGCACCGTCACCGGCTGGTGCAGATGCGGACGCGAGTGGTGAACCAGTTGCACGTGGTGGTCCTGAACGAAGGGCTGCGACGTAAAAAGGCGCTGTGGAGGTCGTCGGGCCGCAGCGTGTTGGAAGCGATCGTGCTGGCGCCGTGGGCCAGCCGACGGCGGCAGGACCTGCTGGACTTGCTGGATCAGCTGACGCCGAAGATCCAGGAACTCACCCAGCATCTGGAAGCAGAGGTGGGTAAGCGGCCAGTCGCCAGCCGACTGATGACCCATCCCGGAGTCGGTCCGCTGACCGCGCTGGCCTTCGAGTTGGTGATCGGAGAGCCGGAGCGTTTTCGCTGCGGCAAACAGATCGCCAGCTATGTAGGCCTGGTTCCGACCGAGGAGTCGAGCGGACAACGACGGCGGCTGGGTCACATCAGCAAACAGGGCAACGTGCTGTTGCGCTTCTTGCTGGTGGAAGCGGCGCAGGCTACGGCGCGCAGCCACCCGGAATGGCGCAATCGCTTTTTTCACTTGGCCATGCGGCGAGGGCGGAAGATCGCCAAGGTGGCGATGGCGCGCAAGTTGGCGGTCGAGTTGTACTGGATGTGGCGTCGAAGCTGGAGTTACGGCCAGCTAGAGCAGTTCGGTTCGCACGCGGGACAACCCGGAAATCTCGATGGTGTGCGGTAAATCACCGACGTAATGATTGGGTATCCCGCTCCCCTGAGGGGAGTTCGAAGAAGTAATCATGATCGCGGTTGAGATCGAAGAGATGGTTGGGTCGGACCGAAGAGCCGGCCTGTAACGATTAAGCGAGCCACAGTTGGATTGCGCACTGAATCACGATGAGAAGGCACTCCTCACGGAGCGGATGCCGCAGTGTCGTCAAAAACCGCTTGACATCGCTGCCATTGTTAGAAACGGGATTTATCGTCAACTACGAGTGTGCTATCGTTACGTAGTTGGAGTCCCCCTCCGAATCGCCCGATTTCCGGTGAGGTTTTTATGCCAAAGAACTTCTTAAGTGTTCTAGCCGCGACGATTGTCTTGCTAATTGCCCTTCCGGCCTCTGCTGCCGATTCCTACAAAGTACTCCTTGACTACGGCGGAGCCAATGGCATCGGAGCGTCGAATCTCGTCTACGAGGGGGGAGTTCTGTACGGCACAGCATTTCTTCGCTTGGGCGGCGGCATTTTCTACGAGTTGCAGAGCGGTGCGGACGGCACGTGGACGCAAACGGTACTCTACGAATTCCCCGTCGGCAGTGCGGTTCCGGGACCAGTGATCTCCGAATGTAACGGCAGTTTCTACGGCACAACTGGTCCAGACGGATATGATTATGGCGAGGTTATTCAGTTAACTCCCGGTTCGAATGGGAGTTGGACTTCGCAAGTCATCTACAGATTCAAAACTCAGCAGGAGGGAGACGAGCCCTTCGGTCGCCTGATGTGCGACCCTGCAGGCAACATATATGGCACAACGCGATCCGGCGGGGTAAACGGCAGCGGAACGGTTTTCGAGCTGACACCCGCCTCGAACGGGGAATGGACCGCGAAGACCCTGCACAGCTTCCCTTCGAACGTGAAGGATGGACGGGAACCAGTCGCCGGCTTGATTATGGATTCAAGCGGAAATGTGTACGGCACAACCGAACTCGGGGGTTTCTACAGCAACTCGAATTGCACGGTTAACGGATGTGGCACAGTTTTTGAGCTAAAGCCTAAAACGGGCGGTGGATGGACAGAGACGGTCCTCCAAAGCTTTGATTTCAAATATGGAGCTGCGCCTTACGCCGATCTTACGTTCGGCACGGACGGGAACCTGTACGGAACAACCCGGGGAGGCGGCGATTTCGGTAATGGAATTGTATTTCAGCTAATTCCCGGTGAGAGTGGCCGATGGTCAGAAAAATTGTTGCACAGCTTCAAGCCCAACGGTAGAGATGGCGTGCTCCCGACGTCCGGTGTAACTTTCGATGGCGACGGAAACTTATACGGCACAACCTCTAATGGGGGCGCTTACGGCTACGGCTCAACTTGTGGAGGGCGAGGCTGCGGTACAGTATTCAAACTAGCGCCTGGAGCCGACGACCTGTGGACTGAGCAAATACTGCACAGCTTCAACGGAACCGACGGGGCTTGGCCTGAGTTTAGCGACCTTGTTATCGACAACTCTGGGGATTTGTTTGGTACTACGACGTTGGGTGGTCACTGTGGCAATGGGCAGGGTTGCGGCGTCTCATTTGAGGTACTCCCGTAGCCGCATCCCCGTTCTGTAGTCGATTGACGAAATCGGGCGATTACACTCATTGATCGCTGGAGGAGTGCCAACGGAATTTATGTCCAATTGACCGTGCCGCCCGAAAGTCCCTTTGTACTGTAGCAGGGCGCAGACTAGAATTGTTGGGCCGGGGGGAGAAGTCATGCACAAACATCTCGCTGTTGTCTTGGGACTGGCTCTTGGTGCTGGGGCGGCTGTTATTCGCGTTCCGGTCGCAACGATTCCGGGTTCCGGTGGTCCGAATGGAATAGTACTTGCCGCCCAGAACGAGATACTCGCTACCTCCTGTCAGGTGTGCAGCTCGGCTAATCAAGTACAGCTTTACGCGGTGGGAACCTGGAACCTAATAGCAACATTAACGATCTCAGATTCAAGCGTGAGAGTTTCATCGCTTGCAATTCAGAACAACTACATCGTTGTAACAGCTGATGGCGGGCCAAATGGCAATAACGGTGCTGCCTATATCTTCACGAGGCCGACCGACGGCTGGGCGAATGAAACCTCATCTGCAACGTTGGAACCCTCAGATCCCGAGCCGGGTTGCGCTTTCGGATATTCTGCAGCGGCATGGGGCAACACGGTCGTCATTGGTGCGCCTGGGTGTGCAGATGGGACCGGCAAGGCATACGTCTACATCGAACCAGCTGGCGGCTGGGCAGACGCAACGGAGAACGCGCAGCTTACAGCGACGGACTCGCAGGGCGGTTGGGAGGTAGGCGGTGCTGTTGCCGTCAACGGAGAAGTTGGCGGAGGAGGAAACCTAATCGCTGTAGGTGCATGGGGAGGCGGTGTGGCTTATCTGTACGAAGAGCCGAACTCGGGCTGGGCCTCCATGACGCAGACCGCAGAGATAGGGGCCGGAGTTCCAGACCTGTTCGGAACAACAGTGAGCCTGTCGAAACAAGTTTTGGCAGTTGGAGTTCCCCTCTACAGGGACAGCAACGGCATCGTTGGGGCGGTCGAGATATACGACGAGCCTCAGACTGGATGGGTAGATCAGGCCTCTCCAAATTATCTTCTCAGTGAAGCGCAGGGAAAGGATTTGGGTGCTGCGGTGAATATAACCGGAAGGGGTGTCCTCACAGCGTGCTGCTCTACGTCAAATATCAAAGGGCATCCTTCCCCCCGCGACACCGCGTACCTCTGGCATGAGGATCAGAAGTGGTCTGAGACGATCAAGCTTAGTGCTAAGGGACTTACGGCAACGGTCACGACTTCAACCTCGCTCGCGGACTGGGCGTTCGTGGGCGACGAATACGGCAACATCTTCATCTTCGACGGCAAGTAGCGCGGTCAAGTGACGAAACCAGGCGTTTACACAAGTGTGCGCCTTTTGTTCGCCTTTTTTCGGGGATTTTGAGTGTAAACGGGATGTTACGTCAGTTGACAAAAGCGAAGTAAAATAACCATTGCTTGCCCCTTCTGGCTATGAAGGTCTCTTACCATTCCCGCATCACCGCGATAGCCATGTTTGCTTTGCTGCTTCCGCATTCGGCATTGGCCCAGTGGAAGGAAAGCGCATTGTATAGCTTTCAAGGTGGTAAGGATGGGTACTATCCGACAGGTGGACTGGTTCTCGATCAGTTTGGAAATATTTACGGAGTGACCCAGGACGGCGGAGCGGGATCTTGCGGTGGGTTTTTCTCGTGCGGAACTGTTTACGAGCTTTCTCCGCCGGCCCGGAGAGGCGATCCGTGGACTAAGACGACCCTGCACAACTTTCAGGGTGTCAAAGAGGGGGACGGCATTAGTCCTAGCGGAAGTCTGCTAATGGATGATGCGGGAAATTTGTATGGTATGACGGCTTACGGCGGCACTGGCGGGTGCGTTGTGTTGGGCGCAATTGAGGGTTGCGGAACTATTTTTGAGATGGTTCCCCCTAAAACGAAAGGCGGCGAGTGGACCGAGAAGGTCCTCTACAGTTTTAAGGGTGGTACTGATGGCTTCGCGCCGAATGGGGCATTGAACTTTGATGGTGAAGGTAACCTGTACGGCGCAACTGTATTTGGCGGAGGAAAAGGGACCTGTGATGTTCTGTATCAGTACTGCGGCACGGTGTTTGTGCTGAGTCCATCGGACAAAGACGGTGGCGTGTGGACCGAAAAAGTTCTTTATAGCTTCGAGGGAGGTAATGACGGCGCATATCCGAGCGGTGGTTTCGTATTTGGTGGCGACGGAACCTTCTATGGCACAACTGAGATGGGTGGAAATTCAAAGTGCAGCGGGCCGAACGGAGTCGGGTGCGGCACGGCCTTTTCTTTGACCCCCACAGCGCGGCCCGGCGTGTGGGATAAGAAGATCATTCACCGTTTTCTGGGCGGCTCACACGATGGTGGCGGCCCTAGCGCACCCACGATGGATGTCAGTGGCGCGCTCTTGGGTACAACGGTAGGTGGGGGGCTTGATGGCTTCGGCACGATCTTTGAACTCGACGAGGCCGAGAATGATTGGACTGAGACGGTTCTCTATACGTTCTATGCGGTCGCACATCCAAGGGGCGCTTTGGCCTCGGACCGCTCAGGTAACTTTTATGGCGCGACTTGCTTTGGTGGCCCGGTCGGAGGTGGAGCGATTTTTGAGCTTTCCCCTGAGAACCTCGGTTGGACTTTTAAAGATCTTTATTTCTTCAAGGGCTCTCCGAACGGCGAATGTCCAATTGGGACAGTTACGCTCGATGAATCAGGAAATATCTATGGCATTACCCAATATGGTGGCACGGGCTCATGTCAGGGCGGCGGCTGTGGAACCGTGTTTAAAGCAATGTTTGAAACGCCGTTAACAGCCATTATCACTCATTGACCCACGTAGGGCCCAAAGCCCCACCTTCAAGACTGAATGAGTGTAATCGGGATGTTACGCCAGTTAACAAGCCTCCGGGCCTGATTTGGCGCGTTTTGACGCACCTGCCATCGAAAATTCCCGTTGACACTGCTTTTGGCCGCTGTTATCGTTCCCTACCAGTTGTCGGCCCCTCTTATTCGAAATTCCGTATTGTTGGAGGCCGTTCCATGTCGTCCCGCCTACTCTGCCTGAGCGCATTCTGCCTGCTCGCCCTGATCGCGTTGTCTAACCTCTCCGCCGCCCAAACCTACTGCCCAAACGCCGCCAGCGGCAGCATGAACGTCACAACCTGGCACAACGACACCAACCGCACAGGCTGGCAATGCAACGAAACCACCCTAAACCAGTCAAACGTGAATCAGAGCAAGTTCGGCCTGCTTATGCAGTGGCCGGTCACTGGCTCCATCTACGCGCAGCCGCTGGCCGTCTACCACGCGCCGACCGACACCTGCATCCCGTCGCCGTGCAGCATCGTCTACGTCGCAACGGAGCAGGATTACCTTTACGCCTTCAATACGCAAAACGGAAGCGACGCCTGGGGACTGGCCCTAGCACCCCTCAACCTGGCGACCCTGATCAACAGTAGCTACACTTCCGTCAGCTGCCCCCAAGGTGACAGTAGGGACGCGCCGCTTTGCACCGCGCCCGTCAACCCTCAGAGCAATCAGTACATCGGCGTGACGGGTACGCCAGTGATCGACCCCGGCACCTCTACGCTCTATGTGGTGGCAGCGGTCTGCACCAATTGCCCCCCGCCGGCCGGGAACCAGACCGAGCAGGTCGCGTACTACCTCCTCGCACTAAACTATCTAACCGGCGCGCTGCAGGCCAACATCGAGATCACAAATCCCTCCACGGTCACTGTCCAGACGCCCGGGATGCAGTGCTCCGCCCAACATTTAGCCTCCCCGACAGGCTTCAACCCGAACACGTCCCTCCAGCGCCAGGCCTTGCTTCTCGCGACCAACCCGAACAACGGCGAGAACTACGTGTACGTTGCGTTCTCCGACTATCCGGAGATGGTGGCGAACAACGGCTGGATATTCGCGTACTACCTACAAAACAATGGCGGGACCTACTCGTTCACACAGCCTCTTGCCGCCGCCCCAACCCCCACCGGCGGCCAAGGCGGACTCTGGGGAGCGGGCTCCGGGCCCGCCGTGGACGCGACCGGCGGCAGCGGAGGAACTGCCCCCTACCAGGGAAGCATCTACCTCTCCGCGGCCAATGGCTATTACGACGGGACCCTCAACTGGGGCGACTCACTCATGAGACTCTACCCAAAGAACCAGTCCACCTTCTGGCCGCCCGCCGATTGGTACACCCCCTACGACGTAAACTCGTACAACACGAACGGCAAACAGTACTGCCAGGGCCTCAGCCTCTCCGGGCGCTGCAACTGTGACATGGATCTCAGTTCCGGAGGTGTCATGATCGTGCCATCCGCCTACACTTACACCTGCAACACAGCGAACGGGAACACCTGCACTAACAACCAGTGCACCGGGTCGGGCTGCAACGTAGTGATCACTGCGGATAAGGAATCGAAGATTTACGTCTCCAACCAGGTCTCCCTCGGCTACTTCAGCAGCAGCGGTGGGAACAACATCGAGGTCATCCAGACGCCGCCGCCATATCAGGACACCGGAGGCAGCCAGCAAGGCTACTGGGCAAGTCCCGCCTACTGGTACGACGGAACCAGCAACTGGATCTTCTACAACGCCACCGACGCCGTCATGGGGGACGCGCCGTTGTCGCTCTTTGGGTACGTACTCGCCACAGGCGGGAACGTCCCCAGCACAAGCACTCCGGTACCCCCGAGCACGAGTGCCGCCCAAAGCTGGACATTCAACAACCCCAACTCCCCGCCCGGCGGCGAAGCCGTGGGCTTTTGCAACTACGCCCCTACGCCTTCCATCTCCTCCCAGTTCAAGAATGGGGCCGTCGATCCGAAGTCCGGCATCGTGTGGGTTATCGAAAATCCAAAC
>DASVWZ010000301.1:0-5171 GCA_036392935.1 Terriglobales bacterium | reverse complement strand
ATGTGGCCCATGCGCTCACGGCGCACCTTGGACTGGGTGACCTCGACGCCGCACTTCTCGCACACCACGCCGCGATGCTTCAGGCGCTTGTACTTGCCGCACAGACACTCGTAGTCCTTCACCGGACCAAAGATCTTGGCGCAGAACAACCCATCGCGTTCGGGCTTGAAGGTACGGTAGTTGATGGTCTCCGGCTTCTTGACCTCGCCATACGACCAGGCACGGATCATCTCCGGGGAGGCCAGCCCGATCTTGATCGAATCGAAATTCTCGACCGGAACTTGCTGCTTGAACAACTTGAGTAAGTCTTTCATTGATTAGGCCTCGCTCTCTAGTTCGATGTTGATGGCCAAGGAGCGGATCTCCTTCACCAAGACATTGAACGATTCCGGCATGCCGGCTTTCATTTCATGGTTGCCGTCGACAATCGCCTTGTACATCTGCGTGCGTCCGTTCACGTCATCCGACTTGACGGTGAGCATTTCCTGCAGCGTGTATGAGGCGCCATAGGCCTCCAGCGCCCACACTTCCATCTCACCGAAGTGCTGTCCGCCGAACTGCGCCTTGCCGCCCAGCGGCTGCTGGGTGATGAGCGAGTACGGACCGATCGAACGTGCGTGGATCTTGTCGTCCACCAGGTGCGACAGTTTGAGCATGTAGATGTATCCCACGGTCACGGGCTGTTCAAACCTCTCGCCGGTCATTCCGTCGTGCAGGAACGTTTTGCCGGCCTCAGGCAATCCCGCGCTGCTGAGCAAAGCTTTGATCTCGTGTTCACGCGACCCATCGAACACCGGCGACGCAGTAAACACGCCCTGACGAAGAACCGGAGCGACGGCCATCAGCTCATCGTCACTCATATCCGCAATGGCTTCGGCCAGCGTGGTGTCCTTGAACAACGCCTTGAGTTCGCGACGAATCGCTTCCTCCCGGGTGTTCGCTTTCAAGATCTCCGTGATCTTCTGGCCGAGTTCGTGTCCCGCCCAGCCGAGGTGGGTTTCAAGAATCTGGCCCACGTTCATTCGAGACGGCACGCCCAGCGGATTCAGAACGATCTCAACCGGCGTTCCGTTTTCGAGGTATGGCATATCCTCTTCCGGCAGAATGCGCGCGATCACGCCTTTGTTGCCGTGACGACCGGCCATCTTGTCGCCAACGCTCAGCTTGCGCTTCATCGCGATGTAGACCTTGACCAGCTTGATCACGCCCGGCGGTAGTTCGTCTCCCTTGGTGAGTTTTTCTTTCTTCTCGTTGACGATCTTTTTGAGCACATCGATCTGGCGCGAAGTCATCTCTTCGATCTCATCGATCTGCTCGTTCACGCGCGGGTCCTTATCCGCATACTTAATGCGTTTCAGGTTGCGCGTCGAAATTCGCTCGATGGTGTCGCGGTCGAGCACGGTATCCTTGGTCAATAAGCGCTTGTTGGTGCGCTCATCGTGGACATCGGCCTGAACGACCTTGCCGCCGAGGATGTTCTCCAGACGCTTCAACCGCTCGTCGGTGAGAATTCGGATTTCGTCCGACAGGTTCTTTTCGAGCTTGGCGATCTGGCCACCTTCAATGGCCTTCGCGCGCTCGTCTTTTTCCTGCCCTTTGCGAGAGAAGATCTTTACATCGACGATCACGCCTTCAATGCCCGGCGGGCAGTAAAGCGATGCGTCGCGCACGTCGCCGGCCTTTTCACCAAAGATCGCGCGTAGCAGCTTTTCTTCCGGCGTGAGCTGCGTCTCGCCCTTCGGCGTGACTTTGCCCACCAGAATGTCGCCCTGCTTCACCGTCGCACCGATCCGAATCACGCCGGCTTCATCAAGATTCCGCAGCATCGATTCGCTGACGTTCGGAATATCACGCGTGACTTCTTCAGGACCGAGCTTGGTGTCGCGCGATTCCAGCTCGAACTCTTCGATGTGGACCGAAGTGTAGTAATCCTCTTTGACCAGCTTTTCGGAGACCAGAATCGCGTCTTCGAAGTTGTATCCGCGCCACGGCATGAACGCCACCAGCACGTTCCGGCCCAGCGCCAGCTCGCCGCGATCCGTGCAAGGACCGTCCGCGATCACCTGGCCCTTCATCACGCGCTGGCCCTTGTGCACCACCGGCTTCTGATTGATGCAAGTGTTCTGGTTGGAACGCTTGAATTTCGTCAGCTGGTAAATGTCGCTGCCCACTTCGCGTGAAAGCTGACCGGGATGGTGCTCGCCCTCAACTCGAACAATAATCCGTTCCGAATCGACTGAGTCCACCATTCCGTTGCGCCGCGCCAGCACCACGGCGCCTGAGTCACGCGCCGTAACGCCTTCCATACCGGTGCCGACAATCGGAGCCTCAGCGCGAAGCAAAGGAACCGACTGGCGCTGCATGTTCGCGCCCATCAGAGCGCGGTTCGCGTCATCGTGCTCAAGGAACGGAACCAGCGAAGCCGCAACGGACACCAATTGTTTCGGGCTGACGTCGATGTAATCGACTTCTTCTTTGCTCACCAGCACGAAGTTGCCGGCCTTGCGAGCATTCACCAGGTCGTTCACGATGCGGCCCTTGTCGTCGAGTTCGACGTTGGCCTGCGCGATCACGTGCCGGTCTTCTTCCCACGCCGAAAGATAGAACGAGAACGGCTCAAACTCGGCCATCTTTTTGCGGCGGTCTTTCAGATCGGCATTGATCTTCTCGATCTCATGTTTTTCGAGGTGATCGCCGACTTTGAAATCGCTGTCGCCGGCATTCACAATGCTGACGTAGTCCACCACCCGCCCGTTTTTCACGCGCCGGTACGGAGATTCGATGAAGCCGTAATCGTTGATCCGCGCGTAGCAGCTCAGCGACGAGATCAGGCCAATATTCGGACCCTCCGGCGTCTCAATCGGACAGATACGTCCGTAGTGAGTGGGGTGAACGTCGCGGACTTCGAATCCCGCGCGCTCACGTGACAGACCGCCCGGCCCGAGCGCCGAAAGACGCCGCTTGTGCGTAATCTCCGACAGCGGATTGGTCTGGTCCATGAACTGCGATAGCTGCGACGATCCGAAGAACTCGCGGATCGCAGCCATTACCGGCTTGGCATTGACCAGATCGTGCGGCATGGCCGTCGACATTTCCTGGTAGACGGACATTTTTTCTTTGATCGCCCGCTCCATACGCACCAGGCCGATACGGAACTGATTTTCCAGCAGTTCACCGACCGCGCGTACGCGCCGGTTGCCCAGGTGATCGATGTCATCCACAATGCCGATATTCTTGCGCAGCTTGAGCAAATAGCGGATGGTCGCGTAGAAATCGTCCGGATCCAGCGTCCGCCGGTCGAGGCTCGTAGCTTCTGCCTTTTCGAACAGCTTGATGTTGAACTTCAAGCGGCCCACGCGCGAGAAATCGTACTTGCGCGGGTCAAAGAACATGCCATGGAACAACGCGGTGGCGGTATCGAGCGTCGGTGGGTCGCCAGGTCGCAGCTTGCGATAGATTTCGATCAACGCCTCCTGCGGCGTCTTCACCGAATCGCGGCGCAAGGTCGCGCTGATCACCGTGCCCACGTCATCGCGCTCGGGGAAGAACAGGCTCAACTCCACCACGTTGGTCTCGAGAATCTTCGAAAGCTTGTCGGCAGTCAGTTCCGAGTTCGCTTCGAGCAAAACCTCGCCGGTCGTGGTATCAACCACGTCTCCGGCCACGAACGCGCCTTCCAGATCGGAGATATCGACTTCAATCTCGTTGATCTTGGCTTTGTGAATTTCTTTCAGCGTCGCCGCATTCAAACGGCGTCCCGAGTGCGCAATTTCGTCTCCGGACTTGTTTTTAATGCTGTGCGCCAGCTTCATGCCGAGCAGGTTGGTCGGCTTGTCCGCGTCAGCATCGAGCGTCCAGTAAAGCTTCTTGTCGCGGATCACCAGCCGATCCACCGTATAGAACGCGCGCAGGATGTCTTCACTTGAGCGAAGGCCGAGTGCGCGCAAGAAAATCGTTCCCAGGAACTTGCGCTTGCGGTCAATGCGCACGTACAGAACGTTTTTCTGGTCGTATTCGAACTCAACCCACGATCCGCGATAGGGGATGATCTTCCCCAGGAAGTAGGTGCGATTGTTTGCCGTCTCGAAAAACACGCCCGGCGAACGGTGCAACTGGCTCACAATCACGCGCTCGGTGCCATTGATAATGAACGTGCCGTTTTCGGTCATTAGCGGCACATCGCCGAAAAACACTTCCTGCTCTTTGATATCGCGAATCGAGCGATTCCCCGTCTCCGCGTCCTTGTCGAAGATCGTCAGACGCATCGTGACCTTCAGCGGTGCAGAGTAGGTCGCTCCCTTTTCCTCACATTCGGCGGCTTCATTCTTCAGTTGCAACCCAACCGGATCGCCGCACTTGTTGCAGAAATCCGGCGTGTTGGCGTTGTACGTGCCGCATTTCTGGCACAGCACCTCACCCGGATGGAACGGGTCGGTAATCACCGTCGATCCGCAGCTTTTGCAGGTGGTGCGGAGATGGTGCAGACCTTTCAGGTGTCCGCACTTGCAAGACCAGTCGCCGATGGCATAGTCGACGAACGCCAGTTCAGACTGCCGGCGGAAGTCGTCAATCGGAAATACCGACTGAAAAACCGCCTGCAAGCCGGCATCGTCGCGCTCGCTGGGCAAACGGTCCATCTGCAAAAAGCGCTCGTAGGACCGCTTCTGGACCTCGATCAGGTTCGGAATTTGGATGGTTGCTGGAATTTTTGAGAAATCAAAGCGTGTACGGAATGCGTTATCTTTCGCCATTCAGAGACTCCCAATCTTTATTCGCAGCCGTGGGCTGCGGAAACCGCTAACGCGGGGCGCGAACCGGGCCGCGCCTTAAAACCGGACGTTACCTGCAGAGTTTCGTGTTGCAGAATGCGGAGCGGAATTCCGACCAATAAGCTCGGGCCCACAGGGACGCGACTCCCCACGGGCGCCGATCAAAGCGCTTGGCCTGAGTTGAATTGTGTCGTTTCCGCGCCAGTAGTTTAAGGCCTGTTCCCGTTCCGCCCTGCCCGCGGAACAGTCTGCCAACCTGTTGCAGGAGCCCCTGGCCGAAGCCATTGGCCACCGTCACCTGGATGAAGCCTGCAACAGCGGTAATAATTTGATGCTGCCGCTGCTCAAAAAGCTTCAACCCAGAAGGACCGACTGCCTACCGCCATCGGCCGGGCGCAAGCC
>DASVWZ010000300.1:0-91465 GCA_036392935.1 Terriglobales bacterium | reverse complement strand
CCCAGGTTCACATCGTCGGCAGTATGGAAAAATTCGCGCCCTTCGGCAGCGTCATCGAAGATGTCATTCCGCAATGCGGCCCCCTCGGCGGAATTTACTCAGCCCTGGGCGCCACCTCGACCGACCGCAACCTCATCCTCGCCGTCGACCTGCCTTTCATGAACGCCTCTTTTCTCCACTACCTCACTTCCCGCTCAGCCGAATCCGATGCCGTCGTTACCGTTCCCCGCCTCGACGGCCGTTGGCAACCCCTGTGCGCGGTTTACCGCAAAACCTTTCGGGATCATGCGCAAGCCGCGCTTCGCGATGGCAACAACCGCATCGACGCCGTCTATCCTTCCGTCGTAGTCAGCATCGTCAACGACGCCGAAATTGATCGCGCCGGATTCTCACCCGAATTGTTCCGCAACCTCAACACCCCCGAAGACTGGGAACAAGCCCGGCATCGGTTATGATCGAACCATCGGTCTGAAACGCATCGCATGCCCACCAACGGAAACCCGCCCGCCGATCCCCAAAAGAACGATCTTCCCGGCAAAGATCCCCTCAAGGATCTGATGAGTGCGGAAGATCTTCTTAACAAAGATCATCCGGTTAACGACCATCCCGCGAGCGATCCAGCCAATGCCAATCGCCCCTACATCGACTTCCAGCATGTCTATAAATCCTTCGGCTCGCATCACGTCCTCGAAGATGTCAGCTTCAGTGTCACCGCCGGCGAAACCGTCTGCATTCTCGGCAAAAGCGGCGTCGGTAAATCGGTTTCGCTCTATCACATCATGGGATTTCTCAAGCCCGATCGCGGCCGCGTGATCGTCGCCTACGAAGACATCACCAACTTCACCGAAGAGCAAATGGAAGCGGTCAACAAGAAAGTCACCATGGTCTTTCAGAACGGCGCGCTCTTCGACTCCCTCAGCGTCGGCGAAAACGTCGCCTTCCCGCTCCGTGAACGCGGCGATCTCACCGAAGACCAGATCGAGCAGGTGGTCTCCGGCATGCTCGAAATGGTCGGAGTCAGCGACATGGCCGAACTCATGCCCTCCGATCTTTCTACCGGCATGAAACGTTCCGTAGCCATCGCCCGCGCTTTGGCCGCCCAGCCCGAGTGCGTTCTCTACGATGAGCCGACCACCATGGTCGATCCTTTAATGGCCCAGTTACTCGGCGATCTGATCAAGCGCCTCAAAGAACAACTCAAACTCACCAGCGTCGTCGTCACCCACGACATGCGCCTGGCCAAAAAGCTCGCCGACCGCGTCGTCTTCCTCAGCGATGCCAAGGTCCTGTTCTTCGGCACCTACTCTGAAATGGAAAAGAGCAACCACCCCCTGATTCAGGAATTCCTCGAACTCGACGAATTGAACATCGCCGAACTCCGCTGAGCCGTCCTGCACTCTGACTTCTGACTTCTGCATTCCGCGCCGCGGCTCGCCACGCAGCCCAACGGACGCCCTACAGTATTTCCCGTACACCGCTCTTCAATCGATTTAACGAACATTAATCTCTCTGTGGCTCTGTCGTCACATTCAAGTGGCAATCTTGTTCCGCTGGGGATGGCGTTGAACGCCTCTGCTCAAAGGAAATCGAATGAAGTTTATCGGGCCGCATTGTGCGGCCTTTCGGATCCTCACAATTCTGTTCGCCTGTGCCTGCTTCGCCGCTTCGCCGCCGGCGCTGCTTGCGCAGTCTCGCTCCGAGATCTGCCCGCGCCCCTCCATCGGCAGCCTCGTCACTGATCCCGAGAATCTTCGCAGCCTTAACGGTGTGCTGAAACTTGACCTCACCGCTCACAACCAAAAGCAAAAAGACGGCTCAACCCGCTACTGCTTCATCGATTCCGCCGGCAACGAATCGCCCACCCTTCGCGTGAACCCCGGCGACCTCGTCGTCCTTACTCTAAAAAACGCCCTCGCCAGTTTCGACGGACCCTCCGCTGCGCAGCCCATGCAAATGGAGATGAACATCGACAAAAACCTGTGCAGCGCCAGCGGAACAATGACGCGCCAGTCTACCAACCTCCACTTTCACGGCCTGACCATCCCTCCCACCTGTCACCAGGATGACGTCATCCACACCTCAATCCAACCCGGAGACAAGCCCTTCGAATACCGCTTCCGGATTCCAGATAGTTCCCCACCCGGCCTCTACTGGTATCACCCCCACATTCATGGATTCACCAAAGAGCAGGTCCTCGGTGGCGCTTCCGGCGCGATTATCGTCGAAGGCCTCGAGCGCGCCGATAAAGCCGTCGCCGGTTTGCCCGAACGCGTCCTCATCATCCGCGATCAAAATCTGCTCAATCCCGATGCGCCGCCATCGAAATCAGAACCCGTCGTTCCCAAAATGCTTTTCGACCGCGACGGCGACGCCGCCAACACCGGCACCGGATTCGGCAAGCCCGCCAAAGATCTCTCCATCAATTTTGTCCCCGTACCCTACCCCGACTACCCGCCTGCCTCCATCGAAATGAAGCCTGACGAGCAGCAGCTGTGGCGAGTCGTCAACGCCTCAGGCATCACTTACCTTAATCTCGCCGTTCTCTTCGATCGCCAGCCGCAGCAACTCGGTTTGGTCGCAATCGATGGTGTTCCCCTCAACACCAGCGGCCTCGCAGCCGATTTCATCGATTGGCAGAACCACCTTGGCGTCCCGCCCGGAGCGCGCGTCGAATTCATCGTCAAAGGCCCACCGCAAGGCGTCCCCGCGCTTCTCGTAACCCGAACCGTCGATACCGGCCCCGGCGGCGAAAACGACCCCAATCGCACACTGGCAACCATTACGGCATCGAAAGACGCGCCCGAACCCACCATCCAGCTCGACGCAACGCCCAAACCGCTGGCCCCCTCGCAACTTCCCTGGCTCGGAAGCGTAACCCCTGTCCGCACCCGCCATCTTTACTTCTCTGAAAAACTCCTCGAACCCAACAATCCCAACAGCGCCACCGAGTTCTACCTGACCGTCGATGGCCAAACGCCGCAAGTCTTCGATCCCAAATCCGGCGTTCCCAACATCACCGTTAAACAGGGCACGGCGGAAGACTGGATTATCGAAAATCGCTCCAGCGAGCTGCACGCTTTCCACATTCATCAGTTGCATTTCCTGCTGCTTGAATACGGCGGCCGGCCCGTCAGCGAACCCTTTCTCCGCGATACCGTCAACGTTCCCTACTACATCGGCAGAACACTGGCGTACCCGCGCGTGGTGGTGCGGATGGACTTCCGCGATCCCAACACCATCGGCGACTTTCTGTACCACTGCCACCTTTTAGAACACGAAGACGGAGGAATGATGGGGTTGATTCGCGTCGAACCGTAAGCTGCAAACATACGGCTCCAGCGAACGCGCCAAATTCCTTCGGCGACCAAACCAACAGCAACACGAACCGAAGAAAAAAACAGGAGGAACAATGAGTCTCACATCTGTTGTCTCAAAGGGAGTGCATTATTTGCGCTTTGGGCTGGCAACACTTGCTGTGGCCCAATTTGCCATCTGCGCGCCCTTCGCCAGCGCGGCTCAACCCAAACCCGTCAAGCCGGCGGACGCCAAGACCGTCACCCCGATCAAGCACGTTATCGTCATCATCGGCGAAAATCGCAGCTTCGATCACGTTTTCGCCACTTACGTGCCGAAGAGCGCGGACAAGATCAACAACCTGCTCTCCGAAGGCATCATCGCATTGGATGGCAGCAAAAACGCCATTCCTGGCCCGAATTTCAGCCAGGCCCAGCAGTTGTTCGCTACTCAGTCGGATGTCTTCGAACTGAGCCCGCCCACGCAGGAATACCCCAACAACACTCTGCCCTCGCCACTCGCGGGCGGCCCGTCCGAACAGTACGGCTATTTCTCCGGATCACCCGCCTGCCCCTCACAGCCTTCGCTCACTCCGGCTCAGTGCGCTGAAGTTTCCGAACCCGGATTGCCCGCCGGCCAGGGCGCAGCTTTGGCCAGCGGCGGTACTGGACAAACCAGCCGCACGCCGGACACTCGTATCGCCGACGTCAACACCTTGCCGGCTGGCCCGTTCCAGATCACCAACGCTTCCACCTTCCCCTACAACGCGTACGCTGCCAGCCCGGTCCATCGCTTCTACCAGATGCAGCAGCAATTGAATTGCTCCGCATCCCGCGCCACCCCCAACAATCCCTCTGGTTGCAACGCACAACTGTTCTCCTATGTGGAAGTCTCCATCGGCGCCGGCAACAACGGCAACACGCAGCCGCCGCTCTGCTCCGAAAACGGTGGTCAGACTCCCTGCTTCACCTACAACTACAACCCCAATATTCCTGACGCACAGACCACCGGCGAAGGGTCCACTTCGCTCGCCTTCTACAACGTGCAGCAGGGCGATGCTCCTTACTTCAACAGCCTCGCCGACAAATACACCATGAGCGACAACTTCCACCAGTCCGTTCTCGGTGGCACTGGCGCAAATCACATCATGCTCGGCCACGCCGATGCCCTCTGGTTCAGCTCTTCCAACGGACTCCCCGCCACACCACCCAACAACGTGGAAGTGTGGAAGGGCACGCCCAACGCCGGCGTGGTCGCCGAAGTCGAAGACCCGAATACGCAGTCGAACACCAACAACTGGTGGAAGCAGGATGGCTACGGTGGCGGCGGCTACGGTTCTGCGGTCTACGGCGGCGGATCGTACAGCAACTGCTTCGATACCAAGCAGCCCGGAGTCGGCCCCGTCGTCCGTTACTTGAAGAACATCGGCGTTGACCCGCACTGCGAACCCGGCCACTACTACCTCCTCAACAACTACAACCCCGGCTGGTTCGGCAACGGTAAGAACGCCTACATCGACCACAACGTCAACAACACGCCGTTCACGCTTCCGCCGTCCTCGGTGGCCAGCATCGGCACCAACCTCAACGCCAGCAACATTTCCTGGAAGTACTACGGCGATCACTGGAACAACTACGTCAACGACCCATACCAGTTGAACTACGGAACCAACGGCCCCAATGCCGACGAATACTGCAACATCTGCAACCCGTTCCAGTACGACACGGCCATCATGTCGAACCCGGCGCAGGTTTCAGAACACATTCAGGACGTGCTCAACCTCTACTCCGACATCGCCACTGGCACCTTGCCCGCCGTCTCCATCACCAAGCCCAGCGGCTACTCCGACGGTCACCCATCCTCCTCGAAGCTCAACGTCTTCGAACTCTACTGCAAGAAGATCATCGATATGGTGCAGAACTCGCCATATTGGGATGACACCGCGATCTTCATCACCTTCGACGAAGGCGGGGGTTACTATGACTCCGGCTACGTGCAGCCCGTTGACTTCTTCGGCGATGGCACCCGCATCCCGCTGCTGGTCGTTTCCAAGTACTCGACCGGCGGTCACATCACTCACGACTATGCCGACCACGTTTCCATCGACAAATTCATCGAGCGCAACTGGAACATCGGCACCATCACCTACCGCAGCCGCGACAATTTCCCCAACCCGGTCACCAAACCTGGCAACCCCTATGTTCCAGTCAATGGCCCGGCGTTGAGTGACCTGTTCGGCGCATTCCACTTCTAGCGTTCAGACGCCAGAAAAAACCAAACGGCCAGGAAGCAATTCCTGGCCGTTTCTCTTAAGAAACCGTGATCCCCCATACATTGTCATTCCGAGCCGTCCGTAGCCGCAGGCGAGGACGCGCGAGGAATCTGCTGGCTCCCCGGTTGCAAACTCAGTGTCCTTCGCGCAACCTTGGCGTCCTTTGCGATTTCAGATTTTTTCGCTGAGCGCAGCTGCCAGCTGTCGGAGCGCGTCCCCACCCCTGCTCCCCATTTCCCCGCTCGCCCGTCCATAATTATGAGTGCGCACCTCAAAACCGGGAGGATAGATGATCACACGCCGTGATGCAGTCCGCCTGTTGACCTCAGCCTCTGTCGCCGGGCTGTTTGCCGCTCGCCTCGCACCCAACTTCTCAAGCCTTGCCGCCGAATCCCCAAACTCCAAAACCGATCCCACCCCGCCCCTCGCACCCGGCGCGCCCACTTCACCCCAACGCCGCGCCCTGATCGAAGCCTTCCAGAAAAAATCCGACGGCCTTGAAAAGCTCTATGAAGCCCGCACCTTCAAAAGTGACTGGACCATGCCCTACCGCCTTTACCGCCCCTCAGCCACCGGCAAGCTCCCCCTCGTCATCTACCTTCACGGCAGCGGCGGACTCGGCGACGACAACCTCAAACAACTCAGCTTCGGCAACGTCTTCGGTACCCGCGTCTTCCTGCTTCCCGAAAATCAGAAAAACTTCCCTTGCTATGTCATCGCCCCGCAAACCGATCGCGGATGGTGCCGCTACGATCTCACCCAAACCGAAGGTGAAGCAAAGCAATTGCCCGGCCTCGGTGATGGCTCTCGTGTCGCCCTCGCGCTTGTCGACACACTCTGCCGCGAGCTGCCCATCGATCCCCACCGCATCTACGTCACCGGACAATCCATGGGTGGCGCCGGCGTCTGGAACATGCTCACCAACCGCGAAAAGTTCTTCGCCGCCGCTGTTCCTCTCTGCGGCAGCCCCTCGCTCGACGACCCTGCCCGTTCGCTCGCCACTCCCGTCTGGTGTTTCCACGGCGCCGCCGATCAGACCGTCCCCGTCTCCATCTCCCGCGATCGCATCGCTGCCCGCCGCAAAGCCGGAGGACATCCTCTCTATACCGAGTACGAAGCCGTCGATCACAATGTCTGGGAGTGGGCTTACACCGAGCCCGAACTCCTCAAATGGCTCTTCGCCCAGCACACCTAACCTATGCTCACGCCAATCATTCGATTCGTTCTCGCCTGCGCGTTTCTCGCCGTTGCCGCCTCAGCGCAAACCGCGCCAACCATTTCCGTCCCTCCCGATTCCCCTCGCTGGGATCTTCAGGACAACGCCAAACCCGCCGAATATCTCGGCCGCAAATGTCTCTGGCTCAACGGCGGCGCGGCTGTGCTCAAGGATTTCGAAATGCGCGACGCCGTCATCGACTTCGACGTCGCCACCTCCGGCAAGCGCGGATTCTTCGGCCTCCAATTCCGCGTCCTCAACGACGGCGCAACCGCCGAATGGGTCTACCTTCGCCCTCACAAATCCGGACTCCCCGACGCCATCCAGTACACACCCGTCTTCAACACCGGAGCCAACTGGCAGCTCTACAACGGCCCCGGATTCACCGCCGCAGTCGACATCCCCAAGGAAGAATGGTTTCACCTACGCCTCGCCGTCACCGGCGCGCAAGCCACACTCTACGTCAAAGACATGACCACTCCCGCGCTCGTCATCGACGATCTCAAGACCGGCGTTCAAAAAGGCCAGCTCGCCCTCTACGTGCTCTTCGGCGATACCTATTTTTCCAACTTTGAAGTCCGCCCCACCCCTGATTCGCCCTTCCAGCGCCATCTTCCGCCCATGCCGCCGAACACGATCACGAAGTGGTCCATCTCGCCTTCTTACGACGCCCTCGCTCGCAATCTCGAGCATCCGCTTTCTCCCACCGAAGCCGCCGCCATCCAGTGGCAGGATGTCGAAGCCGAACCGCCCGGATTAGTAGCCCTCTACCGTTACCGCGACGCACCGCACCCTACGGTCACATTTCAGGGAAATTTTTCCAAACGCCTCGATCCCCAGCCTGGCATGAAGATGCTCTACGCTCGCACCACCATCGATTCCGATCGCGACCAAATCAAGAAGCTCGAAATCGGCTACAGCGACGATGTCAGCGTCTTCTTGAATGGACAAATCCTCTACCGCGGCCGCAGCGCGCAGGGCTTCCGCGATCCCGGCTTTCTCGGCATCGTCAACCCCGAAAATGACGCCGTCTATCTGCCGTTAAAGAAGGGTAGCAATGAACTGGTGCTCGCCATCAGCGAGCTCGGCGGCGGCTGGGGCTTCGTCTGCCGCCTCTCCAACCTCCCACAATAAAAACGAAAGGGCACGGCTTTAGCCGTGCCGTATTCATTCCCCACCCGTTGTCATTCCGAGCCGTCCGTAGCCGCAGGCGAGGACGTGCGAGGAATCTGCTGTTTTCTCAGTCCGGGCAAGCTCACACCTCCATCGCCCGGACTTTGCGCCCTTCGCGCAACCTTCGCGTCCTTTGCGGTTTCAGATTTTGTCGATTCTAGCTAAGCTGCCCGATCCAAAAAGCACAGGCCGCCGTTCCCACCGAACGACGCCCCGCTCTGCGTTCCTCTGTGGTTAGCGCTTCTGCTTTTCGCGGCTGCATCTAAAGCGGCACGACTGACGACTGACGACTGACGACTGACGACTGACGACTGACAACTGACGGCTCGCCCTCACCCGTGCTTAATAAACGTCCCCGCCTGCAACTCCGACATCGCTTGCTTCAGCTCCGCCTGCGTGTTCATCACGATCGGCCCGTACCACGCCACCGGCTCCTCAATCGGCTTGCCGGAAACCAGCAGAAACCGAAACCCCTCCGGCCCCGCTTGCACCGTGATCTCATCGCCCCGATCGAACAGCACCAGTGAGTGATTGCTGACGTCATACACCGGCTTCGCATCCGGCATGTCGACTTTCTCCGTCAACACCGCGCGCGGCGTCGACGCATCCCGGAACGTTCCCGACCCCGCGAACACGTAAGCAAACGCGTTCCGCGTATGCTCGATCTTCAACCGCTTGTGTTGGTTCGGTGGAACCGAAACATCCACATAACTCGGATCAGCCGCCACGCCTTCGACCGGCCCTTTCTTCCCCCAGAAGTCCCCGCAGATCACGCGCACCTTCGTGCCGTCATCATCCGTCACCTCCGGAATCGCGCTCGACGGAATATCCTGGTACCGCGGATCGGTCATCTTCAGCGACGCCGGCAGGTTCGCCCACAGCTGAAATCCGTGCATGCGCCCCTGCCTGTCGCCCTTCGGCATCTCCTGATGCAGAATCCCACTGCCCGCCGTCATCCACTGCACGTCGCCCGCGCCCATCTTTCCTTTGTTGCCCAGGCTGTCACCGTGTTCGACCGATCCCGCCAGCACATACGTGATCGTCTCGATCCCCCGGTGCGGATGCCACGGAAATCCCTTCAGATAATCCGCCGGATTGTCGTTGCGGAAATCGTCCAGCAACAGAAACGGATCGAACTCCTTGGTTTTTCCAAACCCAAACGCCCGCTGCAGCTTCACCCCCGCTCCCTCCAGCGTCGGCGTCGTTTGAATTACTTGTTTTACTGGTCTAAGTGACATATCTTCCTTCTTCCTATACCTACGGCACTATTTTGATGCTCGCCGCAGCCCAACGATTCATCGCCTGCCTCTTACGCCTTCACAAACTCCGCGTCCAGCGTGATCGTCACCTCGTCGCCCACCATGAAGCCGCCGGTCTCCAGCGTCGCATTCCAGGTCAACCCGAAATCCTTCCGGTTGATCTTCGTCGTCGCTTCAAATCCAAACCGCGTATTCCCCCACGGATCCTTTGCCGGCGGCGTTAGGTCTTTCACATCGAACACCACCTTGCGAGTGACTCCGTGAATCGTGAGTTCGCCTTCCACGCCCAATTCATCTTCGCCTTCGCGCGAAATCCTCGTCGACTTGAACGTCATCGTCGGATACTTGTCCACATCGAAGAAATCCGCACTCTTCAAGTGCGCATCCCTCTGCGGCTCCCGCGTATTGATTGACGTCGTATCGATCGTCGCTTCCACATACGACTTGGTGATGTCGGCGTCGTTGATCTCCGCCTTGCCCTTCACCGAGGTGAATTCACCCTTCACGTTCGAGATCATCAAATGCTTGACCTTGAACTGCGCATTCGTATGTGCGGGATCGATATTCCATGTGCTGGTCGTCACTTCCGGTTTCACCACTGCATTCATAATCTTTCTCCTTATCTGATTTGCTCTGCTTTTCTCTGTGGTCCTCTGTGCCCTCTGTGCTTAAAGCTTTTGACTTTCCTTCAGGTTCCTACGTGTCCTTCACGGCCAAAATCCTGGCCGTTCTTTGCGTCCTTCGCGGCCTTGCTTAGCGCCCTTTGCGGTTAAGTCTTTTCCATACCTCTGTGGTCCTCTGTGTCCTCTGTGGTTAATGCTTTTGACTTTCCCAAGCCCACCGCCCTTACAGATGCTCGTTATAACGACTAAGTTCACAAAAAATTCGACGGCCCGACCCCACTCCATCCAAAACCTCAGGTTTTACTGACCGCCGATGGCTGACGGCTTGTTTTAACCCTGCCGCGCCTCCGCCAGCAGCTTCAGCAGACTACCCAGCTTCTGCTCACCCAGATGACCAAGCGTCCGCCAGTGCGCCCGCAAAACCGGCTCATCCAGCTCCGCCAGCATTTTCATCCCCGCGTCAGTGATCCGCGTCAGCACCATCCGCCGGTCTTTGGTTTCCCGCTTTCGCGAAATCAACTTCCGCTTCTCCAGCCGGTCCAGCAACCGCGTAATATCCGGATCCCGGCTGATCATCCGGTTGCCAATCTCCTTGCACGGCAACCCCTCCGCCGCACCCCGCAAAATCCGCAGCACGTTGTACTGCGTCGGCGAGATGTCCGCCGCCTTCAGCACCCCCTCCACCTTCCGCGAAAGCACGTCGCCCGTCCTTAGCACGCTGACGAACACCTCTTCCTCCAGGCCACCTGGCTTTCGCCACTTCCCCATCCCACTTTTCTTCTTTTCGCTCATCATAACGGCTTAAAAGTAGTCGTTATAACAATAGATGTCAAGACGACTATCATCGATTCAGCGATCTCGCCAAGACCCCAAATTCCACCTCTAACTCCAATGTTTTCTATATTTTGATATCTAAACCATTTGCTATCAATAAGTTAACTCGATATGACGCATACCTGCCCCTTTAGAATCAATATTTTGCGTGCGATTTTAGAGGCCTTCGCCGCACCCCTCCGTGACGCCTCTGTGTCTTCTCACCACCTCCAAACCCCAAACAAAAACCACTCACCCGCTCCCGCGAATGAGTGGTCCGAACTAAACCCTGACCAACCCTCTAAAAGTCCAACTGCAAGCCGAACTCAAGCTGCCGCGGAGAGCCCAGCGCGAACACGCCCGTTCCCACCCCCACGCGGTCAACATTGTGCCCGATCGCGTTCGTCCCGTTGATCTGCCCCACCGAACCCGTCAGCAACCCATTCAAAGTCGCCGACGGCAGATCGAAGTTCGCGAAGTTGAACAAGTTGTAGAAGCCCGCGCTCGGCTCAATCGAGAACCGCTCCATGAATTTATACGTCCAGCTCAACTTCATATCGAATGCCTTCAGCCACGCCAGGTTCACCTGCCCCGGCGGCGCCAGCGGCAGCTGCGGAATCACACCATCGCCCATCTCCCGCAGTTGCGTCAGCGTGAACAACCCATTGTTGATCAACACCTGCCCTGCGGGCGTAGCCTGACCTGCATAATTGGCGTTGAAACTGTTGATCAGGTTGTTCAGCCCGCTCGCGTGCCAGTCGCGGTCGAAGCTTCCCACCCGCGTGCCCGGCACCAGGTCTTGCACCGTGCCGTCACCCGTAAAATCCGTCCGGAAAATTTCTCCCGGTCCAATTCCCGTCGCCGGCACTACCACCGAAACCGCCAGCGGGCTCCAGAAATGCCCGATCAAACTGAGCTGAAAATTCGCCGGCAGATCGGCATACCCGCCAAACGACAGTTGATGCGTGCGGTCCAGCACCGACGGCCCAAAGAACCGGTTCGGGTTATTGTTGTCGAGCGACTCAATGATGAAGTCCTGATCGGAAGCCGCCGGGCTGTCGCCGCTGCCCCCGCCCGTATTTTCAAATCGTGAGAGCGCATACGATACCTGGAAATTCAGGTAATGCACATAGCGGACCGGGTCTTTTACATTTTGCACTAGCTTCATCTGCAACCCGTTATAGACCGAGCGTCCTACCGAGTTAAGAAAAGGCATCGGCGGCGCATTCGGATTAATTCCCCCAAACGCGCAGGGATAGCCGAATCCGTTGACCGTGTTCGGACAGGTAACATCAAAATCCGCCGAGGAGGTCAACCCGTTTCCGGCATAGGCAGCCATCGTCGCGCCGTTATTGATCGCGCATTGAATTTGGATAACCCCGGGTCCGCATCCGAATTGCCCATTGGTGACATTGATCGCCTGCAGCGCAGCTGACTTGTCAAAGTACCGCGCATCGCCGGCGTGGTTCGCATCGATCCCCAGCAAATAATGCGTCTGCACATTGCGCACGAAATCAGCCGTCAAAACCATCCCCGGCTTTATCTCGTGCTGCACTCCGAAATTCATCTGCACCGATCGCGGCGTGTGATAGTCGGGATTGAACATCGACGCGGTAGTTCCCATCCCCAAACCCTGAGCGAGCAGGGTACCGATATAGTTCGGGTTCGGAGTGCTGGGGTTGTAGCTGATCAAAGACTGGTAGGTTTTTTGGTACGCGGCAATCTCATTGGCGACCGTCCCGATGGCCACCGGATTTCCCGCCGAATCGCCGCAGAACGTTGCCAGCGGCAGCGTCCCTCCCGGCACCGGTACATTTTGCGGTTGGTTAATATTCACGCACGGTGTCGGCGTCTGATTGAATGATCCCGTCCTCAGCCTATACGCTCCGTCAAATGCCACGTTGTTCCAGATGGCGTTCTCATAAAACAATCCGATGCCGGCGCGAATTGCCGTCTTCCCGTTGTTATGCGGGTCCCACGCCACGCCCAACTGCGGCGCAAAATTCAGATTGGGTTGGCGCACCGCATTCCCGTAGCCTGGCAGCAACGCGTTGATCTCCGGGATCGGCGCAATCTGGCTGTCCGTCCGCCCTGTGTCGCGAACATAGCGCAATCCATAGGTGACAGTAATATTCGGCTTGATCTTCCACGAGTCGCCCACGTATGCGCCCAGGCGGTTATCCACAATTCCGCCGCCGGGGTAACCGAATGCCGATTGTGTCGTCGAAAAGCCTTGTCCGTTCCCGATGTAAACCGTTTCCACCGGATAATTCAACGGGTTCGACGCCCCGCCTGGAAACGGTCCAGTCTGCGGAAATGTCGTTGACTGCTGCGAGAATCCCGAAATCACCAACGGCGCAATTCCGTTGAACGACGCAAATCCGCCGCCCAGAATGTGGTTGTACGAACCGCCATAGCGAATGATGTGCGTCCCGATTGTTTTGGCTCCGTCGTACTTGATCTGATGATTGCTCTGCAGCGTGCTCTGCGGCGCCAGATAATTCGGTCCGGAAAAATATCCCGTATTGCCAATCTGTATCTCGACCGGATAGTTGGCCAGTGGAAGACTTGTCCCGACGGTTGCATCCACAATCTGGTTGGTGAACTTCAGATATTCGAAACGAATGCTGTGCGTGAAACTGTTGCTGGTGTTGAAATCCAGGCCCACCACGTGCGTGCGGGTGATGTCTTTGTTGTCATAGACGGAAAACCCCACCGCTCCATTCGCCAGCAATGAATTCTTGAAGTAGGTGAAGCGGTAAAACGCGTGCATCGTCTTCGTGACCTGATAGTCGGCCTTCGCCATCAGGTTGTCTTCCACAAACGGCGCATTAAAGTTGCCGGAAAACTGTGACAACGGCGCGCCTACCAGCACCGGCGCCTGCTCATGTTGTTCGGTCCGCTCGCCGTCAAGGAAGTAGAAAAATTTATCTTTAATGATCGGCCCGCCCAGCCGCCCGCCATATTGCGACCTCTGAAAATTCGGCGGCGGCAAAGGCGGCTGCGTCGGCAATGCCGCTGCTATCGAGCTGTCGCGGAACAATCCAAAAGCCTGTCCGTGAATATCGTTCGTCCCCGACCGCGTAGTCACGTTTACCGCGCCCGACGAGGTCAGTTCGTTCGAAAGATCCAGGCTCGACTGGCTGAGCTGAAACTCTTCAATCCCGCTCTGCGGAATATCGGTGGTTGTCGTTCCCACCGTTTCATCCGAAACGTCCACGCCGTCTACCTCGATCCGCGCCGTGCGCCCGAATCGCCCACCAAACGAAATCGACGAAAAACCTGCCTTGGTCGGATCGAAATCCTGTCCATCCTGAATCTGCACTCCCGGCTCCAGCTGCGCCAGGTCGAGGAAGTTCCGCCCGTTGATCGGCAGATTCTCGATTTGCTCTGCGTTCAGCACGCCCTGCACCGTCGCCTGCTCCGTGTTCACCTGCACACTGGAGGTCTGCACTTCGACCGTCTGGCTTTCCTGACCGATCTGTAACTTCACGTTGCCATTGGCCGTATTGCCCACCAGAACCGTCAGGCCGGTCTCGGAAGCTTCAAAGCCCTTGGCCACCACGCGAACTTTGTACTGCCCCGGAATCAACGCACCGGAGTTATACGTGCCATCCCGGTTTGTGTTGAGATTGATCGTCTGTCCGGTGGCCACGTTGGTGATCGTCACTTTGGCACCCGCCACCACCGCGCCGCTGGGGTCGCTGACTGAGCCGACGATGCTGCCGCTGCCAACCGTCGACTGCCCATAAGCCAGCGTTGCGGTAAGGAGGGCAATCAGGAGAAATACTGCCAATGATGCGTGAAGGGGGGCTCTGCCTTGGTGTCCTCGGGGGGTAAACATTTCTCTCCACCTTTCAAGTCGTGGGGTGGCGTGCAAATCTTCGTTCGCATCAAATGCGCCCCTCAACTTGCCCAACACCATACTACTGACTCGCGCCATTAGCAACGGAGAAGAGCATGTATGGTGTCAGAACCCGGCTGCGACCAATCGTTCCAGCGTGATCCCGCTGTTTTCCGAATTGCCCTTCATCATTTTCTCGACGTACTTGGCGATCATGTCGACTTCCAGATTCACCGGATCGCCGCGCTTCAGCGACTTGAGATTCGTCATTTCAACCGTATGCGGAATGACGGCAACGTCCACGCGCCTGCCCTCAATTTTCGCGACGGTCAGGCTGATTCCCTCAATCGACAGCGACCCCTTGAAGATCACGTAGCGGGCCAGCTCTTCAGGAATTTCGATCCGTAACCAGAAATTATCGGTCCCGGAAATTGGATCCAGCGCCAGAAACGTTCCCGTGCCGTCGACGTGCCCTTGCACAATATGCCCGCCAAAACGCCCGTCCGCCCGCATGGGAAGCTCGAGATTGACCTCCGCTCCCTGCTTGATCCGCGAAAACGACGTGCGATTCCACGTCTCCTCCGTTAGATCAAAACCAACGGCACCGGGCTTAATATCAACCGCAGTCAGACACACGCCGCTCACCGCCATGCTGGCACCCTGCTGCAGTTCTTTGACCAGCAACGACGATGTAACCATCATCCGGCGATTGCCGTGCTTATGAGTGATGCCCGTAACTTTTCCCACTTCTTCGATGATTCCTGTGAACATAAATTGACCTCAACGGGGTAGCTAGAAGCTAGCAGCTGATTTTCAGCTACTCGTACGGATCCTTCAAATACCCCTCCACCGCAAAATCCTCTCCAAAACGGTGCAATTGTATCGACTTCACATACGCTGCTTCTGCGATGTGCGAAAACCCGCTCCCCGCCGCGAACGGCACCGCTCCCGACCCGGCCAGAATCTTCGGCGCATAGTACAAAAAAACCTTGTCGACAATCCCATCCCAAAGCGCGGCCCAGTTCACCGTCGCTCCGCCTTCAATCATCAGGCTCGTAATCTCGCGCTCGCCCAGATGCTGCAACACGGTCGGCAGATCGGGATGCCCATCCGAAGTCGGTCGCGGAATCTGTTGCACCTGCACACCACGATTCAGAAGCTGCTTTTTCTTTTTCTCCTCTGCAAACGAGCACAGCACCAGCAAATCATCGTTTGCCGTCTTCACCAGCCGCGACTCCAGCGGCAGACGCAGTCCCGAATCCAGAATCACCCGCAGCAACGGACGCCGCCGCGGCCGGCCGCTCCGATCGGTAAGCAGTGGATCGTCCGCAATCACCGTCCCCACTCCCACCAGAATCGCGTCATTCTGATGACGCAGTTCTTGCACGTGGGCCCGCGCTGTTTCGCTGGTGATGTATCCCGCCGATGCCGATGCCGATCCCAGTGCCGTCGGCTTCTGCGATTCGCCCGGCGGCGGCGCGATTTTGCCATCCAGCGTCATCGCCGATTTCAGCGTGACCAACGGTACGCCATCGCGTATATATCGCGCGAACCATTCATTCAGCGCCTTCGCTTCCGCTTCGAGCAATCCCACGTCAACCTGAATCCCAGCCGCGCGCAGCCGCTCGAATCCGCCTCCGCTAACTTTCGGATTAGGATCCGCCATGCTCGCCACCACCCGTCGAACCCCAGCCACAATCACCGCATCGGCACACGGAGGAGTGCGCCCCTGGTGCGAACACGGCTCCAGATTCAGGTAAAGAGTCCCGCCCCGCGCCTTTTCTCCCGCCTGCTCAAGCGCCAGGATCTCAGCGTGCTTCCGGCCATCCCAGGTATGAAATCCCTCGCCGACAACCTGACCCGACGCATCGACCACCACTGCACCCACGCACGGATTTGGCGAAGTCAAACCAATCCCCTGCCGCGCCAACTCTAGCGCGCGCTGAGCGAGTCGATTGTCAGTGGAAATGATCACGCGGACGCTATTTCATTGCGCCGGCAGCGAAAGGATTTTTTTTCACGATCCTCTGTGCCTCCGTGGCGAAAAATCCTAGCTGAACAGCGACTCTACAAAATCCTTGGGATCGAACGGCAGCAAATCGCCCGCCTTTTCGCCCACGCCAACATACCGTACCGGCAATCCCAGTTCGCGGCTGATGGCAACCACCACGCCGCCCTTCGCCGTCCCATCCAGTTTGGTCAAAACAATTCCCGTCACGCCGGCCGACTCCGTAAACTGCCGCGCCTGCTGCAATCCGTTTTGCCCGGTCGTCGCATCCATCACCAGCAAAGTCTCATGCGGCGCGCCCGGGATTATCCGCTGCGCCGTCCGCCGCATCTTTTCGAGCTCCGCCATCAAATTAGACTTGGTATGCAGCCGCCCGGCCGTATCCACAATCACAAAATCCGTCTTCCGCGCCTGCGCCGCCTGCAGCGCGTCAAAGAGCACCGCCGCCGGATCCCCGCCCGGCTTGGTTCGAATCACTTCTGTTCCTGTCCGCTGCCCCCAAATTTCGAGCTGATCGATGGCTGCGGCACGAAACGTATCCGCTGCGCACAGCAACACCGTCTTTCCCAGCGAACGAAAATTCTGCGCCAGCTTCCCGATCGTCGTCGTCTTCCCCGTCCCATTCACCCCGACCACCAGAATCACTTCCGCGCTGCCATCCACTTTCTGCACCGGAACCTTATTCGCCGTCGTCAGAATCGCCAGCAACTCCTCTTTCAGCAGCCGCTTCAACTCGTCGATGTCTTTAATCTGCTTGCGATCCGCCTTCTCGCGCAGTTTCCCGAGCACTTCCTTCGTCGTCGTACTGCCCAAATCCGCGCCCAGAAGCGTGCCTTCCAGATCGTCCAGCATGCTTCGATCGATCTCCTTGCCGATCGAAACCACATCGTCGATCCGCTCCGCCAGGCTCTCGCGCGTGCGCGTCACCGCTTCCTTCATGCGGTCAAGAAAGCTGGGTTTCTGTTGCTCGTCGAGGCTGCCGAAAAGCGTCTGAATCATAAAAAGGGATGAATTTTTATTATAGCGGCGAACGCAGGATTGCACGCCGCAAACGAGGGATCCACAAGCCGCGAAGAGTAGAAACGAACAGGCCTTACACCACGCCGGCAGCCGCCGCAGCCGGCGCCGCATCCGCTGCAGCCGCCCGCGCCGCAGCCGACGGCAGATCTTCCACTGGAATTACCACCACACCTTCTTCCGGCCGGGGGATCGGCATCGGTATCGATGGCGGAATCTCAATCTCTCCCCGCTCACACAGCGCCACCAGAGCGCTCGCCGCGATCGGGTCCAGCCTCTTGCCCGACAAATTCTTGATGATCACCAGCGCTTCCTGCATATTGCACGCCTTCTGGTATGGACGGTTCGTCGTCACCGCGTCAAACGTGTCCGCCACCGCGATAATCCGCGGCAGCAGCGGAATCTCATCAGCTTTCAATCCGTGCGGATAACCTCGCCCATCCAGCGCCTCATGATGCAGCTCGATGCCCGGAATCATGTCCCGCAGTTGCGCAACCGGGCTCAGAATATTCGCACCCTTGGTGGTGTGCGTCTTCATGATCTCGAATTCTTCCTTGGTCAACGCACCCGGCTTCTTCAGAATTCGATCTTCGATCCCGATCTTCCCCACGTCGTGCAGCTGCGCCGCAATGCGCACCACCTCGACGTAATCCTCGTAAATACCCATCTCCCGCGCAATCATCACCGAATATTTCGTCACCCGGTCAGAGTGGCCGCGCGTATACGGGTCCTTTTCGTCGACCGCGCCCGCCAGCATCTGGATCGAACTCATAAACAGCTCGCGGTTCTCATTCGCCGCGCGCTTCAAATCCAGCACAAAATGTTCGAGCTCTTCCGACATCACATTGAATGTCGCGGCCAGCTCTCCAATCTCCGTGCGGCTCTTCAGTTGCACCCGTTGCGCAAAATCACCTTTAGCAATCGCCCGGCTGAACCGCGTCAACGCCGCCAAAGGATTAGTAATCCTCTTCGCCGCAAATACGCTGATCCCCACCGCCAGCGCCACCGCCATCTGCGCCAGAATATGCTCCGTCCGCTGCATTTCGAACACGCCGCTGTACGCGGCATCGCGCGGCTTCTGCACAATCACCGCCCAGTCCAGATTCGGCACCGGACTGAACGTCCCCAGCATCACCACCTCACTTTTCCCGTTTCCCACCGTGAACTCGTGCGTGGCCGCAACATTCTGCGATTTGCTTCCCTGCTCCACAAAATTCCGCACGATCTCGAACTTCGTCATGTCCTGCCCGGTCGCATAGTTCGAGGTTGCCCCCGCCACCAGCCGTCCCTGGCTGTCCACCACATACGGAGTCAGTCCATTCCGGTGCACTTCATCCAAGCGCCGGATCAGAAACTGCAAATCCACCAGCGACCCGATCATTCCCCCAAACCGCTGCTGATACATGATCGGCGTGCTCACCAGCATCACCGTCCGCGAACTCTTTCCCGTCCCCACCACCAGCGGCTGGCCGTTGTATATGCGTCCTTCGCGCGCCGCTGCATACGCCCGCTCCAGCTCGCGCTGCAAAAACGCATCCGGCGCAATGCGCCCCGCGGAAATCCCCTTCGCCTCCGAATTCAGCAACGTCGCATACGCCAGATCTTCATTCGACGAGACGAACTGCTCCAGCAGCGCCCGCAGCTCCGGCGCCTCCACATGATCCGCCGTAATGTCCCCACCGCTCGCCACCTGCAGCGCCGACGCCAGATTGTCCTGCATCATCCGCAACGACTGCTGATGCTGCGCAATGTCATCCGCCAGCGATCGCGTCACCGTGTTCTGCAACAGCCGCTCGTTCGTGATTAGCCGGTAGCGGTTGATCGATTCCACCTGCGTCGAGTAAAAATACATGGGAACTACGCTGACGAAAACGAGCACACCAAGGATGACGTATAGAATGGGCAGGCGGGATTGAGACGGCAACTTTATGGCCAAGGCGACGCCCCGCATCGCCGCAACCCAACACGGCGATGACGTTATCAAATTGAGTTTACGTCTCGCCCCGGCTCAAAACAGCCTCTCCATAGGGACTGTTACCGTGACTAAAGTACCACCCAAAAGAGAGTACTTCCGCTAACCTGAACGGAGAACGCGATGGCTTACGTGATCATCTGGCAATTCGAAGTCACGCCGGAAAAGCAGGACGAATTCGAACAGATCTACGGCTCCAGCGGCGAATGGGCCAAGCTGTTCGCCCGCGAGCGCAGTCACATCGGCACTGAATTGCTCCTCGACACCCGCGATGCCAATCGCTATCTCACCATCGACAAATGGGAGTCCGAAGATGCCTACGAAACCTTTCGCTCCGTCCACGAGCAGGAATATCAGCAAATCGACGAGCGCTGCGAAGCCCTCACCATCAGCGAACAAGAGATCGGACGATTCTCCACCACCGGCGAACCCTAGAAATTAGCTTGTTGCGTCTCAGATCGCGGACGAAGCCCAAACGAAGTGGATTTTGGGTGGCGCAGCGCCGGGTTCCCCAGACAGCGCGATTTTCGCTGGCTGGGGTGGATTAAAGCCCGCCCGTCGCCGTCTCGCTCTTCGAACTGCGCGTCATCAGATCGTGAATCGCATCTCGTGGAGACTTGCCCTGATGCAGCACTGCATTCATCTGCTCCGTGATCGGCATCTCAACCCCGCGCGACCGCGCCAGTTCAAGCGCCGCAGCCGTTGTAAACACGCCCTCCGCCACCGATCCCTTCATCGCCGCCAGAATCTCCGGCAGCTTTCGTCCGCGTCCCAGTTCAACTCCTACACTGCGGTTCCGCGAGAGATCGCCCGTACACGTCAGCACCAGATCACCCAATCCCGCCAGCCCCGCCATCGTCTCCGCACGGCCGCCGCAAGCTACCGCCAGGCGCGTCATTTCGGCCAGTCCACGTGTAATCAGAGCCGCAATCGAATTATGCCCAAGCCCCAATCCATGGCAGACTCCGGCCGCAATCGCAATAATATTTTTCAGCGCACCGCCCAGCTCCACCGCAACCACATCCGTATTCGTATAAACCCTGAATCGCGGATCGCTGAATTCGCTCTGCACTGTTTCCGCCAGCCCGCGGTCGCTGGAAGCAATCGTGATCGCCGTCGGATCTCCCCGCGCCACTTCCTTCGCAAATGACGGCCCGCTCAGCGCGCCAATCCGTTGCGGCCCAAAAACATTCGCCATCACTTCGCTCATGCGCCGCAGCGTGCCCTCTTCCAGTCCTTTGGTCGCGCTCACCAGCAGCATGCCCTCCCGCATCGACGGCCTGATCTCCTCAAACATCTGCCGGCAATGTTGCGACGGCACCACGCTCACTAAAATCTGCGCATTCGCCACTGTATCGCCGAGATCGCCGCTGACCGAAACCGTCGCCGGTATCTCAAATCCCGGCAGAAAAATCTCATTCATCCGCCGCGATGCAATCGCCTCAATCACCGCCTGCTCTCGCGCCCACAGCCGGACCTCGTGCGTCCCCTTGCGCCCCAGCGCGATCGCCAGTGCCGTGCCCCACGCCCCCGCGCCGATCACCGCAATCTTCATTGCCCGCTCCCATGAAACCGCGGCTCCGTTCCCGCCATCAGCCGCCGTATATTCCCATGGTGCCGTACGATAATCAGGATCGAAGACGCCGCCATGAACGTTAGCATCTGCGGAGTCTCTCGATACGGCTCAAGAAACCACGCGACCGCCGGAAATAAAGCCACCGTCAGCACCGATGCCAGCGCCACATAACGCGAAACCGCTACGACCACAATAAAAATGCAGACCAGCACCAGAATCGTCTTCGGAACCAACGGAAGAAAAGATCCCAATCCGGTCGCCACGCCTTTTCCTCCACCAAATTTCAGCCAGATTGAAAACGAGTGGCCCACAATCGCCGAAAATGCCGCCAACCCCGCCATCCACACTGGGATCGGAAACAGGCGCATCGTAATCACGACCGCCGCATATCCCTTTCCTGCATCCAGCAGTAGCGTCAATAGCCCCAGCCACGGCGATTTCCGCGACACATTCGTCGCCCCAATGTTCCCGCTGCCCACCGTGCGCACGTCTTCGCCATAAAGCACGCGCACCAGCAGATATCCAAACGGGATCGATCCCAGCAGGTAACTCAGCCCAATCGTGATCGCAAGCGGCGTCATGTGTTGCTCATGTTACGGGCTGGACAGTGGGTTGGGCAATCGCGCGGTAGGGCCTCGGGGACTGCTACTTTGACTGTTCGATCTTTACTCCATCGGGTTTCGCGAACAAATCTCCCTTGAAGGGCACTTCCTCCCATAGATCGTACCGAGCCCCATAGGTTTTGTCCCCAGCAGTCAAGACGATCATGATCGGCGAGTGAATGTCGACCCGTTCGACCATACGGATCACCGAGTCTCCGATGTCGACTTCGTAGTACTTAGCTTCGAAGCTGAGCTTTGGGCCCTCGACTACCCTTGCACCGTTAGCCTGAAAAAAGTCGAGTTCACGCCCGACTTCGAGTTCGCCGATTTTGCTTGTTGCCATCTCTTTGTCCATGGCGAAAATCGGCAACCGGCAATTAAAAGACGGCCCCTTATCGAGCATGTACTTGGCCGTCTTGTCCTCCAGATTAATGAGCCAAGCGTCGGGCTCGTTTATAACCAGCCTGCCGTGAATACCCTTCTCCGGGTCTGGTTCCTCATCCACTCTGCAATATTGAGTACCGGCACGCCAGAAGGTTTTGGGTTTGCTTGGAAAGGAGTCCTCGGGAATACCCGTACCACTCATCCGGATGATCACATGAATCATCTTAGTGGGAGCTTCAGCGCAGACTCCTGCACACGTGAGAGCCAGTAGAAGCGCCACACCCAGTCCGCAAAAAAACGGCGAAGAAATTCCCCCACGCAGCATAGGTCCTCCTCAATCTTGTGGTTCAGTATCGCACGCTGAGACACCCGAGTCAGATTGCAAAAACAACGGCCGCCTACCCCAACTCAAACCGCGCCAGCTTCGTATACCGCGACCCGCCGCGCGTCAACTCGCTCTGATAAAGAAAAAATTCCCCGCAGCTCATCTCCCCAAATTCCGGCATTGGCATCGCCGCAAGTTTTTCCTGCAGCACGCTGAAATTCCGATTCACTCCATCGCCTTTTTTCCATCCCGGCGCCCCCGATCGCCCGCCGCCACGCGCCAGCGTCAAATGCGGGCTGAATGCATGATCTTCTTTTGGAATGCCCAGCCTCTCCGTCGCCGCGTCAACCGCCGATGCCAGTTTGCCGAGCGCACCCCCGGCTTCGATCCCAACCCAAAACACCCTCGCCGCTTTCGCCGTGGGGAAAGAACCAAATCCGCGAAAAGCAATCTCGAAACGTTCGCTGCGAATGTCATTCAGAGCGCGCTTGACCTCCTCGACCTGCTCAACCGGCTTTTCGCCGATAAACTTCAGCGTCACATGCAGCGATTCCGCCCGTACCCACCGCGCATCCGGCGCAAACCCTCGCACCCCCTCCATAAATCGCGCGATCCGCCCGCGAATGCCGTCATCAATATCAAGCCCAACAAAAACCCGCATATCTCAGCATATCGCGGTCACGCCCGGGCCGCCTTCTACCCGCCAGCGTACAGCGATTGTGGACCAAACCTCCCCGTTTGATGGGATAGCACTCCCCCCACCCCGCCTCCTATCCTGAAACTGCGACATGATCGGGGCTCAACGAAGTCTGACGACGGTCGGTTCGCCAAGGAGCTACCCATGAGTATTTGGACCATATTGTTCGTTCTTCTCTTGATTGCCTGGATCACCGGATTCACCGTCTTTCACGTGGCCGGTGCCATGATTCACCTCTTGCTGCTGCTCGCCGTCATCTCCCTGATCTTGCACTTCGTCATGGGACGCAGCACGGCCTAGAGGCTTGACGCAGAAATGGACCGTCCGCGCTCTCCTCTGCGCGTCCGTGATAGCTCCGTGTCCTCTGTGTTAAAGCCTTTGAATTGCCCTCGTCGGCCTTCATACGCGTCGTGGTAAACGCATTTGACCGACGACCAACGACGGCCGACCGCCGACAGCCTTTTCCCCTTGACCTCACTTAGCAATTCCTCAACAATTGAAGAGAGCAAACTCCCCGACAGTCGCCGGCGGAGAACCAGTTCTTTGAAAACTTAGGCCCACCACCAAGAATGACGTCATCCCAAAGTCCCGCGCTTGCTCCAGCGGGGCGAGAGCCTGCCCCGAGCGAGCGGAGGAGCGAAGCGACGATGCGACCGAACGGGGATCTGGCGCGCAGTTTCACGAACTCGTCATAGCCCAAGCAGACCGGGATCCGACCGCAAGTCCGAATGGCCAGGAGCTAGCGGCTTAGAGCTAACCCCTTTATTTTGGATATTTTACCTCTAACCCCTTTAAACTCATAGATCTAGCGGGAGCGACCCCGCTAAGCTGCTGATTTTAAAAGATCAAGCGAGGGGGTGGGGGGGAGGGGGGTACCCCAGATTTGCGCCCCGCTGGCGGCAGGCAGGAGATGGTCGTTACAACAACTTTCTTCGCACCATATCCAGCGCCTGCTGCGTGGAAAACCGCCGGATGCGTTGCCGGTCGCCGGGCCATTTCCGCTCCACTACCTCGGTTCCATCCGCGGCCGCCAGCGCGTGAAAAACCAGTCCGACCGGCTTTTCCGGGGTACCACCCGCCGGTCCGGCAACCCCGGTGATCCCCAGGCCAAGCGTGGCGCCGCACCGGTAACGAATGCCCTCCGCCAGGGCCTTGGCAACCTCGGCGCTTACCGCGCCGTGCCGTTCGATCATCGACAACGGAACGTCGGCCAGGTCGGTTTTTAATTCGTTCGAATAAACCACCGCGCCGCCGAGAAAATATCGCGAGCTTCCGCTCACCGACGTAATGCGCTCGCTCAACATTCCGCCAGTGCACGACTCGGCGACCGCCAACGTTGCCGAGCGCATTTGCAAAAAATATCCCACGATCTGTTCGAGTGATTCCCCGTTGTCGGAAAACACCGCCTCGCCCAGTTCTTCTTCAATTTTTTCCGCGAGTTCATCCACTCGTTGACGCGCTGCTTCGATTGATTCCGCGCGCGATTTCAAGTGCAGTTGAATTTCTCCCGCTCCCGCCAGAATCGTCGTTTGCACATCTTTGTAAGTCGTATAAATCGGCGCAACTCGCGCGTCGCACTGCGATTCGCCCATTCCCGTAATCTTTAGCTCGCGTGTGGCGATAAATTGAGCCGGAACTTTGGCGCGCAACCGCTGCATGCATTGCTCATCGAACATCGCCTTCAGCTCGAACGGCGGACCTGGCAATAAAAGAATGATCTTCTCTTTGTCGTCGTATTTGCCGCTGATCCATTGTCCTGGCGCAGTTCCGTTGGCATTCGGCAAAACTGCCGCGCCGGAAATTACATCGCCCTGTTTCAGATTATTCTCCGCCATCTTCCATCCGCGCGAGGCGAATCGCTGCTCGAGCGCGGTGACAATTTGCGGGTCGCGATGTAACCGCAAACCCAGCGCTTTAGCCACGCATTCGCGTGTCAGATCGTCTTCGGTCGGACCAAGTCCGCCCATGCAAATAACAATGTCCGTTCGCGCCAAAGCCAGCGACGCGGCTTGCGTAAGATGCGCAGGATTATCGCCGACCACGGTTTTGAAGATGACTTCAACCCCAAGTTGATTGAGTCTTTCGGTCAGGAAAAGCGAATTCGTGTCCTGGCGAAACGGCGTCAGCAATTCCGAGCCGATCGCGATGATCTCGGCATTCATCGATGAAAAGTGTAAACGAAACTTCGGAGAGAAATCAGCCGCAGAAGTTACAACACTGCATTTGCCAGCGGCAAACCTTGAACGTCCCAAGCCAAATGATGAAGCCCATTATGAGTCGCGAGAACCACCGAACGTCCTGGCGCAAAAGCCAAGCCAACAAGGCTGTTTCCGGCAATCTCCAGCGAAGCTTTTCCCTGCGGCGTGATCTTCACAATCCCGCGCTTTCCGCCGAGCGACGCAGCAACGTACAAATTACCGTCGGCGTCGAAAGCCAATCCGTGCGGACGTCCAAGCCCGCGATAGAAAGTCGACAAACCGCCCTGCGGATCAATCTTGTGCACCGCGTCGTAGCTCGAAGTCGTCGGCCCGGTCACGAACAAATCACCGCTCGGGCCGAACGCCAGATGATAAGCGGAAACACTCGGCTCCATCGTGGCAAAGACAAAGATCTGCCGATCGGGCGCAATCTTGAAGATCGTTCCGCTGCGATCACCAACATAAAGATCGCCCTTGCGGTCAAAAGCCAATCCCGTTGCAACTCCCATGCCTTCGGCAAACGGAGCCATCGTTCCATTTGGCGCCACACGATAAACCGTTCCATCCATCCGCGAAGAAACATACATCTGGCCTTCGCGGTCGAAGGCGATCGCGGTCGCATTCATCATCTCGCCCAGAAACGGCTGCACCTTATAATTGGTGTCAATCTTGAAGATGGAAACTGGAACCTTCTGTCCGCGGCTGCCGGAAAACGTCGCATAGATGTTGCCTTCCGCATCCAAAGCTGGATTCGTGACCGGATGAAGTTCATCCGCAATCGGAACCGCAACTTTCACCGGATGCGGATTGCTTTGATGCCCATTAGTCGAAACCACCACCGAACCCGACGAAGTTCCATACGGAACACGCGCGATCACAAAGTCATCGGAGCTGATGATGACCGAACCTTCCACGTCGCCGAATTGAACCCTTGGCCGCCGCAATTCCGTCGGCCGCAAAGCGTGTCCGCTGATGCGAATATCGCCGCCCGGCAACGCCGCTCCCGGAGACACACTTTCAATGTGCGGATTGCCGTTCACATTCTTCTTGCCGAGCAAGCGGTCAGAAATTCCCATCGAGAGTGTCTTTCCAGTCGATCAAGCGCCAAGCACGCCGAAATGCAGCAGAATCTGCATTACGATCAGCGCGTAAATTCCGGCGGCAACATCGTCGAGCACGATCCCAAAACCTTCCGGCAGCCGCTCCAGTTGGCGAACCGGCGCAGGTTTCCAGATATCGAACCCACGAAAAAGTATAAAGCCCGCGAGCATAGTTTTCCATGTCACCGGCGCAGCTACGAGCGTTATGAGTTGGCCGGCGACTTCATCGATCACCACAAACTGCGGGTCTTTCTTGCCCGAAGCTCGAGCTACGTGCGTCGCCGCTGGAACGCCGACGAGAACTGCGAAAGCAGCCAACAACGCCGCGGCCCAGCTTTGCCATTGAACCGCGATCCAACGGCTGAGCAACCACCAGAGCAGCACCGTCGCCGCCGATCCCCAACTTCCCGGCCCCGGACGCATTCGGCCGATCCCGAAAAACGTCGCCACCAGATTTGCCCAAAGCGGCGCGTCATCACGGTCGGCAAGTTTAGCGCTGCCGGCGACATCGGGCTCATTCCTCATCGGAACCGCCAAGTTTATTCTCTACGTCTGAAATGTCGTCTACTGGAGCCGACACAACATAATCTCCGCTCGACCATTTGCCCAGATCGATCAAACGGCAACGCTCGCTGCAGAAAGGAAAATCGGCAGCGCGTGACTTTACAGGCTTCTTGCAGATTGGGCACTTCAGCGCGATCGAACCCTTGCGCGGCATATAGGTCAGATGATCTTAGCGACCAGATCGTAGTCGTGCGCCTCGGTGATCTGGCAGTGATAGAATTCGCCGGGCTTTGGATCAACGCCATCGGGCACATCATTCACGAAAACCTTTCCGTCGATCTCCGGCGCATGCATCGCGGTTCGGCCTTCGAGCAAAAGCTCACTCTCGTCGGACGAGCCGAGCAAGACCAGATCGAATTCCTTACCAATCAGGGCTTTCTTCTTCCTGCGGCTGATGCGCCGCTGAATCTGCATCAGATGCTTACGCCGAGATTCGATCTCGCATGCGGAGATCTTCTTATCCAGCGAAAACGCTCCCGCCCCATCCTGATCGGAATAGGCAAACGAGCCCATCCAGTCGAATTCGGCTTCTCGCACGAAGTCGCAGAGCTCCTCGAATTCCTTCTCTGTCTCGCCCGGAAAGCCGACGATGAAAGAAGTACGCAAGGTAAGATTCGGGATCGAGCGCCGCATCTTCTCGATCGACCGCAGGAAAATTCCCGCCCCTCCGCCGCGCTTCATCCGCTTCAATACCGAAGCCGACGCGTGCTGCAGAGGCACATCAACGTACGAACAGATCTTGTCGTGCGCTGCGATCGTCTCGAGCAATCGCCCGGTGATCTTGTTCGGATAGGCATAAAGAAACCGTACCCAGCGCAGCCCATCGATGCCAGCCAGCTTTTCAAGCAACAACGCCAACCCATCCTGAAGGTTGAAATCCTCGCCATAGCAGGTCGTGTCCTGCCCAATCAGCGTGATCTCGCGGACTCCGCCGTGCGCCAGCCGCTCCGCCTCGGCAACTACCGATTCGAACCGGCGCGAACGAAACTTGCCGCGCAACTGCGGAATGATGCAGAACGTGCACGGATGATCGCAGCCTTCAGCAATCTTGATGTAAGCCGTATAACCTGGCGTGGCGAGCACGCGCGGCGTAGCTTCATCATAAAGATAGTTGGGCAGATCGAAAATCGCGCCATCCCACGATTCGCGCGAAAACCGTCCTTGCGCAGCGCGAGCGTCGCCTTCCGCACGCGAGCTCAGAATCCTGAATGGAGAATCCGCCGGGCTGTGTTGCTCGAGGCCAACTGCGGGAAGAATGCTCTCCAATTCTCCGGTTCCGACCACCGCATCAACCTCAGGAATATTCTTTCTGATCTCATCGCGAAACCGCTCCACCAGGCAGCCTGCGACCACCAACTTCCGAGCCCGGCCTTTGCTTTTATGCCGCGCCATCTCCAGAATTGTGTCGATGGATTCGCGCTGCGCAGTCTCAATGAAGGAACAGGTGTTGACAACGATCACATCGGCATCCTCGGCGTCGGGAACAAGATTCGCGCCCGATTGCGCCACCATGCCCATCATCACTTCGCTATCGACCAGGTTTTTGGGGCAACCCAGGCTCACGAATCCGACTTTGAGAGGCTTGGCCTTTTCAGTGGATTCGGTCTGTTTTTCAAGGACTGTAGAGGGTTCGGAATGACGCATGGAATATAGCTATTTTAGCATTCGCGGGCGAAGTAAGCGTTCGTAAGCTACCGCAAGGCGGCCGAAATCTGCTCATAAAGTTCCGGCAGACTACGCGCGGCTTCGGGAGTATTGCCAAATCGAGCGCGCTCATACTGATCGGTAAATTCGGTGATTGCCTTGTGCAACGGCTCACGCCGAACGGAATGCGCAAATTCCTGCGGTGTCTGCGCTGGGGACTTCGGGTGCCCTCGTTTGGCCATGATGTGGGTCATGCGCCGGTACCAGATCGTTGCCGCGAAAGCCGGCGCGCGTTGCGGCTGAGCGGCAACACGACGACGCCGCAGCCATTGCCAAAGCCGGCCGAGATTGGCGCCCACAACCAACAAAATCGTGATCATCACGGCGGCGCCAGCCCAACGCCTTGGCGATTGCGTAACCGTCTGCTGCGCTCGGCGGGCGCTTTCGAGCATTTGCTCGTAAACGCGCCGGGCCCAGGTTTGCGACCGGCGGTACCAGTCAAATCCATTGTGCGCCACCTGACGCCCCAGCGACGACTGATGGGCGGCGTCGTAGTTCACCACCCAATCGCGCCAGAAGCTCGACATGGCATCGAGATACAGCATGATCCGGGCGAGACCGCCGTGCGCTTGCGGTGGACCGGCGGGCGTAGGGTCAAAGCTGACCCATCCATATCCTGGAAAATAAACTTCGACCCAAGAGTGGGCCTCGCTGGCGCGAACGAGATATTGCGAGCTCACGTCGTTAAATTCGCCGGTGCGAAAGCCGTTTACCAGGCGCGCGGGAATCTGCAGCGTGCGCAGCATGATGGCCATGGCCGAAGCAAAATATTCGCAATGACCTTCCTTCCGTTCGAAGAGAAAATTTGCCACCGGATCACGGAGCGGCGTCGACGGAAGCTGCAAGGTGTAGGCATAATGCGTGCGCAGGTAGGTTTCAATGGCCAAAGCTTTGTCGTAGTTCGTCGGCGCGGATTGGGTGATTGCGGCCGCGAGTTGGGGAATTCGGGAATCCACGCCCGGCAACTGCAATTCACTTCTCATGATCTGGGGCGCGACAGCTGGCGCAGCCCGCAGCTCTTCGGCCGATGGCTGCGCAATGTTAGAAGTTGCTTCATAGCGGGTCAGCTGGTGTTCGCCATCAAGATTGAAGACCGCGCCGCCGGTGTCGGTCGCGATGGCGCGGTAGTTCCCTTGCAACGTAAGGGGAACCGGAGCCAGAAAAAATACGTTCGTCGAGAGCGGCTCCATTAATACGTGATAGTGGACGGGCTCAGAAGCGGCCTGGCGTTCACCGTGTCTTGCCGGCACAAACACGACACGTCCGTCGGGCAGTGAGATCGCCGATCGAGGGTAAGTATTCTTCCATGACCTGCCGTCGAAGAAATTCAACGCTACGCCCCGCCATTTCAGATCGAAAGCTCCGCCCGAATCGCCGTCGATCCTTACACGCATGACAAGGGCATGCGATTGCTGAATTTCCCCAATTCGTCCGAGTTGAACTTCGTCATTGAAGCCAGTAGCGATCTCAGTCCCGGAGGCGTAGGCGCTGAAATAGGTGTTCGAGATGCGCGGCAAAAGAAAGAAGATGGCAGCGGCGCCCAGCAAAATCATTGCCGCCAGAACTGGTGAAGCTTGAGCAATGGAGATACCCAGCGTTTGACGCGACGCGCCACTGGCAATCATGCCGAACTGCGCGGCTTTGTTGGCTGAACGCCGCATTTCAAGCAGGATGAAGGTTGCGACTGCAGCGAGAAGAAAGACGCCGAAGGCGAACAAAAACATGCTGTCAACCGTAAGGACAGAAGCTGCCAGCACCATGAGGAACGAAATCACGGTCAGAAAGTAGTAATCGCGATCGCGGTGGGCGGAATATAAACGCACCAGCATCACGAACACCACAAGATGTACAGTAGCGCCGATGAATGTGCGGGCAAGAAGCAGGTAATCGACGAGGTAATAAGCTACGTAAGCGATGGTTAGAAATGTCGTCCAACGTTCGGGAATGAGAAATGTCTTGCGGACGGCCAATTGATATCCGCGAAAAGCCAAGGCCGCGCCGGCGACCAGCAAGCTTCCCACCCCAAGGCCACCGGTCGCGGCCAGAGTAAGAAATCCCGTCAGCACAAGCAGGTAAAGCGCGATCGCGAGATAACGATCGATAGCTTTTGAAGCCGCGCCGGATTCTGGCTGAGCGGGGATCGGCATTCTCTCTATTGTCGGCGATTTGCAAGAAGTTTGAGAAGGGTACGTCGGTTTGAAGGACGGGCTTGGGTGAACGCGAAACTTGAGGTCGCAAATTGTGATCTCAAGATGAGCAGCCATGAGGCAGAATCCGAGACCGCCGCGCGTGGATGCTAGAATAATCTGGGTCAGGCATCAGTCCCGCGCGACGTCTTCCCGCCAACCCCGCCAGGTCCGGAAGGAAGCAACGGTAACGGGCTCTTGCGTGTGCAGTGGGGCGCTGGTGCCTGGCTTTTGCAACCCTCCCGTTAAAATCCCGCCGGTAATCTAACGCGCCGTTCACTGCATTCCGTTGGACTTTGCCGCTTGCCTGCGTGAGAATAGCCGTTTCACACTTTCATCTGGAGAAATCATAGAGTGAGCCAACCTGCGCGCGTAAAGATCAGCGCCCTTGCAACGTATGTTCCTCCTCGCGTCCTGACCAATAAAGACCTCGAAAAAATGGTGGATACCACCGACCAATGGATTCTGGAACGCACCGGAATCCGGGAGCGCCACGTGGTCGACAAAGGTGTGGCAACCAGCGATCTGGCGGTGGAAGCTGCGAAGAAAATGCTCGCCCAGCGCGGCATTGCGCCGGACGACCTTGACGCCATCATTGTCGGCTCGGTTTCGCCGGACATGTTTTTTCCGGCGACGGCATGCCTGGTGCAGAACAAGTTGGGCGCGAAAAACGTCTGGGGCTTCGACATGAACGCGGCCTGCTCGTCATTTGTTTATGCGCTGCAGGTGGGGACGCAGTTTGTGGCGACCGGCGCGCAAAAGAAAGTCATGGTGATTGGCGCCGATGTGATGTCATCCATCATTGACTACACCGACCGCGCGACGTGCATTATTTTCGGCGACGGGGCTGGCGCGGTTCTACTGGAACCGGCGACTGAAGATGGGCTCGGCATGATCGATTTTCTTCATGAGATTGACGGCTCGGGAGGAGTTTCGCTCTACATGCCTGGGGGCGGGAGCTTGAATCCATCCACTCACGAGACCATCGACAAAAAGATGCACTACGTTCACCAGGATGGGCAGGCGGTCTTCAAATTTGCGGTGCGCAATATGGGTGACGTCTGCGAGCGAATACTCGAGCGCAACGGCCTGACGGCCAACGACATCGACGTTTTTATTGCGCATCAGGCCAACAAACGCATTATCAAAGCGACTGCCGAGCGGGTCGGCTTGCCGCCGGAAAAAGTAGTGATCAATATTGACCGCTACGGCAACACCACCTCGGCGACAATCCCGCTGGCGATGGATACGGCGATTCAGGAAGGCAAATTGAAAAAAGGCAGCACCGTGCTGCTGGCCTCCGTGGGCGCAGGATTTACCGTTGGATCCACCTTGCTGCGCTGGGCATACTGAGCAGCATTCGCCGCTCGTCTTACGAGTTAATCCCCGGGCTGATCGGCGTTGATCTTCGGCTGCTCGTAGGGTTTCTGCATGTAGCGCCGCGCCTCATCCAACGCACCCTGGGTGTTGTCGTTGGTTTGCAGTGCCTGGCGGTACTCGTTGGTGGCGCGTTCCCGCTGTCCAGTCAGATCAAAAATCTTTCCCAGTTGAATATGGCACCAGACCTCGGTCCAGCGCGGTTCGCCGTCTCCATCAAGCGCTTCGCGATAGGCGTTGGCTGAAGCCTGATAATTTTTTTGCAGAAAAAACACTTCGGCGATGCGATAGTGGGCCAGCGAGCTGTTTTTGTTCACTTCGAGCGCCTTGTTAAATTCCCCCAGCGCTCCGGCGAGATCGCCCTGCTCTTCCAATCCCTGGCCGCGGAGGATGTCGGCACGCATTTTTACGTCGATGGAATTCTTCAACACCTGGTTGTTGGGATCGACGGTGATGCGGCGCGGGCGGCCAAAGGTTTCGAGCGTAAATGCCGAATCGGTGCCTACGACTTCGATTCGCTTTTCTTCGGTTTTGCCGTCGGTGTCTACTTTCAGGTCGACCGGCATGCGGAACAGGTCCAGATCCTGGTTGATCTGGCCGACGATGCGGAAACCCGGTGGCTTTTGCGCCGCGCTGGTCGGCTTGGCCACGTGGCCGAGACGATACACCGTGTACTTGACCTTGAACTCAGGCGCGCCGGTAGAGTTGAGCCACTGGGTGAAAAACCAGGTGAGGCGATCACCGTATACCTTTTCGACCACATTTTCAAAGTTATCGAGGGTTACGTTCTTCCCCGCATATTTGCCGATGAATTCGCGCACCGAGGCATCGAACTTTTCATCGCCGATGACCCATCGCAGCATGTGCAGGATCATGGCGCCCTTGTCGGTGGCCAGCGACTGAAATTCCGGCGAATACATATCGAGCTTGCCGATGGTCGCGAGCGGAACGGTGTCATATGCAAGAGCGCCCACTGACATGTCTTTGATGGCTTCTTCCATGCCGGCCTGCCCGGCGGCATGTTCCACGTAGAGCGCCTCCGAGTAACGCGCGAAACCGTCGCACAACCACCAGTCGTCGAGCGATGCAGGGCTAACCGTCACGCCCCACCACTGATGCGAAATCGTGTTTGCAAGCAACCGATAGTTGACCTTGTCAGTCACCGCGCGGCTGGCAATGGCTGCCATCTCCGGCGCCCAAGCTGAGGGGACTGTGTCATCAGGAATTTCGACCACGCGCAGAGTGGTTGAGGGCAGCGGTGCGAAGCGGGTCACAAAAAATGTGTACTCTTTGACCGCGGTTTCGGCGTAAAGCGCGCCCAGATTCTGATGAATCGGCTTCAGATAAACATGCAGATCGAGTCCGGCCTCGTCGCTTTTGAATTCCTGAAACGCTCCGGCCACGATGGTTCCGGGAAAGCTGGGTTTGTTGGTGCTGAAGGTGTAGGTCTTTGTCGCCAATCCGTTCGCACCTTTTGGCCCGTCGGCCACGGTTTGGGTCCCGCTGCCGATGGCCATCATGTGAGCGGGGATGGTAATGCGGATGGTTGACGTGAACCGGTTGATGCCATAGGCATTGACGGGGAACCATCGTCCGCCGTATAGCAGCGTGCTGGTTTCATCCTCGACCGAGGCCAGTTTCAGGCCTTGAACCGGGCTGTCGTCGGCTGACTCGAGTGTGCCGTCGTATTCGAAGATCAGCACAGAAGATGAGCCTTTTCGCAGTGTACTGGGCAAGTCTATGCGGACGGTCGAATCGGCGGAAATTCGCTCGGCGGGCTGAGGTTTGCCCGCCGCATCGACGACCTTGGTGACTTTGAGGCCATTGTGCAGTTCAAAGACGGCGGCATTGACATCGGCCAGAGCAGTAAAGGCCACCCTAGCCCGGGCCGTGATCTGGTGCGCGTGAGGATCGAGTGTGGCGTCGATCTGATAGTCATCGACGTGAATATGGGTCTTTTCCGCGCCCCAGAGCGGCAGCGCGAAGCAGGTAAAAATCAGCAGTATATAAGGATGAACCCGAAGCCAGCATCGGGCATGGAAGTCATTCAAAGTGTCTCCACCAAGACTCTCAAGTCTATGATGAAGATTGTTACGCAAAAGATGTGCGCAGGACAAGCGGGGGTAACCCGCGTGACCGCCGGAGCCGAGATCAGGCACGACAGGAGGATCGTTCACTCTGCACCCATGCTTCAAGTTTCACGGGGCATTATAGAAGCCGCCGGCGGTCGCCCCGCTGAGCGACGCGTTCGCGGGTGCCTGTAAGAATGCATGGTAGTTCCCGCCACTCACTTGTGTGTACCACTCGACCATGGTGCCGCTGGGCGGCGGTGGAAGAAACCCATTCAACGACGTTAGGTCAGGAACTGCGAGCGTAGTCGCGCCAGCCTGGTACGCGGATGTAGCCACCACACTTACGGAATTGAAATTGTCAGCGCCGGGAAGGCTCCAATTCATGGTGGCCATCTCATCCGATGCAGTGACTCCCGAGAACCCGGGGTACTTTAGCGTGAAGGTCGGCCACGCCGCGGCAGTTGGAGGGACGTAGGGAAGCGGTGCGGGCATTTTAAAGTTCATGGTACCTGGCGAGGTAATGCTTATAGCTTCGAAAACACCCTGGTTGATGTTCTGCGGAGAGGGCGGCGCACTTGCACTCGCCGACAGTAAAGTATAGTCGCCGGGCTGCATCTGGCTGGGTGGCACGGTGAGATATTGCGTTGACGTCCCGCTGCCCAGAATGAAGTAGGTGCCGTTCGCGGTGTAATACTCGCTGTAAATTGAACTGCTACCGAATCCTGGAGGGATATTGTGTATCAGGTATGGTTTTGAAACCACAACGTCACTTGGAGCAAGAGTGACGGGACTGCCGCTAATCGTACCCGGCACGGTCTGATTGCGCACGATTTTAACGGCCGCGGCATTAACGAGCGAAGACATCGCCACTATCGCAATGTCATTAGTGCCATTGGGTGCTCCCAACGCAACAAGTTGCTGAGGATATGGCAACGATACTTCATTTCCCTGTGCTCCCCAAACCCATAAGCTTCCCTGGTAGTTAATGAAGCTGTAATCATAAGTCGACACTGATCCGGTTATGAGGCCAAGATTTTTTCCAGTGGCACTGCAGCCGAAAACCGTAAACGCATTGCCATCCGACACGGTGGCTTCGATCACCGACTCGGTACTCTCCGTCTCACCGGTTGTTGCTGCGCACACATAGGCCAGTCCGTAGGAGCTGGTGCCGCTGGGAACGCTGACGGTGAATTGGTTGTTGGTGGAAACCGTCGCGCCCGCCCATGATCCGGTGCCGATCTTCATGGCAATGGCGGTTGGGTTGGAGCCGATGAAGGTATAGACAATATCAGTGTTCGCCGGTGGGGGCGGATTATTACCGCCAGAGCTTGAGCTGCCGTTACCACCGCCGCAAGCCGAAAGGACGGCCATTGCCGCGACCACTGCTGACGCCAGCAGAAACCTGCCTACACGCATGATCATGCTCCCGGAATTTAAGTTGGCTCCCTAGCGCAGAGAGGCCTTGATCCACCACTCACCGCCGTCCCCCGGTGAGTATGGTACGGAGCAGTATATCGGATGGAAAGACTGAGTCAAGGTCGATGTGAGGCAGGTTGCGCAAACATTTGCAGGATTATATTTACGGCACGCTCGGCGGACTGCAGATTGTCGGACGCGGCGCCCCGCAGGGATTGGCGGACGTCGGCGAGGCCGTCAAGCATTCTGTCTCGGGCCGGACCGTCGGGGATTATCGCCTTCAGCTTGGCGACCACGTTTTCGGCGGTGAAGTCCTGCTGGACCAGTTCTGGCACGACTTCCCTGCCCGCGATCAGGTTGACCATGGCAAAGTACGGGACTTTGACTGTGGGCTTGCCGATCAGATATGTCAGCGGAGTGACGCGATAGACCATGATAAACGGCGTGCCCATCATGGCGGCTTCGACCGTGGCCGTGCCGCTGGCAATGATTCCGGCACGAGAGTGGGCGAGGGCGGGAAGAGTCTCGGGCACGAGATGGATAGCGGGCGGAGCTGACTTTTCGAGAGAGCTGCGATCGAGAGTGGGAGCGACAGGCAGGAGGTATTCATACTCATCGCCGAGCTGTTGGGTGGCGCGGATGATCTCTGGCAGGTTCTTTTCGACTTCGGTGACGCGGCTGCCGGGCATGATGGTGATCCACTGTCTGGCCGCATTCAGGCCTTGTTTGGCGGCATAGTCTTCGCGCGAAATCTGTGGGCGCGGCAGGCTGGCCAGCGGATGTCCGATGAAGGTCGCGTCGACGCCGCGGTCGCGATAGAACTTTTCTTCAAACGGGAAGATCACCAAAGCCTTGTCGATGTACTCGCGGAGCAAACGGACGCGCCATTGGCGCCACGCCCAGAACTGCGGGCAAACGTAATAAACGACCGGAATGCCGCGACGCTTCATCTGGCGGGCGACGCGCAGGTTGAACGAGGGCGAATCGATGATGATGGCGAGGTCGGGACGCCGGCGGTCGGCTTCGGCGATGAGGCGGCGGTAAAGGCCGTAGATTCGTGGCAGGTGGCTGACGACCTCGGTGATGCCGACGACGGCCAGGTCTTTCGAGTCGACGACGGTGTCGCATCCGGCGGCGCGCATGCGGTCGCCACCAGCGCCGAAGAAGCTGGCCGTTTTTTGTCCAACCAGGGCATCGCGGCGGCGCATGGCTTCGATGAGCTGAGCGCCGTAGAGTTCGCCGGAGGCCTCGCCAGCGGAGATGAGGATTCGCAAGAGGCCATTGTAAGGCTAGGGCGATTTGCGACCTGGGGGTGTCTCTGAGAGATGCCACATCCGGGTCGTAAAATATTGATTCTAAAGGGTATGACGTGAGTCATATCGAGTTAAGTTATTGATAATAAAGGTAGTTAGATATCAAAATACAGAAAACAAAGGAGTTAGATGGGGACTATGTTTACTCATTGGTTAATATGACGGACGAGCGCGGCCTTCCGCGCATGATGAGTGGCTTCAGGCCCTGGGGCGGGACAGTCATGGTATCGAGCGGCCAGGTGAACATCGATGCGACGCTTGATCCGGAGGCAAAGCAGTAGTTGGAAACGTCTGGACGGCGAGCAGATGATGAGACCATACGACGTCGACCTCAGCGGCTAAAGCCGCCAACGGGGAGAGGTCGGTTATCGCAGCGGTAAACCGCTGCGCCACCCAAAAGCAACTTCGAGGCGGCGTTTCGGCGCGCCTTATGTCCCTCCCAACAACGGCTAAGGGACGCTAGTCGTCGGCGCTGGCGGTGGGTTCCGCGATGGCGCTCGGTGTGGGAGCGGGCAGAGCGCCAAGCTCCTGGTCTTTGTATTGCAGTTGATAGAGCTTGTAGTAAATGCCGCGCTGGGCGAGGAGTTGCTGGTGGGTGCCGATTTCGCGGACCTGGCCTTTGTGCATGACGATGATTTTGTCGGCGCGCTGAATAGTGGAAAGGCGATGGGCGATGATGACCGAGGTGCGTCCTTCGACCATGCGACTGAGGGCTTCGCGGACGCGGAATTCGGTTTCGGTGTCGACGCTGGAAGTGGCTTCGTCAAGAATGAGAATTTCGGGGTTGTGAGCAAGGGCCCGGGCGAAAGAAATGAGCTGCTTCTGACCGGTCGATAAGGTATTGCCGCGCTCGCGGACTTCTTCTTTGAATCCGCCGGGCAGGCTGCGGATGAAGTCCGCGAGGTTAACGTCTTCGACGGCTTTTTCGACGTCTTCGTCTTTGATCCACTTGGTGCCCAGGCGGATGTTGCTGTCGACGGTGCCGCTAAAAAGAACCGGGTCTTGCAGGACGACGCCAAAGCGGCCGCGCAGAGAGTCGAGATTCATGTCTTTGACGTTGACGCCGTCGATTTTGATGGCGCCTTTCTGCACGTCGTAGAAGCGCATGAGCAGCGAGATGATGGTGGTTTTGCCGGCGCCGGTGTGTCCGACGATGGCAACGGTTTCGCCGGGCTCGATGGTGAAGGAGACGCCGCGCAGGACCCAGTCGAGATTAACTGCCGACCCTTCGGGTCGGCCAGGACGGACGACCGCCCCATCCGGCGAAACCCGCGCCGGCTGGGGACCCCGGACGAGGGCGTCCGTGCCCACGTGAGTATTGGCTGCGGCGTCCGTGCCCACGTGTTTTTCCGCCGGTAACGAACGATAGGCGAACCAGACATTGTCGAAGTCGATGCGGCCGGCGCCAGACGGCTCTTTGGTGACGGCGGGGGAAGTGATTTCAACGGGCGAATCGATCAGCTTGAAGACGCGCTCGCTCGAGGCCATGGCGGACTGCAGGATGTTGTACTTCTCGCTGAAATCCTGAATAGGACGGAAGAAGCGCTGGGCGTATTGAATGAATGCGGCGAGCACGCCGAGTGTGGTGACCTTGCGGAGGACATCGCCACCGCCAAACCAGATGACGCAGGCAATGGCTATGGCAGATAAAACTTCCACCACCGGATAGTAGACGGCGTGGGCCATGATGGCGTCTTTGTAGGCGTCCATGTGCACGGCGTTGACTTCGGAAAAGCTCCGATACGCGCGCTTTTCGCGGTTGAAGAGCTGGACGACCGTCATGCCGCTGACATGCTCCTGCAGATAGGAGTTGATGCGGGCGATGGCGGTGCGAATGCGGCGGTAGGAGTCGCGGACTTTGTCGCGAAAAAGGCGGGTGGCGATGGCGATCAGAGGCAGAACGGCGAAGGTGATCAGCGCCAGGCGCGCGTTCATGCGCAGCATGATCCAGATAATGCCGACAAGAACGAAGATATCTTCGAAGATGGAGACGACGCCGGCGGTGAACATTTCGTTGATGGCATCGACGTCGCTGGTGACGCGGGTGACGAGGCGGCCGACAGGATTTTTGTCGTAGAAGGCGATGTGGATGCGCTGCAGATGGCGGAAGATCTGGGCGCGCATGTCGAACATCACCATCTGCCCGACCCACTGCATGTAGTAGGTCTGCAGGTATTCGCAGAGAAAGGTAAAGATCAACAGGCCGACGTAGAGTCCGGCGATTTGCGCGATGCCGGTCATCGCGTTGTGGCTGAGATAACGATCGAGAAAAGGATGGCGATCGGGCACGGGCGCGAGATAGCGGTCGATGACAACTTTGGTGAGGTAGGGGCCGGAGACATCTCCGGCGACTTTGAAAAGAATAGCGCACAGCGCGATGCCGGTCTGCCAGCGATAGGGGCGCAGGTAGCTGAGCAGCCGCTTCATCAGGCGGCTGTCGTAGGCTTTGCCGAGAACTTCTTCTTCCTGGTGGGAGGCCATGGGTGCTGCGAGCTATAAAGAGGATACAGCATGGGGAAGAGACGATTTTTGGGATAATCAACAGATGCCGCTCGGGCTGTACATTTCCGTTCCGTTCTGCCGGACCAAGTGCAGCTACTGCAACTTTGCGTCGGACGTGTTTTCAAAGGCGGTGTTTGGGCGGTATGTCGATCGAGTGCGCGACGATGTTGGAGCGGCGGCTGCGACGGCAGAGCGGATGGGCGGCATTTTCGAAAGTTCTGTCGATTCCATTTACCTGGGCGGAGGGACGCCGACTGTGCTGGATGGAGCGCAACTGGAACGGATATTCGCAGCGGTGCGTGAGACGTTTGATGTTCTGCCTTCCGCCGAAGTTACGGTTGAGTGCGCGCCCGGGACTTTGAGCGATGCGGTGATTGCGACGTTGTTGCGATGCGGAGTGAACCGGGTCAGCTTGGGCGTGCAGTCGTTTGTGGATCAGGAAGCGGCAGCGGTGGGACGGTTGCACAAGCGATCGACGGTGATTGAAGAGATTGCGCGTCTGCGGGCGGCGGGGATAGGGAATATCAATGTTGATTTGATCGCTGGATTGCCGCACCAGACGCGGGAAAGCTGGGAGTTGTCTTTGAACGCGACGATTGCGATCGAAGCGCCACATGTGAGCGTGTACATGCTGGAAGTGGATGAGGATTCGCGGCTGGGACGGGAGTTGATTGCAGGGGGAACAAAGTATCACGCGCACTTTGTGCCGGATGAAAATGTGACTGCGGATTTATATGAGATGGCGTGCGAGAGCCTCGGTCGCGCGGGCGTTGCGCAATATGAGATTTCGAATTTTGCGCGAGAGGGATGGGAGTCGCGGCACAATCTGAAGTATTGGACGCGACAGCCGTATATGGGCTTTGGTGTGGATGCGCATTCGATGCTTTCGAGCTCAGACGAAAGTGCCGTGAGATTTTCGACGGCGGATTCGCTGGAGGAGTATGTGGCGGGGGCGGAGTTGAAGAGGACGAATGTAGACTCATCGGCTGCGTTGGAAGAAGCATTCTTTCTGGGGCTGCGGTTGAACAGCGGAGTGGATTTGCGTGAAGTGGCCTCGGAGTTTGGCGAGGATGTGGTGAGTCAATTTTCGCAGACAATTGATGGATTGGTTTCCGGGGGCGTGATGGTACGTGACGGCGACATCGTTCGTCTAACTGCGCGCGGACGATTGCTGTCGAATGAAGTGTTTGAGCGGTTCTTGCGCGGTGATCAGGCTATAATTCAGCAAAGTTGAGGGTGGGCTTCGGGGTTAAATATGGGTCTCTATTCGCATTACGATGGGGCACACAACCATCCGGTGAACCGGGCACTGCACATGATTGCGATTCCGGTGGGATTTTCGTCGCTGATCGTGGTGTGGTTTCACTGGATCATCGGTCTGCTGCTGATTCCGGCGGCATTCGCGCTGGCGTGGCTGGGCCACCTCATTGAAGGCAACAAGCCAGCGTTTCTGACGAATCCGGCGCACGTGTTCGTGGCCCCGGTGTGGATGGCGCGCAAGATTTTTGGCGGCGAGAAAAAGGCGCCGCAGGCCTAGTTGTCATAAGACTACTTCGAGAAAAATTCCTTGACCGATCTCAATCCCCATGGCAAGCAGATGGCCGACGAGTCGATGGTGCGTACTCTCGACGCGCAGGCGCGCGCCATTTGGCCGCAGGAAGAGCCGTTGCTGCGAGGATATGAGCTTCCGGCGGAGGCGCGGATTCTCGATGCGGGCTGCGGGACCGGCGAGGGATCGTCGCGGCTGGCGGCGTTGTTCCCGCAGGCGCATGTGCTGGGGATCGACATTATTGAAGCCCACCTGGAGCTGGCGCGGGAACGCTACGCGAAATTTGGACCGCGATTGAAGTTTGAATACGAGAGCATTTTTGAGTTGGGGCTGGATGACGGCAAATTCGATTTGACGGTGTGCCGCCATGTGATGCATGCGATACCGCATCCGGAGCGAGTGGTGGCGGAATTGGCGCGGGTGACGAAGCCGGGCGGGTATCTGCACATCATCGCCGAGGATTACGGCATGCTGCACTTCCAGCGCGCGACGCCCGATCCGCGAGAGATGTGGCATACAGTACCGCCGATCTTCGCGGAGAAGACCGGAACCGACCTTTTTATTGGGCGCGATATTTTTGGGATTCTGGCGGGCGCGAAGCTGGATGAGATCAAGATCGACTATGTAATCGTGGATACCGTGCGCGTGTCGCGCGAAACGTTTGCGCAGATCCTTACCGCATGGCGGGACGGATACGCGGGGCCGATTGGCGAGTTGACACCGATTTCGAAGGAGCACGCGACTGCGTACTTCAATCAGATGATTGCGAATGTTGGCGATCCGAAGGGTTATGCAGCGTGGTTTGTGCCGGTGGCGAGTGCGAGAGTGCCGGCACGGCGCTAAGAATTTGCGGCTTTCGGGTAAGTGGTGCGACCAGTCGGTCGGTTGAATAGGCGCGCGATCGCTGCGGAATCGTCAATAAACATGCGGGGTTCAGCTATACGACGTTTTCGCTCCACAAGTAACTTTCTGTCCGCAACTCCCTGTGCTGTAATCAAGCCGTCGGCAGCCAACTTGCAGGCGCGGAGGGTCCCATGGATTTTCAACTGAACGACGAACAACTTCACCTGAAGAAAAGCGTGCGTGAGTTTGCCGAGAGCGAGATCGCTCCGCATGTGATGGAGTGGGATGAAGCCGGACAATTTCCGCTGGCAACCATTAAGGAACTGGGCAAGCTGGGACTGTTGGGGATCATCTTTCCGACCGAGTACGGCGGCGCGGGGATGGGTTATATCGAGTACGCGACGGCAATCGAGGAGTTGTCGCGCGTGGATGGATCGGTGGGGATCATTGTGGCGGCGCATACGTCGCTGTGCACGAACCACATTTTTGTTGCGGGCAATGAAGAGCAGAGGAAGAAATATGTCAGCAAGCTCGCGACCGGAGAGTTTATTGGCGCGTGGGGGTTGACGGAGCCGGCGTCGGGATCGGATGCGGGCAGCGCGCGCATGACGGCGGTGCGCAAAGGCAAGAACTGGATTCTGAACGGGACGAAGACTTTCATCACCAACGGTCACTATGCCGATGTGCTGGTTGTTTTGGCAGTAACCGATCGAACGGCGCACACGCATGGGTTGTCGGCGTTCATTATTGAAAAGGATTTCAAGGGGTTTCGCCCGGGCAAAAAGGAAAACAAGCTCGGGTTGCGGGCGAGCGATACGGCTGAGCTGATTTTTGAAGATTGCGAAGTGCCGGCGGAAAATCTGTGCGGCAAAGAGGGTGACGGATTTATCGATGCGATGCGGATTCTCGACGGCGGGCGGATTTCGATTGCGGCACTGGGGCTGGGCATGGCGGTGGGCGCATACGAAGCGGCGCTGAAGTATTCGAAACAGAGGCAGCAGTTTGGCAAAGCGATCAGCGAATTTCAGGCGATCCAAAACAAATTGGCAGACATGGCGACGGAGATCGATGCCGGCAGACTCCTGACCCTACGCGCAGCGGCGATGAAAGACGCGGGGATGAAGACCACGCTGGAGTCATCGATGGCGAAGCTGTATACGAGCGAAGTAGCGGTGCGCTGCGCCAACGAAGGCCTGCAGATCCACGGAGGGTATGGGTTTATTAAAGACTATCCGGCGGAAAAGTTTTATCGCGATGTAAAGCTGTGCACCATCGGCGAGGGCACCAGCGAAATTCAGCGCATGGTGATCGCGCGGCAGTTGCTGAAGGATTGAGCCGGGGTGTGCGGGCAGATGACCTCTGCTCCCGTTCTCAACGTGGCCATCCATCGCGGGGGCCGTTTGACAGGCGAATTCTGGAACTGCGCGTCTGCGATCACCGTATCAGGAAGAAGCCGGAGTTAGTTGAGGAGCCAGCATGCTGAATCGCCGTGAGGCACTCGTTGCGTTTGGCGCTCTCGCGTTATCAAGTCCCGCACACACACAGGAACAGCCCACACCGCCCCACAGCGATCTACAGAAACTAGGCGAGATCTTCGATTTCGTTCGCAAGCGGAACGCTGCCGATTATGCCATCGCAACTCCAAACGGCATCGACCAGGCACAATACTTGAAAATCGGCGGAATCGAGCAGTGGGTAACCGTCCGGGGAGAAAATCGCGACAATCCGGTCGTGCTTGTGCTGCATGGTGGCCCCGGCGACTGCACGAATCCATGGGGATACGCGGGCTTCCGAACCTGGGTTAAGAATTACACGATTGTGCAATGGGACCAGCGCGGGGCGGGGCGGACATTGGGCCGAAACGGCGCGTCCTCCGCCGAAATGGTGACCATTGACCGACTGGTGCAGGATGGTATCGAACTCGCCGACGCGCTTCGCGGCTCGATGCGCAAAGAAAAAGAGAAGGTCATCCTGTTTGGGCATTCGTGGGGTTCTGTGCTCGGCCTGTTGATGGCGAAGAAGAAGCCTGAGCTCTTCCAGGCCTACGTTGGAACGGGGCAGGTTGGGCTTCCCGCTGGGGCATATGATGTGGCATTCGATGCGTTGCTTGCCAAAGCGCAAGCTTCGGGCGATAGCCGAGCCATTCGTGAACTCCATGAAATTGGCCCACCCCCATATAAAGACGGGCATGGATACCAGGTGCAGCGGCGATGGTCGAATCTGTTTGAAGGGGCGGATTTTTTCATTCAGAGCACCGTTGGTTTCGGCCTGACGGCTCCAGGCTATACTCTGGCCGATGTAAGCGATTGGTTTGAGGGTCAGGGTCTGAGCGCTGACCGGCTGATTCCGGAAGAGCGTGCACTGGCGCCTGCCGCGCTCACCGGGCGCTTCTCAACGCCAGTTTTCGTGATCCAGGGAGCCGAAGACTTCACCACGCCGACCAGTGTGGCAAGGGCCCTTGTCGATAGCGTGGAAGCGCCGCGCAAGGCATTTGTGACCATCAGCGGCGGACACTTCGCTGCATTCATGAATTCGGCCGAATTCATCAAGGAAATGGGATCGCTGCTCGCCGCAGCGTCACAGTAGAAGATCGCGCCCCCGCAAGCAGCGTTTCCCGGGCCCTTTCGGTTGATTCTCCAGTCGCAACCCCCGGTCACGACGCAATCCATTCTGCATTACACTGATCACCCATGATGGCGGAAGCCAATTTTTATCGCGACCTGGCGTACGTGTTTGGCGCAGCGGTCGCGGGCGGCGCGTTGGCGCGGGTTTTCCGCCAGCCCATGATTTTGGGCTATGTACTCGGCGGAATTATCGTTGGGCCATTCACGCCCGGGCCGAGACTTTCCGACGTTCATCATTTTGAATTGCTGGCGGAGGTGGGTGTCATCCTGCTGATGTATAGCATTGGCTTGGAATTTTCTTTCGACGATCTGATGCGGGTGAAGTGGGTCGCGGTCGTTGGAGCTCCGCTGGGAATTATTGCGTCGATGGGCCTGGGCGTGGGGCTGGCATGGCTTTTCGGATACACGTGGCAGGAAGGCGTGGCGCTGGGAGCGATTGTCTCGGTCGCAAGCACCATGGTGCTGTCGCGCCTGCTCGAAGAGTGCGGACTGCTACGGGCCGAGCAAGGGCAGATCATGATCGGGATCACGCTGGTCGAAGATATCGCGGTGGTCGCGCTGACCATTCTTTTGCCATCACTGGGAAATATGACCGGCGATCGCTTGCTGGGCGTCGCGATCGGGTTGGGAAAATCGATTCTGATTCTGATTCCGGTGGTGTTGCTGGCGTATAAATTCGTGCCGCCACTGATGAAGGCGGTAATTAAGACCGGCAGCCCGGAATTTCTGGTGCTGGTGGCGCTGGCCTTGAGCTTTGCCACGGCGGCGATCACGCAGGCGGCGGGATTGTCGCTGGCGCTGGGAGCATTTCTGGCTGGGCTCCTCGTGAGCGAAGGCGAGGATGCGCACAACATTCTGCAGCATCTACTGCCGTTGCGCGACGCGTTTGTGGCGCTGTTTTTTGTGACCATTGGGGCGCTGGTCGATCCGCACATTCTGATTTCGCGGCCGGGGCTGCTTCTGCTGATCGTGGCGATGACCATGATCGGCAAGTTTGTGATCTGGGCGGTGGTGGTGAAAGCGTTCCGTTATTCGTGGCGCACGGCAGTGATGGTCGGCGTGGGGTTGACGCAGATCGGCGAATTTTCGTACGTGCTGGTGCAGGTGGCGCGCGACGCAAAGGTCGTGGGCGACGATCTATATAACGCGACGCTGGCGGCGTCGCTGATTACGATTTTGCTGAATGGGCTAGCGGTGAGGTTTGTGTATAACCGGCCGTGGCGTGCGGCAAAAACAGCATAATGGCCTGGCCCGTATGGTAGGGCGTGTAGTATGATAGTGGGTATGACTTCTGGTAAGAACACTCGTGGTAGCATACCCGGCCGGCGCAAGCTCAAGCGGACGTTCTCCCTATCTACAGAATCGCTGGCTTATCTCGAAGCAGCCGCACAAAAGCATCGCTCGGTTTCGGAAGCGCTCGAGATGATTATTCGCGAGAGGCGACAGCAAGCCGAAATTGAACGCATTTCCGCTGGAATCCGTAGATATTACGACACAATGAGCGAGGAAGAGCGGGCGGAAAACGATGCGTGGGGAGAGTTCGTTCTAGCAAATTTGGCCAAGGATTAACATCGCAAACCACACCAAACATCCGCATCGCGGGGAAATATGGTTCGTCCGCTTACCGACCGACCCCCCGGGCAAGGGTGCTCGGCCAGTGGTGGTCGTCTCCACGGATGATCGAAATTTACATCCGCGCGTGAACACAGTGCTTGTGGTGCCGCTGACCACGTCGATTGTCAGGGAGGTCCCAACCCACGTTTATCTCTCACCAGGTGAGACTGGCCTGGAGCAGAGCGTGCTCAGGGCCGAAGATATTGCGGTCGTTCCCAAGGCTGGCTTGGTTGAGCCTCGCAACAAGTTGAGGGCGTTAACCAACTCCCGGATATGTCAATTGGTCGAAAAGATTAAGTATGCAATGGGCTGCTGAGCAAAGATACTTGGGCTGCTCACTCGCGGTCGCTTTCTGCTTTACACTTACAGTTTGATCTCCACACTTCAACCCTGGCTGAGTGAACTGCGCAATGGGAATGCGCTGGCGCTGGCGCGCGCCATCAGCGTAGTTGAAAACCGCGCGGAAGGATCGTCGGAACTGCTGAAAGCGGCGTTTCCCCACACCGGGCACGCGCGGATTCTCGGGTTGACGGGCGCGCCAGGAGCGGGCAAGAGCACTCTGGTCGACCAGCTGGCAAAAGCCTATCGCAAGCAAGATAAGACGGTTGGGATTATCGCGGTCGATCCGACCAGTCCGTACACGGGCGGCGCGATTCTGGGCGACCGCATCCGCATGCAGGACCATTTTTCCGATCCCGGCATTTACATACGCAGCATGGCGACGCGCGGATCGCTGGGCGGATTAGCGCGGGCGACGGCCGATGTGACCACGGTGCTCGATGCGTCGGGCCGCGATCTGATCATGATCGAAACCGTGGGCGTAGGGCAGGATGAAGTCGATATCGTTCGTCTGGCCGACATCACGATCGTGATTCTGGTGCCGGGCATGGGCGACGATGTGCAGAGCATCAAGGCCGGCATTATGGAGATCGCGGATATTTTTGTGATCAATAAAAGCGACCGCGACGGCGCCGAGCGGGTGGAGCGGGAGATTCGCGCGCTGCAGTCGCTGGCGATACGCGCAGACAAGTGGACGCCGCCAATTGTGAAAACGGTGGCGAGCGAAGGACACGGGATTGAAGAGCTGGTCAGGCGGATTGCAGAGTATGAAGAGTATTTGAAGAAAGAAAATCTGGCGCTGCAGCGAAATATTCATAACTGGCAAGAGCGGTTGGTGGAGATGCTGCGCGATTCCCTGCTCGACCGCGCGCGGGCGCAGTTGAGCGATCGCGATCTGGAGCAACTGGCGAAGCAGGTGGCAGAGCATAAGCGCGATCCGTACTCGCTGGTGGAAGAGATTGCGGGGAAGCAATTGCGGTAGGAGCAAGAATGTTTACCATCGATCATCTCGGGATTGCGGTGAAGTCGCTGGCGGCGGCGAAGAGTATTTATCAGAAACTGGGCATGAGCGTGTCGCCGGAAGAAATGGTTGAGGCGGAACAGGTGCGGCTGGTGATGGTTCCGGTGGGCGAAAGCAGGTTGGAGCTGCTGGAGCCCACTTCGGAGACTTCGACCATCGCAAAATTCATTGCCAAGCGCGGCGAGGGATTGCATCATGTATCGTTGCGCGTGCCTGATCTGGCCGCGGCAGTCGAAAAGCTAAAGAAAGACGGAGTGCGGCTGGTTTCGGAAGAAATCAAAGTTGGCGCGGGCGGGCACCGTTATGTGTTTGTGCATCCGGCGAGCACGGGTGGAGTGCTGCTGGAGTTAGTCGAATCGCACGCGTAGTTCAGATGAAATCGCAGAGCGAAGTTCGCGCCGAAATTGCCGAGATGGTGAACCGCGAAACCCGCGCGTGGGACGGCAAAGACGCGGAGGCTCTGGTGTCGATTTTTCATCCCGACATGGTTTGGCCGTGGCCGGAGACGGCGCAGTCGCACGATCCCATGAATTGGGTGATGGGCATGGGGCGATACGATCGCGAGCGATGGAAAAAAGTTTGGCAGGAATTGTTCGACAGCCACGCGTTGGTGCATAACCGCCGGCAGATCCAACGAATTGAAGTTTCTGAGATGGGTGATGGGGCATTCGCGGTGGTGGATGTCGACACGCTGTGGCGCGATCAGAATGGCAAAGACTTTCACTGGAAGGGACGCGCGTGCAAGGTCTACAGCCTGACATCCGACGGATGGAAGATGACCATGCACACCGGACTGCTGGAATACTGACGGCTTCCCATGCTTCTGCTGGCGATTGACACCTCCGGAAAAAATGGCAGCATCGCACTGGCCAAGTGCGGGCCGGGCGAGGCGTGCGAGAGTTTGGAAGTGGTCGCACTGGCGGGTGGGACGTTTTCGGCGCAACTGGTGCCGCAGATTTCCGAGCTATTGACCAAGCATAAATTCAGCAAGAGTGACCTGGGCGCTTTCGCGGCGGTCTCGGGACCGGGATCGTTCACCGGTTTGCGCGTGGGACTGGCGGCGATTAAGGCGCTGGCGGAGACGCTGGGAAAGCCGATTGCTGCAGTCTCTTTGCTCGAAGCGGTAGCTATGGTTGGCGGACGCGACGAACGCGTGTTTGCAGCCCTGGATGCGGGGCGAAATGAGGTCTATGCCGGCGAATATCAGCAGGACAGGCTGGAGGCCTTCGGCGAGCAATTGCTCGCGCGCGACGAGTTTGTGGAAATTTGCCGAGGGAGAGTGGTTGTAACTCCCGATTCGTTGATTTCTCAGACCGCGCGACTCACCGCGTTGGAAGTAGTTCTTATTGACCGCCCGCGAAGCGATACGATTGCACGGCTAGGATGGAAGAAAATTGCAGCCGGCGAGACCGTTTCGCCAGAAAATCTGGAAGCCAACTACATTCGCCGCTCGGACGCGGAAATTTTTTCCAAGCCCGCGTCATATCCGTTCAAATAAATTGCCCATACGCTCCGCTACTTCCGCTGACATTCCTGCCATCATGGCAATCGAGCGTTCATCCGCGACTGCCGGGCATTTTTCGGAAGAGCAATACAGCGAAATCTTGCAGCCGGCAGAGCGCGATCGCGAGAACGACGGACCGCAAGGCCAGCGACGGATAATTCTGGTGGTTGAAGAAAACTCAAACATCGGGGGGTTTCTGGCCGGCCGCGTGCTTGACGAGGAATGGGAGATCGAAAATATTGTCGTAGCCGACGAATGGCGGCGAAAAAGTTTCGGCTCGACGCTGGTGAATGAATTTCTCACTCGCGCGCGGCAAAATGGCGCGGCGAATATTTATCTTGAGGTGCGCGAATCCAATGTCGCCGCGCGAAGTTTGTACGAAAAATGTAAGTTCGCCGAAACCGGCCGACGAAAAAACTACTATCGCAATCCTGACGAAGACGCGATTCTTTATTCGCTGCGTCTCAAATAGATGCATCCTTTTCCATGCGATAAAGACCCTAAGTCCTCGAAAAGACACCAGATACTGTAGGGCAATTTTGTGCTTCCACGGCCTTCGCGGGCTGTGTTAGTTTTTTAGTGTTGTAATCCCGGTTAGGAGGGCTTGCTGGATGCTGATTTCTAGAAGCCAGCTGGCTGAGAACCACGAGGAGTTCCGCAAATTGGTTCTTGAACATAGCCAGTATGAAAATCGCCTCGATTCACTGACCCAAAAACGCTATCTCACCGATGATGAAAAACTGGAAGAAGTGCGGCTGAAGAAGCTGAAACTGCGCCTGAAAGACCAGATGGAGCAGATTGAGCGGCAGTTCCGGCAGACGCAAAACCAGGTAGCGTAAGAACTCCCACGCCCGAAGGCGGGTTTGGCCGCTGAGGGGTTTGTATGTTTCGCAACGGTTCCGAAAAAGGCGCGTGTACGCGCCTTTTTTTATTGCCATTTAACATAGAGGCGGCGGAGCGGGTGCACTATAATCCTCCTATCTCCTGACATGGTTCGTGACGCCTACTACTACGCGATTCCCCTGCTGGCCGTGGCGGTACTGATCGGCTGGCTGACGGCTCCGGCGTGGGGAGTGCCGGCGCTGCTACTGGCGGCATTTTTTCTTTGGTTTTTTCGCGATCCGGAGCGGCAGATTCCGGCGCTGGCGGGAGCTGTGGTTTCTCCGGCCGACGGCAAAGTTACGGATGTTTCGACGGTCGAGATCGATGGCGGGAAGTCGCTGCGCATCAGCATTTTCCTGAACGTTTTTAATGTCCATGTGAACCGTTCGCCGATTGCCGGGGTGATTCGCGAGGTGCAGTATCACAGGGGAAAGTTTCTGAATGCGATGAATGAGCAGTCGGCCGAGCAGAATGAGCAGAATGTGGTGACGGTCGAAGGCGATGGTCAGACGGTGATCTTCAAGCAGATTGCCGGACTGCTGGCGCGGCGGATTGTGTTCAACAAAAAAATTGGCGACCGCGTCGATCGCGGCGAACGGGTCGGCTTGATCAAGTTCGGATCGCGGGTAGACGTGGTGCTCGATGGGGCGGCTGTTCCTCAGATAAAAGTTGGAGATCACGTAGAGGGCGGATCGAGCGTTTTGGCGTTGATTGAAGCCAGGCAGACTCTGGATGCAGTTGGCGCAGGCCAGTCGCGACAGGGAGCGCGCTGATGGAAGGTTCGCAGAATTTGCAGCGCCGCGAGGGCGATCGCAAGCAGAGAAAAGGTCTGTACATTCTGCCGTCGCTGTTTACCACGGCGAACATAGCGCTGGGCTACTACGCGATTTTGCAAGTGACGCATGGCGCGGCGCAGGATCCATCGCACTTTGACAATGCAGCCAAGGCGATCGGATTTGCGGTGGTGTCAGATGGTCTGGATGGCCGCATTGCGCGGCTGACTCGAACGGCGAGCGATTTCGGCCGCGAACTGGATTCGCTGGCTGACGTAATCACGTTCGGTGTGGCGCCTGCACTGCTGGCGTGGATGTGGGGGTTCCGGCAGTTGCCGGATTTTATGGGATCGAACGAGCTGACGGGGAAGATGGCGCAACTGGGTGCGATTGCCAGTTTTCTTTTTCTGATGGCAGGGGCGAGCCGGTTGGCGAGATTCAACATTACGTCGAATCCGCAGCCGTCGAATCCCGGGCGCCCGGGGAAAAAGTATTTTGTTGGCATGCCGATACCTGCGGCGGCAGGCGTAATTGCTGCGGTCGTACATTTTTCGGCGGGCGAGCCGATTTCGTCGCTGTGGAGTTGCGTGGCCTGGATGCTGATTGTTGTCGCGGCGGGCTATCTCATGGTCAGCACCTGGCGCTTCTACAGTTTCAAAGATATTGATTTTCGCTCGCGCCGGCCGTTTCAATTGATACTGCTGTTCGCGGCGCTATTTGCCAGCATCTGGTTTTTCTCGCGGCCGGTGCTGTTTATCATTGCGCTGGCTTACATGGCGTCGGGCGTGCTGTGGCGATTGCAGTGGATCTTCCGCAAGAAATCGAACCCGCCGCCTCCGCCATATCGTGAGGCATCACAGACTTCATGAGTTCAGACACCAAACTCGCAGCGCACGTGGACCCGGCGCGAAGCCCTTTATATCGCGTGGCGATTGTGGGCGCGGGATCGCTTAAGGGCAAAGAGATTGCCGACGTGCTCAACGAGCGCAACTTCCCTTCCACCGACGTGAAGCTGCTGGACGATGACGAATCGCTCGGCCAACTGGAATCGGTGGGCGATGAAGTCACGTTCATTCAGAAAGTCCGGGCGGATGAATTTCAACACGTAGATTTTACGTTTTTCGCGTCCGATGCAGAATGTACTGCGAGGACGTGGAAGACCGCCCGGGACACCGGCAGCGCGATTGTCGATCTTTCTTATGCGCTCGAAGACGAGCCTGAAGCGACCGTGCGCTCGCCGTGGCTGGAGCGGCAATTGGGCCAGTTGCCCGCGCCGCAACTGCAGCCCGGTCCCGCCGTGGTGGCGCATCCGGCGGCGGTAGTGCTGGCATTGCTGATCGACCGGCTGCGGAAAGCGATAGAGATCAGAAACGTGGCCGCGACAATTTTTGAGCCGGCATCGGAACATGGGCAGAAAGGTATGGATGAACTGCACGAGCAGACGGTGAATCTGCTTTCCTTTCAAGAGCTGCCGAAAAAAGTCTTCGATATTCAAGTCGCGTTCAACATGGTGTCGCGCTACGGAGAGAAATCTTCACCGTCGCTGGAGGCAATCGAGCATCGCGTTGTCAGGCACTATGCGAAGATCGCAGGGAAAGACGCGCTGGCGCCGTCGATTCTGATGCTGCAGGCGCCCATCTTTCATGGTCAGGCATTTGCGTTGCATATTGAAAGCGGGGGCGCGGCCGATCTGGAGCGCGTGGCGCAGGCGCTGGCAGGGGAACATGTCCACATCGCGCAGGGCGCGGAAGAAGCGCCGACTAATGTGAATGCCGCCGGACAAAATGACATTCAGGTTGCGGTGCGGCCCGATGGCGCGCGTGCGAACGCCTTTTGGATCTGGGCTGCGTCGGACAATCTGCGCGTAGCTGCCGCGACCGCGGTGGAATGTGCGGAGACCATGGCCGCGACGCGTCCGCCGCAGGGCAAGATTCAATGATGGGTGGGCGTGTTGCGGTGTGGGCCACATGCTTCGCCGCACTGCTGTCGATTTCCTGCGGCTACCACACCGCCGGACACACCAATACGATCCCAGAGAGCATTCAGACCATCGCCATCCCCGCGTTTGTGAACCAAACTCCGACTTATAAGATCGAGCAGTTGCTCACGCAGGCGGTGGTGCAGGAATTTACCACGCGGACGCATTACCACATCGTGAGCAGCGGCGACGCCGATGCAACGTTGCGCGGCACAGTGCTCTCCTCTTCCACAAGCCCTTTGACGTATGATTCGCAAACCGGCCGGGCAACGTCGGCGCTGGTGGTGATTGCCGTCAGCGTTTCGCTCACCGACCGGCAGGGGAAGGTTTTGTATCAGAATCCATCGTACGTGTTTCGCGAACAGTATGAGGTTTCCCAGGATTTGACGACTTTCTTCGAGCAAGACTCGCCGGCATTCCGGCGCCTGTCGCGCGATTTCGGGCAGACACTGGTGTCGAACATTCTGGAGGGATTTTAGTGCGGGCATTCGCCCAGGCCGACCGCTTTGTGTCTGAGGTGCAGGCGCGCAAGCTGCGTCCGGCGTACGTTTTCGTGGGCGATGAGGTTTTTTTCCGCAAGCGCTGCCGGGAGGCGATTCTCGAACATCTCGTACCCGAAGACATGCGCGACTTCAGCCTGTTTGATTTTGATTTGGCATCGACGGACCTGGCCGAAGTACTAGACCGGGCGCGCACGCCATCGCTGATGGCGCCCTTTCAGGTTTTCTTCGTGCGCGGGGTAAAAAGTCTTTTCGGCCGCGGATCGAACGAAGACAAGTTGGCCGCGATCGAAGAATATTGCAAAGATCCGAATCCGGATGCGGTGCTGATTTTTGTCGCCGACCACATCAGCATTCCCGCCGACGTTCGCCGCATGGAGCTGACCGACAAAGACCGTTACGAGCGCATTCGCGAAACCATGGGGCGTTATTGCGCCATCGTCGAACTGGCGCGCGTGGAAGAAAGCGAAGCGGTGCGCTGGATCGGCGAGTACGGCACCACCCGCGGAGTGAAGATCGACGCTGACGCCGCCCGCGAACTGGTCGACGCTCTGGGCGGCGACATGATGATGGTCTCGAATGAACTCGAAAAGCTGATTCTGTATGTCGGCGAGAAAAAGCGCATCACGTTGGGTGATGTTGAGACCATGGTGCTGGCGGCCAAGCAGCGAACATTGTATGAACTGACCGATGCGATCTCTGCCAAAGATCGCGTCCGCGCGCTGGAGATGCTCGATGCGATCCTGACCACCGGCGATGGCGACGAGGCGGCCATTGGTCATCTTTATATGCTGGCGAAAACTTTCCGCCAGATGCTGGTGATCCTGGAGCGCAATGTCCGCGACCAACGCATGCTGTGGGCGGCGCTGTGGCAGGGCTTCCGCGTGCCTCCGTTTGCGGCCGATGACATTATCAGGCAGGCGCGGCGATATAAGTCGAAGCGCGAACTGACGCGCGCGATTCGGCTGGTGGCAAAGACGGATCTGGCGCTGCGATCGAACCCTCCCAGCAAGCGCTTGATGCTGGAAAAGCTGGTGCTCGATCTGACCGAAGAACCGAAGCCGGAAGTGCCCGGCTGGTCGCAGGAAGAGCTGCCGGTGTGAGCTATGCATCCCGGCGACGTGGTTTCATATATCGAGATGTGTGCTGACCTGGGAGTCAACCTCCAGCGTGGCATGAACTTTCACCTACGCGAGAACACAAGCGTAATTCTCATGAGCCTGCGCGCCGGGGCTCCATACGCGGATCGCGTAGAAGATGGAGGAACGGTTCTGATCTACGAGGGACACGATATAGCAAGAACCGAGGGCAGCCCGGACCCCAAGAAAGTCGATCAACCCGCGACGTTTCCCTCTGGGCGGCTTACACAGAATGGCCTATTTCTCGATGCCGTGGCGCGCTACAAAAATGGTGAGTGCGAGGCCGAACAGGTCAGGGTGTATGAGAAAATTCGCGCCGGCATATGGGTCTATAACGGGCTATTCAGACTGACGGACGCCTTCCAGGAGTCAGCCCGTGGCAGACAGGTGTTCAAGTTCAGACTAGAAAAGGCCGAAGACCTGGAGCCAACCCCGCCGATACGTGCGGGCGCGCCGGAACACGATCGCATAATTCCAAGCGCCGTGAAGCTTGAGGCGTGGAAACGCGATAAAGGAAAATGTGCGGCCTGTGGCGCCGCTAGCAATCTTCACTTCGATCACATTATTCCTTACTCACAAGGTGGGTCGTCCAAGGACGCCAAGAACATTCAGATCCTATGTGCAAAGCACAATCTGGCAAAACATGATTCCATCATGTAGGTTCTGATTTGCGTTTATGGTGAGCGTCGGCTCTTATCTCCGCCGCATTTCCTACTCCGGCCCCACCACGCCCAACGCCAGTACCCTGCGCGCTCTTCACCGTGCCCACATGCTTTCCGTTCCGTTTGAAAATCTGGACATCTCGCTCGGCAGAAAAATCGTTTGCGACGAATCTTCGTTTCTGCGCAAGATCGTCAAGCGCCGCCGCGGCGGGTTCTGCTACGAATTGAACGGCGCATTCGCCTGGCTGCTGCGCGAACTGGGATTTGAAGTCACCCTGCTTTCCGCCCGCGTGACTGGCGACGACGGAAGCGCCAGCCCGGAGTTCGATCATCTAACCCTGAGGGTTGATCTCGGAGAGCCATGGCTGGCCGACGTTGGCTTCGGCGATGCGTTTGTCGAGCCGCTACGCCTTAAATCCGGGATCGAACAGCGGCAAGGCGATCGAGGATTTCGCATCGTAGAAGACTCGGGCAACCTGCACATGGAAATGGCCGAGGCCGGCCAAGTCTACTAACGCCAGTATTCGTTTGCCCTACAGCCTCGTCAACTCTCCGAGTTCGCTGCCATGTGCCATTACCACCAGACCTCGCCGCAATCGCACTTCACGCAGAACCGCATTTGCAGCATGGCCACGCCCGACGGCCGGATCACGTTGTCGAATGAAAAACTGATCGTCACGCGGAATGGCCAACGCGAAGAAACGCCGCTGAAATCAGAAGAAGATCGCCGAACGATCCTCGAAGAAAAATTCGGCATCGTTATCTAGACGACATGCTCTAAACACACGAAAGCCCGGACGCAGCCGTCCGGGCCATCGGAAGTCTTACTTCGCTTGCAGAGCCTTCACCCGCTTGCTCAAACGCGATTTGTAGCGCGACGCAGTGTTCTCGTGCAGAACGCCCTTCTGGATGGCCTTGTCGAGCGCCGAAACCGTCTGGCGGTAGATGGTTTCCACGTTCTGCTTGTCGCCTTTGGCGAGGGCCTCGCGCAATGTGCGCAGGCTGGAGCGCAGCCGCGAAGTGTTGGCGCGGTTCTTGGTGGTGCGGGTTTCGGTTTGACGGGCGCGCTTGAGCGCCGAAAAATGATTTGCCATGGTTCCTTTGCTTTCTGGTTTCTACAGGGAAATTCTCGGATGGTAACCGAAGCTTTATTGTAGCCAACTAAATCATTGGCGGTCAAACGGATGGGGTTCAAATCCCACGGCGGCGAACGCCCCACGCCGGACATGGGGACATCAGCGAACCTTCAGTCCATACTTCTGCGTAAATGGCGGGACGATACCGTTCAAGCGCAGGTACTCGACCAGTTGTCCGTAATGGTCGGTGATGTGCCACACTGCGGTGACCGAAATGCCGAGTTTGGTGTTCGGTCCCGCGTAGCGGCCTTCCACACGGTCGAGCACATTGCTTGCGGTCAGCGTGGCGACCAAGCGGTTCGAGTAGTCGAACGAATCCTTCAGATACTTGATCAACTCGGCTTTGGTTTTCGCCGGATCGTGACCGCCCTTTTCGCAGTCTTCTGGCGGCGTCTTGCCCTCAAATTCGTTGAAGAACGCGAACTGCGCGCAGGCCACGTGCTTGACTTGTTCCCCAAAGCTGCGGACACCGTCGAAGTTTCCGGTCGTGGGGATATAAGCATACTTTTCTTCGGGCATGGCTTCCGCCACGCCGAGAAAATTGCCTTCCGTAAACTCCAGCGTGCTGCTGACGCTCTCCGCAATCGACTTGGGGGCGTCATCATCCGGCTTGGCGGCTGGTTGGCTTGCCGATTTCTGTACCGCCGCCGACGCCGCACCAGCACACAAAACCAAGCTACACAGGATAAAAAACGTAGAAACGCGAAAAAGGCGCATCGCCGGCCTCCATCTTCGGAGAAAGATAATTGACCCGTAGATGGAAATCAAATTTGATTCACGATGGGTACTCACGCCTCGCAGATCGGGACAGACCATCACTTATTCACAATATCTTTCGAGAGCGGCGCCACCGCCGCGATGACGGTGTCAATATCAGACTGCGCCACGCCGACTGACTTCAATGTGTTCACCAAGTGCATCGCCACGAGATCAAAATGTTTGTGCTCGATCGCCATTTTTACGTGGGCGGCTTTCATGTCCTTGCCTTTGTAAATCGCAGGCCCACCGAGCGATTGAGTGAAGAACTGCACTTGCCGCATTCTGAGCCAGTTCATGTTGGTCTTGGCAAAAAACGGTTTGAGTTCCGGGTCGGCCAAAACGCGTTTGTAGAACGCGTCGACCACCGCTTCAATGGCCTTTGTGCCGCCCAATTTTTCGAACAAACTTTTCGCTGGTTTCGCGCCTGCCGATCCGCTCATTGTGGTCCTCCCTGAAAATCTTGCGTATTCCCCAGCTATCGGCGGCAAATGGGGATTCTTTAGCGGATTTCCTTCAGAAAGGTCACCAGCCTCACCGTAGCCGATGGAAGAGAACCCTGACCTGAGCCCGGATTTTCTCCTACATCATCATTGCCGGACATCTTGCCAGCGTCGCTGGCTCATCAGAAGGGCCGATTCTAAGCAACCAGTTTTTCTGATTAAAACGATATGGAGGACATAATGACCAACCAGCAAGCCAACAAACCAGGCGCACAAGGACACGCGCTCTGGCTGACCGTCGGCACGCTGCTGTTGTGCGCCGCGTTTGTGCTCACCGGCTGCAACAAGAGCCAGCATGCAGATGAAAAAGACGCCGTCAACAACGCCCTGACCGCCAACAACCTCGGCGCCGTTAGCGTCTCGCAGGATCGCGACAAAGGCGTGATGACCTTGACCGGAGACTTGGACACCGACGCGCTGAAACAGCAGGCGCAGAGCGTCGCCCAAACCGCCGCCCCCGACTACACCATCGCCAATCAGATCGGTGTGCGTCCGCCTGACAACGGGCAGGCCAAAGCCGTCGATAACAAACTCGACGATGGCATTGAAGACAACTACAAGGCGGCATTGAAGGCGCACCAGAACCTGGACGCGCAGAGCATTTCCTGCAGCTCAAAGAATGGGACCTTGATTCTGAGCGGCAGCGTCCAGACCGCCGCGCAGAAGAAACAAGCCGCTCAACTGGCAAAGAACGTTCCCAATGTGAAGCAGGTGGTGAACGAGATCGAAGTGAAGTCCGGAGGCTAAGAGCTAAACTTTCGCACGCAGAACTCGGCTGCGATTACGAAGCCGCCCGGCGTTTTTCCGGTCTGGCGGCTTTTTCCTTACCGTGTCGTTCCTGCCGAATCCGAACCGGCCGACTCTCGCACCCATTCCAAATATTCATGGCTGCCATCTTCGACCGCCAGGCAAATGCATTCCGGCAATTCATAGGAATGCATCTCTTTGATCGCGTCCCGCACCGCTTCGAATAGTGCCTGCGTGGTTTTGATCCAAAGCATCCATTCGGCAGATTCCTCGACTTTGCCCTTCCACCGATAGATCGAAGTGACCTTCGGCAGAATATTCACGCACGCGGCCAGCCTGCGCTCGAGCAGAGCTTCGGCGAGGCGCCGCGCTTCATCGGCCGATCCGGCAGTGGTTACGACTAGCCTCGCATCCGTCATTTAGAATCTAAGGTCCCGGCAGCAAGTGTAAACCTTAATAGACACGTTCAGGACTCACATCATGCCCACGCAGATTAAATTTGGCACTTCAGGATGGCGGGCCGTCATGGCAGAGGAATTTACCTTTGCCAACGTTCGCCGCGCGGTACATGGAATCGCCAGATATGTAATTTCGCAGAAACCTTTCGGCGCACGCGTAATCGTTGGCCGCGATCCCCGCTTTCTCGGCGAAACTTTTTGTGCGATGGCGTCGGATATTCTCGGCGGCTACGGCATCACTCCTCTTCTGATCGCCGATGCTGCGCCCACGCCGGCGATTTCGTACGCGGTTATGCGCGAAAAAGCCGACGGAGCCATCAACTTCACTGCCTCGCATAATCCGCCGGAATATAACGGAATCAAGTTTTCTACCCCCGACGGCGCGCCCGCTCTGCCCGAAGCCACCAAGCGCATCGAAGCTGAGATTCTGGCATTCGACAAAGATGGCCCGCCGAAAAATCCAGCCGCCAAGAAACCGGAACCCCTCGACCCCCGCGGCAAGTACATGGCCCGCCTGAAAGATGCCGTCGATTTCGGCGTTATTAAGAAAGCTAATCTGCGCGTGGCCTTTGATCCCTTTTGGGGAGCCGGCCGCGGATACTCAGACGCTGCGCTGCGCGATGCCGGTGTCGAAGTCTCGACTGTCCACGATACGCGCGATGTTCTGTTCGGCGGCCATGCCCCGGAGCCGGACGATCATCTGTTGAACGATCTACGCGCTCGCATGCGCGAAATCCGCGCCCATATTGGCATTTCGACCGATGGCGATGCCGACCGCTTTGGCATCGTCGATGAAGACGGCACCTTTTTTCAACCGAATTACATCATCGCCCTGCTCTTCGATTACCTGGTCGAAGCCCGCGGCTGGAAAAATGGCGTCTGCAAATCGGTTGCGACCACGAATTTCATCAACGCCATCGCCAAACATCACGGCGTCGAACTGCACGAAACGCCGGTGGGGTTCAAGTACATCGGCGAGCTGATCAAACAGGACAAAATCGTCATCGGCGGCGAAGAAAGTGCCGGACTTTCCATCCGCCATCACGTTCCCGAGAAAGATGGCATCCTGGCTGGCCTGCTCTGTTGTGAGATGGTCGCACGTCGCGGCAAGCCGCTCGGTCAACAATTGCAGGATTTATTTGTCAAAGTTGGTTCCTTTTACCCGCAGCGTGAGAATTTCCGCTTGACGCCCGAAGTCAAAGAGAACTTCACTAGGAAACTGGAGGCGAATCCCCGCGAGTTTTCCGGCCGGCAGGTCAAAGATGTGGTCCGCACCGACGGCATGAAGCTGATCTTCGGTGACGGTTCATGGGTTTGTTACCGCCTGTCGGGGACCGAGCCGGTAGTGCGGGTCTACTCCGAGGCGGGAAGCGAAAAGGACTTGCAGGCGCTTAGCGCAGCGGCCAAGCAATGGATCTTCGAGTAAGAAAATTTCCGAGGCTGTCAGAACTTCCCAAACCCGAGGAAGGACTGCGGAATCTCGTTGAGCGCGCGCCTGAAGCCGAAGCCTGGGCAGACCGCATGACGGAGAGAGTCCGGCCTACGCTTACCGCACTCTACGGCGTTCACCGCAAGATTGCGACCGTCGTCGTGGTCGGGCTGACGGCTTGGCTCTTCGTGCACGTGATGTTCGGCGCCAACGGCATGGTCATCTATAAGCAAAAAAGAGCCGAATACGTCAGTCTGCAGAAAGACATCGACGCCCTGCAAAAAGAAAACGACAAGTACACCCAGGATATCAAGGCACTGCAAACCGATCCGAACATGATCGAAAAGGAAGCACGCGAGCAGTTGCACTATGCCCGCCCCGGCGAGACGGTTTTTGTGCCGCCTCCCCCGGCAGCACCGCCGCCGCGTCCAGAAAAAAACACCGCCAGCAAGTAAGGCAGCGCCCGAACCTGCGCCTCCGGATTCTGTATCATGTCGAGCAGCTATGGCAGGCTATTCTGGCACTCCGCTACCCAAGAAGCTCGGCATCAAACCTGGCTTTCGCGTGCTCCTTATCGATTTGCCTGCAGACGTGAGTACAGAACTTAAAGATTCGATGGCGGATTGCGAAATGGCGTCAGTGCGACAAGATGGCCTCGATCTCGTCATGGTCTTCACCCGCAGTGCGGCCGACTTGCCCAAGCAATTCGCATCGCTGGCGCGTAAGCTCGCCCCCGCCGGAATGTTATGGGTAGGCTGGCCGAAAAAATCGTCGGGAGTTCCGACCGATCTCAATGAGAACATCATCCGCAAGATCGGCCTGAACGCTGGTGTGGTCGATGTGAAGGTCTGCGCCGTCTCTGAAGTTTGGTCCGGACTGAAGTTTGTAATCCCGGTGAAAGACCGCAAGCCCGCCAAGTAGCCGCTTTTCGTCAAACTGCTAACGGCTAGTCCATCCAGCGACTTACCAAATTTCACACGAAACTTCCAAAAAACATACATTCCGTCTGTGGAGGATAATATAATCCACTCAAGGTATTGCAAATGCGGCACTTAGATAACCCATTTCTTGCATCTAATGGCAGGATACGTGCATAAGCCGGGAGCAGTTCGACGCGTCTCTCCAGACGCTGATTATCAGCGGCCCATGAACCGCGAGTTCCAAGCTCGTTTCACCGCCAGCCTGCTGACCCTTCTGACAGCAGCAAGCATCACTTTGGCCGTCATCAACTTCCGCAAGGAGCAGGAATTTCAAGTCCCCTACGACGGCGCTTGGTGGATCGAGCGTTCCGGCAACCTGGTCGCCGACCGTGTCGAACCCAACGGGCCAGCCTCCCGTGCAGGCATCAAAGACGGCGACCAACTCGTTGCCGTCGACGGCCACGCCGCCACCAGCAGCGCCAAGCTTTCCCGCGAGCAGTACCGCGTCGGCCCTTGGGCCAAGACCACGTATTCGGTACAACGGCACGGCGTCCCCGTCGACCTGCAACTGATTCTCGTACCCGCCGACCGAACTCAGTATTCCTGGCTCCGCCTGATCGCGCTTATCTACCTGGGAATTGGCGTGTACGTTCTTTTGCGCCGCTGGACCGCACCCGGCTCACTGCACTTCTACATTTTCTGCCTGGTCTCTTTCACCTATTATTCGTTTCACTACACGGGCAAACTTAACGCATTTGACTGGAATATTTACTGGGGCAATGTCATCGCCGGCCTGCTGCAGCCGGCACTATTCCTCCATTTTGTTTTGACCTTCCCCGAACGCCGCTGGTTCGTGCGCAAGCACAAGTGGATCATCCCCGCGATCTATATCCCCGGCGGGATTCTGCTCCTCATACAGATACTCGCCATCACCTGGCTAAAAGCCAGCGAAGTCCTGCGCTGGGACCTCGATCGCGTTCAGATGGGCTATCTGGCTCTGTACTTCGTGATCGCGGCAGCCATTCTGGTACGAAGCTACCGCAACGCCAAAACAGTGATTCTGCGCCAGCAACTCAAGTGGCTGACCCGCGGCACGGTGCTGGCCGTCACTCCGTTCACGCTCTTTTACGTCATCCCCTACCTGAGCGGCTCCTTGCCCACGCCGCTGATGAAGGTTTCCGTACTGTCTCTCGGTCTGCTTCCGCTGACCTTCGGCTACGCCATCTTCCGCTATCGGCTAATGGACGTGGATCTCATCTTCAAGCGCGGCATGGCTTACACGCTGGCGGCTGGCTTGACCGCTGGAGCTTACTTCGCCCTGATTGCCAGCGCCGCCGAAGTGGTTCACGCTCGCATTCCCAGCTCCGGCCCCGCCGGCTTGGCCATCGCCATCGTGGTCATCGCGCTGTTGTTTGACCCGGTCCGCAAATGGGTTCAGGAGCAGATCGACCGCGTCTTCTATCGCACGCGTTATGACTATCGCAAGACGCTGATCGAGTTTGGCCGCGAACTAAGCTCGCAGACCGACCTGGACAAAATGCTCAGCTCGGTGGTCGATCGTCTTTCGCGCACCCTGCTGGTTGACCGCATGGCGATTTTTCTCTCGGCTGGAGAACCTGAGACGTACTTCGCCATCGCCAAATCCTTCGGCATAACGCACACCGGCGGCCTCGACCTCACTTTCCTGAGCGCTCCTCGCCAGGAGATGGAAGCCGGGCATTTCTTCTTCGACAACACGCACCAGGTTCCACGTGAGACGCCGTCTGCCCAGCACGCCATCGCCGCGCTCGACCTGAATTACTACATTCCTTGCCATGCGCAGAAGCAAACCATCGCTTTCATCGGCCTCGGCAAAACCGTCGAAGGTGATTTTCTTTCTAGCGAAGACGTCGAACTTCTCGAAACCCTGGCCGGATACCTCGGCATCGCCATTCAAAACGCACGCCTCTATGCCTCGCTCGAGCAAAAAGTCACCGAATACGAACGCCTGAAAGATTTCAACGAAAACATCGTCGAGTCCATCAACGTCGGTGTGTTGGCGGTCGATCTCGCCGACCGCGTCGAATCCTGGAACTCGCAGATGGAAGTAATGTACGCGCTGCCCCGCTGGCAGGCCGTCACGCGTCCGCTCAGCGAAGTCTTCCCTGCCGCCTTCGTCGAGGAGTTCTACCGCGTGCGCCAGAATCCCGGCATCCACAACCTCTACAAATTCCGGCTGGGAACCCCATCGGGTGAGAGCCGCATCGTGAACGTCGCCATCGCCCCACTGGTCACCCGCAAATTCAGCGTGATCGGGCGGCTCATCATCATGGACGACATCACTGAACGGGTCGAACTCGAAGCCCAGCTCTCGCAGGCCGATAAACTTTCTTCCATCGGCTTGCTCGCCGCCGGTGTCGCCCACGAAGTCAACACTCCGCTCGCCGTCATTTCTTCTTACGCACAAATGCTGGCCAAGCAACTGCAAGGCGACCCTCAGCGTGGGGCATTGCTCGAAAAAATCACCCGCCAGACCTTCCGTGCATCCGAGATCGTCAACAATCTTCTGAATTTTTCCCGCACCAGCGGCACCGAATTCACCGAGGTCGACGTCAACAAAGTCATCTCCGACACTCTGGCCCTGCTTGAGCACCAATTCAAGACTTCTCGCATCCATATAACCAGTGAACTTTATCGCGACTTGCCGCTTATCTACGGCAACGCGGGTAGGCTGCAGCAGGTGTTCTTGAACTTGTTCCTCAACGCGAAAGATGCCATGAACAACGGCGGTACCCTTCACATCGCGACCGCCAATGGCGAAGCCATCAGCGTGACCGTGGCCGATACCGGCAGTGGCATCGCCCAGGAGCACATTCACCGCATCTACGATCCTTTTTTCACCACCAAAGTCGGAGGCCGTGAAGGTCAGAACCGCGGCACCGGCCTGGGATTGTCCGTCACCTACGGCATCATTCAGGAGCATGCGGGAAAGATCAAAGTTGAGAGCCGGCCCGGCGAAGGCACCAGATTCCATTTGGAGTTCCCGCTGAGCAGAAAGGCCGCCAATGTCTGAAGCCGCGGTCATCACGCCCAACGCGACCGACTTTACCGCTCCCGCGTCCGGCTCCATTCTCATCATCGACGATGAAGCCGCCATCCGCGAGTCGCTCGAAACCCTTCTGACCCTCGAAGGCTACACCATCGAAACCGCCGACGACGCCGAACAAGGCTTGGCGCGCCTCGCCGAGCGCAGCTTCGACCTGGTACTGCTCGATCTCGCCTTACCCGACCGCAGCGGCATGGATCTTCTGCCCGAGCTTTGCGCCCAGGCGCCCGGACTTTCCGTCATCATGATCACGGCCTACGGTACGGTGGAAAACGCCGTCAAAGCCATGCAATCCGGCGCCGCTAATTTCATTCAGAAGCCCTGGGATAACGAAAAACTCCTCGCCGACGTTCGCGCCGCCGTCGCCCGCCGCCGCGCCGAAGAAGAAAACATTCAGCTCAAGCGCGCCCTCAAGCAGCGCTACAACTTCGCCAACATCGTGGGCAAGAGCGAGCCCATGCTAAAGATTTTTGACCTCGTGGCTCAGGTCGCACCCAGCCGCTCCACGGTTCTTCTGCAGGGCGAAAGCGGCACCGGCAAAGAGCTGATCGCGAAAGCCATCCATCTCAACTCCACTCGCAGAGATCAGCCTTTCGTCCCCGTGAATACCGGCTCCATGCCCGCCGACCTGCTCGATTCAACCCTCTTCGGGCACGTGAAAGGCGCGTTCACCAGCGCCATCTCCGCCAAGCGCGGACTGTTCGAAGTTGCCGACAAGGGCACGTTGTTTCTCGACGAAATCGGCACCATGAGCATGGAAACCCAGAGCAAAATTCTGCGCGTCCTGCAGGACCGCAAGTTCATGCATCTCGGCGGAATTCACGAAATTCAGGTCGACGTCCGCATCATCGCGGCCACCAACGTCGATCTGAAGGATCTGGTTAAAGAAGGTAGATTCCGCGACGACCTTTTTTACCGGCTCAACGTCATCACCATCGATCTGCCGCCGCTGCGCCAGCGCAAGGAAGACATCCCGCTGCTGGTGAATTTCTTCCTGGCTAAATTCTCCAAGGAAAACGACCGCCCCATCGCCCGTATCACCGCTGAGGCGCTGCGTCCGCTGCTCGGTTATTCCTGGCCTGGAAATGTGCGCGAACTTGAAAATGCCATGGAGCGCGCCGTGGTTCTTTCTACCGGAACCGAGATCACGCCCGATCTGCTTCCCGATTCCATCAGCGGCCGCGCCGCCGCGTTCCCTGCGCTTGAAGCCTCAGCCGATGCCACCCTCTTCGAAATGGTCGAGGAGTGCGAGCGCCAGCTGATCACTCAAATGCTCGAAAAATGCAGTTGGAACCAGACCGAAGCCGCCGAGAACTTCCGTGTTCCACTCTCCACGCTGAATCAAAAAATCAAGCGCCTGAACATCGAAATCAAAAGAAAAAACCGCGAGTAGGCCCGCCCAACCACGGTTCCCGCGTTCAACCCATCGCTTAGATGAAGGCCGCCGCCGCGTGAACCTCAGGCCACACTATGCACAGACGCACCCGCAGTTCGCGCTTGTGTGCTGTTGGGGGAATGTCTTTCGTTGAGGTGCCTGGCATGCAATTGCTGCAGCTCTGTCTTCGCACTCTCATAATCGTTGCCCCCCACCGATCGCAGTGAAGTTATCAACGTGGCCCCGCAGAGCGCGCATTCCGCCGACATATTCACTGTTATATCTTTCAAGCCCGCCTTCTGGCTCATAACAAGCTCTGTCTCCAATCTCGAACAAATGAAGATTTAACTCCCGCGCCTTTTGAATTGTGCCGTAGGGGCGATTGCCAGCCTGTGATGTGGGTCACGCTCGTTTGTGACCCTCCGGTTTTGCAGGAAAGCCAAAAGCATGCCTTCGCCCTTCGCGCCAGACCTTGCTAAATCGCGATTTTCCCCAATTGACAACCGTGCTAGACTATCTCCGGCAATGGCTATGCCACCGCCATTCACCTTCCCAGGGAATTCCAAACCGGCCGGGAGGTCCGCCATGTTCAGGTTCAAAGCTTCTACCACCCTCATCGTCGCATTCGCTTCCATCATTCTGGCCGCCCCCGCTTTCGGTTACGACAAAGAAAAGGTCTTGTTTCGTTTCAACGGTACCGACGGCTACCAGCCATCCGGCGCCCTGATTTTCGATAAATCCGGGAACTTGTACGGTACCACCATGATCGGTGGCGGCGCTGCTGCCACTGCGACCTGCGCGCAACAGTTGGACAAGAAACACGGTTGCGGCGTGGTCTTTGAGCTCAGCCCATCCGCCGATGGCCAGTGGACGGAAACGGTCCTATACACTTTTTGCTCGCAAACGCACTGCGTCGATGGCGCATTGCCTACCGGGGCCCTGATCTTCGACAGCGCAGGTAACCTGTACGGCACCACTCTCAGCGGCGGCGTGGACGGTAAAGGTGGTTCCTATAACGGCGTTGTTTACCGCCTCTCTCCCCAGGCGGACGGGACGTGGCAGGAAAAGGTCTTATTCGCCTTCGACCGGCCCAGTGTAAGGGGTAACCCGACCGGCAGCCTTGTCTTCGATTCAGCCGGGAACCTCTACGGGACAACCGGGGAAGGCGTCGTTTTTGAGCTGGTCCGGGGCAAGAATGACACCTGGTCGGAACGCATTTTGTATCAGTGCGCAGGATCACCAGGCCCTGGTAGCCCTCCGTCCAGCCTTGCCATCGACGCCTCGGGCAATCTCTATGGGACAACATACCTCGGTGGTCAAAGCAATGACGGCACTGTCTACGAACTTAGCCCCGGACCTAATGGCACATGGACTGAGAGCACACTGCTTTCATTCGATGGCACCAACAGCGGGTACCCCGACTCGGGAGTGATCCTGGATGCCGCCGGCAACCTGTATGGGACAACTGCGTACGGAGGGCACACCAGCTGTACCCTTGGCTGTGGCGTCGTGTTCGAGCTGACACCCGGAAGCCAAGGCCAGTGGACCGAAAAGATACTGCGTAGTTTTTATCAGGAAGTAGTCCCCGACACCGGGTTGATCTTTGATGCGGCGGGAAACCTTTACGGGACCACGCATGAAGGCGGCCAGTACAACGGTGGCATGGTGTTCGAATTGAGCCCGGACGGAAGCGGCAAATGGACCCAGACCACACTGCACAGCTTTCTATTCGACAGCAAGGTGGCCGGTAACGGATCATACCCAGTTGGCGGCCTGATCCTTGACGACACTGGGAATTTGTACGGTGTCACCGAGGGCGGCGGTTCTCAGGAGGGCGAATGCAGCTATTATGGCTCAGGCTGCGGCGTCGTCTTCGAACTCACGCCCTAGAACGGCAGCCTCTCGCCCAGACACCGTCATTTTTGGCTTGACCTCACTCTTCGAATATCCCGACAATGGAAGTGAGAACCAACAGCTCTTTGACAACCCATCAACCAATCTGGCGACATCTGCCCGGTCTGACAGCTGAGAGCTGCGGGTCGCAATTAACTCCCGCATTTTTAATGACTTAAAAGTAAGTCCTTTAAACTGATAGATCTAGCGGGAGAGCACCGAAAGCCGTGCCGCTAAACTATTGATTGCAAAGGATCAGCTTTGCTCGCCGGACGTCTAACTCCTTTTTTTTCAGGATTTTACCTCTAAGTCCTTTAAACCCAAAGATTTGGAAAAAATAGGGGGGGAGGGGGGTGTTCTGCTATAGTGCGGAAATAGTCGGCACAAACGGAATGGAAATTCTCTCTCCCACAGAGTTTGCCAAGGAAAAAGTCGAGGCGGTGCAGGAATATTCGCTGCTTGCCGGCCGCGCGGTCTCGAATATTTTTCGCAAACCGCGCTATTTTGCCGATACCATCCAGCAAGCTGATTTAATCGGCTTCGGTTCTCTACCTATCGTCGCCGGAGCTGGCTTTTCCATCGGTGCTGCCCTAGCCCTTAATAGCGCCAACACCCTGCAGCGATTCGGCTCTCTCTCGCTGCTTGGCCAACTGGTTTCGCTGGGCATGGTTCGCGAGCTCGGGCCGGTGCTTACCGGATTAATGGTCTCCGGCCGCAACGCATCCGGCATGGCCAGTGAACTCGGCTCCATGGTGGTGACCGAGCAGATCGATGCCATGCGCGCGCTCGGCACCGACCCCATGAAGAAGCTGGTCACGCCGCGCGTCGTTTCCACCGTGGTCATGCTTTTTTTTCTGACCATCATTTCCGATCTTTTCGGCATGATCGGCGGCGCCGCTTTTTCAGTGCTCGCCTTCGGCATCAACTGGCATCAATACTGGAGCACTGCCTGGCAAATCCTGGTGTTCGGGGATGTTTTCATGGGTCTGACCAAGCCAGTTCTATTCGGTTTCATTATTGCTTCTGTCGGCTGTTATTTCGGTATGACCGCCCGCGGCGGCACGCAGGGCGTGGGCCGCGCGACTACGCAATCCGTGGTCGTCTCTTCCCTGCTGATTATCGTTGTCGATCTTTTTACGACTCGGGCCCTGATGTCGGTGTTTTCCTACCGCTAATTCATGAGCACCCATCCCGGCACCACAACCGAAGCCGCGCCCAATCAGCCGCACGCGGATGCTGCCATCGTGTTCGAAGACGTTTCCATCGCTTTCGACGAAAAAATTGTCCTCGACAAGATTTCGTTTCAGCTTCCTCACGGCGAAACCAAAGCAATCTTCGGCGTCGCCGGATCGGGAAAAAGCACCCTGTTGAAACTGGCGTTGGGCTTGATCAAACCTGATTCCGGCCGCATCTGGGTTCTTGGCAGCGAAGTAACAGCGACACCGGAAGAGCAGCTTTACCATCTGCGCCGCAACATTGGCATGGTGTTTCAGGAAAGCGCGCTCTTCGATTCGCTCACGGTCCGCGAGAACGTTGCCTATCGCGCCCTGGAAGAAGGCCACGTAACCGAAGAGGACGTAGAAAAACCAGTGAAGGAAGTCTTGAGTTTCGTCGAACTGGAAAAGACCATCGATCTTTATCCCTCCGAACTCTCCGGCGGAATGCGCCGCCGCGTGGCGATTGCGCGGGCGATTATCACCAAGCCTGAAGTTCTGCTTTATGACTCGCCTACCGGCGGTCTCGATCCCGTCACTTCCACTACGATCATTGAACTGATCGTGAAGCAGCGCGACGTCTCGAAAGCCAGTTCACTGCTCGTTACACATCGCCTGCAAGATGCCTTCATGATGGCAACCCATGAGTTCGACAAGAAGACCAACGCCATGAAAGAAATACCCCGTGGCGAACGCGGCGAAGTGCCAATGTCTTTCATGCTGCTGCGCGACGGACACATAATTTTCAACGGCGATCTGCGCGAACTGGCTGACAGCACGGACTCCTACATTCGCGAATACATCTCGTGAAACCGGAATCGTTCTCGACTTTGGTTCTGCGTCCCCCGGCATCTGGCTTGCCTGGGGAATGGCTGCGATAATGTGACAATGGCGCGTGTTTTCCCCAATGAAAATTGGCTCCCGAAGTCAGTCCTCTGCCTGGATGGCTACAATCGCCAGAAGTTTCTGCGTGACGTAGTTGCCGGCGTCACCGTCGGACTGGTGGCTTTGCCGCTGGCCATGGCATTCGCCATCGCCTCCGGGTTGACCCCGCAGGCGGGAATTTATTGTGCCATCGTCACCGGTTTTCTCATCTCGTTGCTGGGCGGCTCAAAAACCCAAATTGGCGGTCCGACCGGCGCTTTTGTGGTGGTGGTCGCAGGCATTGTCGCAGCCCACGGCGTAGACGGATTGTTCATGTGCACCATGATGGCGGGCGCTCTGCTGGTGATCATGGGGCTTACCGGACTTGGCTCGGCCGTCAAGTTTATCCCGCGGCCAGTCGTCATTGGATTCACCAACGGAATCGCCGTACTCATTGCCAGCACCCAAGTGAAAGACTTTTTCGGCCTTCATCTGGACAAAGTTCCCGGAGTGTTCTGGCTCCGGATCGAAGCGCTCGTTGCCAATTTCCACACCTTCTCTATCCAGGCAACCACTCTGGCAGTTCTGACGCTGGTAATCCTGATTGCCTGCCGCAGCGCCTCCACGCGGATCCCCGGGCCCATCGTCGCTCTGCTGCTGGCTACCGCGGCAGTTTACTACCTCCGGCTGCCGGTGGAAACGATTGGAACAAAATTCGGCGGCATACCCGCGGGATTGCCTCACCTTCATGTTCCCAGATTTCGCTCTGACCTCATCCACGGCCTGTTAGGCCCGGCCTTGACCGTGGCCATGCTCGGTGCCATCGAGTCGCTGATGTCGGCCGTGGTTTCCGACCGCATGAGCCACGACACCCACAACCCCAATGTTGAGCTGGTCGCGCAGGGCGTAGCCAACATCTTCTCGCCCATGTTTGGCGGTCTGCCGGCGACCGGCGCCATCGCGCGGACCGCAACCAATATCCGTTCCGGGGCGCAATCGCCCGTGGCCGGCATGATTCATGCGCTGACCCTATTGTGCATCCTGTTGTTTGCCGCTCCCTTGGTCAGCTTTGTGCCGATGGCTGCTCTGGCGGCCATCCTCATGGTTGTCGCCTATAACATGGGCGAATGGATGGAAATCCCCCAACTGCTGAAGCTCACGAAAACCGATATCAGCATCTGGCTGGTGACCTTTGCTCTCACTGTCTTCGCCGATCTCACCGTCGCCGTGGAAGCGGGCATGATCCTCGCCGCACTCTTGTTCATCAGCCGGGTCGCCGCTACCACCACGGTTTCGCAGGTGACGGACGATTATGTCGAAGACGGGCGCATCCACATTCTGCAGGATAAAGACATCCCTTACTACGCCACCATCTTCCGCATCCATGGCCCATTCCTGTTTGGAGCCACTGACAAGTTGTCCGTCGTCACCGAAGATTTGCACAAGCTGCCGCCCGTGGTCATCCTGCGTCTGCGGAATATGACCGCGCTTGATGCCACCGGGTTATTCGCCATCGAAGGCGTCGCCAAACAACTCATGGAAAGCAAGCGCACCCTGATTTTGTGCGGCGCCCGTGAGCAGCCCTCCAAACTGATGCAGCAAGCGGAGTTTGAGGAGATCGTTGGCAAGCAGAACATCTGTGACAACGTGCAGGCAGCGCTGCGAAGAGCCGAGGAAGTTTACGAGGATTTGGAAATCGCCGGCATCGCCGGCAAGTCATAGTTTTGGAAATAAATCCATTCCGAACAAGCCACGCGCGATGCGAAAGTCAAAACCTGGACGCTCTCCGCTGGAACGTCCAGTCTCTGTGGTTCGTCAGCCTTAGGCCGTTTTGGCCGCCTGCGCCGCTTTCCGCATCATCGCCAACCTTTGCTGCGTCGCCTTCACACGCTCCACGCCTTCTGGCGTGCTCGTGATCACTTTCTCGACGTTGGCAAAAATCGCGGGGGATTGCATTTTCTCGCGCAGTTCTTTCAGAAACGGTTGCACCTTCGCATAAAGCACGAACATTTCTCCTGAGACGCTTTGTTCGAGAAACATTTCCTTATTCAGCGCGCCGTGAACCACAAGCGAAGCCGCCATTTCCCAGTAGCCGCCAACCTGGCGCAGCCACGCATTTTCTTGGGTGCCCAAGGCCATACCGATTTTGGTGAAATCCTCCACCGACTCGGGGAAAAATCCCAGCCAGAAGTTGCGGGCTTTGCGCAGCTCAGGCTCGCGGCGAAGATCATATAGTTTTAGAATCAGTTCGGCATCCGTCGGGGTTGCTTTCGCAGACATGCGATTTCTCCTATGTTGGATTGAGATTATAAAGCTGAAGCCGGCCTCGGAACGAGCCAGTCAGTTGGTAGATGCTCAAGGCGCAAGCAGGACGCAAAATTGTTTCGCCTGACCGTGCTTAGGATTCAACCGCGGCGGTCGCTTCCACCGGCGCCGCGCGCTCATACTCGCATTCTTTGTTCGGGCACGCGATCACCGGCCCTGCTTTCAGATTCTTCTCCACCAAATATTCACTGCCGCAATCCGGACATTTTTCCGCGAGAGGCTTGTTGGCCGACGTGAACTTGCACTTCGGATAATTCGAGCATCCGTAGAACGTATTCCCCTTGCGCGCTTTCTTCTCGACCAGATCGCCGTCCTTGCAAAGCGGACATTTCACCCCAATGTAATTCTGCTTCACATATTTGCAATCCGGATATCCGCTACACGACGTGAACTCGCCGAACCGGCCATGACGAATAATAAGGTTGCGGTTGCATTTCGGGCAAAGCTCATCCAGCGGAATGTCCGGCACTTTCTTGCCCTGATCCAGCCGTCGCGTAGTCTTGCAATCCGGATATCCCGTGCACGCCATGAACTGGCCGAACCGCCCACGCTTGAGCACCATCACGCGACCGCAGTTTTCGCAGTATTCTTCCTGCGCCGTCTCCTGCACGTCGGCTGTATCGAGATCTGGCAGGTTGATCGGATTTTCTTTGGTAAATGTGCAACTGTTCGGATCATCCTTGTCATACGAACTGCACGCGTAGAATGACCCATGCTTGCCCCACTTGATCACCAGCGGTGAGCCGCACCGTTCGCACTTCTCGTCGGTCGGCTTTTCCATCCGCTTGATGTTCTCCATGTGCTTCTGGGCATACTTCAGGTCTTTCTCGAACTTCTTGTAGAACTCCTCCAGCGCGTCGGTCCACTTCTGTTTGCCTTCCTCAATTTCGTCCAGTTCTTCTTCCAACCGCGCCGTGTACTGGAAATCGAAAATGTCAGCAAAGTTGTCGACCAACAGATCGGTCACCACCAGGCCAATTTCCGTCGGCACAAATTTTCCGCCGATCTTCTGCGCGTACTGCCGCTCCTGAATGGTCGAAAGAATCGTTGCGTACGTCGACGGACGCCCGATCCCGCGCTCTTCCAGCTCTTTCACCAACGACGCTTCGTTGTACCGAGGAGGAGGCTCGGTGAAATGCTGTTCGGGCTTCAACTCCTTCAAAGTCAACGTCTGTCCCGCTTCCAGCGGTGGCAGCTTATGCTTCAGCTCCTCGTCTTCTTCGTCCTTGCCTTCCTTTGACTCTTTGTAGACCTTCAGGAAGCCATCGAACTTCTCGACCGATCCCGTCACCCGGAACCAGAACTTATCCGCGCCGTTCTTCGCATCAATGTCGATAGTGGTCTGGTCGAAGACCGCCGGGGTCATCTGCGAAGCCAGGAACCGCTGCCAAATCAGCGTGTAAACCTTGATTTCGTCTTCTTTCAGATACTGTTTGATCTGCTCCGGGTGCCGCAGCACCGACGTCGGCCGAATCGCCTCGTGCGCCGCCTGCGCTTCCTTCTTCTCTTTATATGTATTCGGCGATTCCGGCAGGTACGGATCGCCATATTCCTTCTTGATGTACTCGCGAACTTCCGTCAGTGCCTCGTTCGACACCCGCGTCGAATCCGTACGCATGTAGGTGATCAGACCGACCAGGCCTTCTTCACCCAGTTCCACGCCTTCATACAAGCGCTGGGCGATCATCATGGTGCGCTTTACGCTGAAACGAAGTTTGCGGGAAGCATCCTGCTGCAGCTTTGAAGTTGTAAACGGCGGCGCCGAGTTCCGGCGGCGTTCCTTGCGCTCCACACTGCGCACGACCCAATCAGCTTTTTCCAAAGCCGCGCGGATCTTCTCCGCCTCTTCCCCGTTGGGAATCTCGACCTTTTCTTCGCCCTTGCCCACAAAGCGCGCGTCGAATGCCGGCGGTTTGCTGGCCGTCAAGTGCGCGTCGATCGTCCAATATTCTTTCTTCTCGAACGCCTTGATTTCCCGCTCGCGATCGACAATCAGCCGCAGAGCAACCGTCTGCACCCGTCCCGCCGACAAACCCCGCCGCACTTTGTCCCACAGCAACGGCGATACCTGGTAGCCCACAATCCGGTCCAGCACCCGCCGGGTTTGCTGCGCATCCACCAGGTCCTGATCGATATCTCGCGGATGCTCAAACGCAGCCTTCACGGCACGCTGCGTGATCTCGTTAAACGTCACCCGGCGAATGCGTTCCGCTTCACCGTCTTTTTTCTTTTTCTTTTTCTTCGAACCGTCGCCCAGTTCTTCCGCCAGGTGCGCCGCAATGGCTTCGCCTTCGCGGTCCGGGTCAGGCGCCAGATAAATGTTGTCGGCCGACTGCGCCAGCTTTTTCAGCCGCGTCAGAACTTTCTCTTTGCCCGGAATAACGATGTAATCGGTGTCGAAATCGTGGGCAATGTCCACACCCAGCGTGCTCTTGGGCAGGTCTTTCACGTGGCCGAGCGACGCCTCGACAGAAAATCCCTTACCCAGATATTTCTGGATGGTCTTCGCCTTCGCCGGCGACTCGACAATGACTAATCCTTTGGCCAATTCTTCCTCAGTTGGTTTTTTATTCTTTCGAAGCTAGCACGAATGGCAATCTGTCAACAAGTTACCGGCAAAACAGCGATCAGCCAAAAGCTCAAAAGCTCTTCACAAAATTCTTCCCCGGCAACTGCCGGACCCTCCCTTCCAGCTCCAGTTCAAACAGCGCAGCAAAGATCTCCGAAGACGACAGCTCCGGCTCTAACCGCTCAACCAGCTCATCGATGTGCGTGGATTCGTCCGCTTTCAGCAGTGCCAGAATCTTCTTTTCGTGAGGCGCTAACTCTTTTTCCCCAAATAAAGATGCGGTTCCCGACCCCTGGGATTCATCGCCCGCCGCCGGGGCCAACGCAAGTCGCACATTCTCCGGGAGTTCCTCCCATACGTCTTCCCATGTGGCAACCAGTTTGGCACCCTGTTTGATCAAGGTATTCGGACCCCAGGAGTTCTTGTTAGTCACATTCCCCGGCACCGCATAAACGTCGCGATTCTGCTCGAGCGCCAGCCGTGATGTGATGCGCGTGCCACTATATTCCGCCGCTTCCACCACCAGAACTCCCAGCGAAATCCCGCTGATAATGCGGTTGCGAATGGGAAAATTCTGCGGCGCAGCAAACGTCCCCAGTGGAAACTCAGAGATGACCGCCCCGCCGAGCGCCAGAATCTGCTCCATCAATCGTTTATTTTCCTTCGGATAAACCACGTCGACGCCCGTCCCAAACACCCCGACCGTCTTCCCTTTTGCCGCTATCGCCCCGCGATGCGCCGCCGCGTCGACACCCCGCGCCATCCCGCTGAAAATTACCAGCCCGCGCAACGCCAGATCGGCCGCCAGCCGCTCCGCCATCCCAGTGCCGTAGGGTGTCGGATGCCGCGTACCCACCACCGCCACGCCCGCCTGCGCAATCACCTCTGAACTCCCGCGAACATACAGCAGCAGCGGAGGATCATAAATCTGCTTCAACTCCGCCGGATAGCCCGGACTATCCAGCGTGACCACTGCCACTCCCGCAGCCGCCGCCCGCGCCAGTTCGTCATTCGCCAACTCCAGCGACCGGCCCGTCCCCAGCGATTGCGCCGATTGCGCCTGCAATCCCGAAGCCTCCAGTTCCGTAAGCGATGCCCGAAGAACCGCCGCCACGCCGCCAAACAGTTCGATCAGTTTGCGGGTTTTTGTGGGACCGAGCCCAGGAGTGAGCGCAAGCGCCAGCCACTGCAGAGTCGAAACGTCCGGCTTGGCGGCGTCCATAACCGCATTTTCTTTGGCCATAGCCGGACTCTATGTACGCGCCGAAGCCCGCGTCAAGGAAGTGCGACACAATCTGTTTTGTTAGAATCAAACTTCCCGATATGGAACGCTTGCGGGTCTCCGCCATCTCTTACCTTAATACCGCGCCCCTCATGTGGGGCTTCGAACATGAGAATCTGGGCGCTGATCTCGAAATCAGCTACACCCTCCCCTCGTCGTGCGCCGCCCAGTTGAAAGCCGGAACGGCAGACATTGGAATTATCCCGGTCGCGGCCTATGCGACCATCCCCGATCTGGTCATCTTGCCCGGTGTCGCCATCGCCTCCCGTCGCGCAGTCCGGTCGATTCTTCTGGTCAGCAAGGTTCCGCGCGAGCAGATTCACACCGTAGCCCTTGACACTTCCTCCATGACCTCAGTCGCGCTGACCAAAGTTTTATTCGCAAAATGGTGGGGCGGAAATCCGCAATTCGTTTCCATGCCGCCGCACCTCGATGCCATGTTGCGCGAACACGACGCCGCTCTGGTCATCGGAGATCCCGCGCTCAAGATCGACCGCTCGCGCTACGTTACCTACGACCTGGCTGAAGAATGGAACAAGCTCACCGGCAAGTCATTCGTCTTCGCTTTTTGGGCCGTGCGGCAGGCAGCGCTGAAGACGCATTCAGCCCAGGATTTGCCTACGCTCTTTCAAACTTCGCGCGACCACGGCCTGCGGCCAGAATCGCTCGCCGCGATTGCCCGCGAATGGTCGCCGCGGCTCGACCTGAGCGAGCCATTGATTACCGAATACTTGACTCAGAGTATTCACTACGACCTCGATCCCGCCTGCCTCGAAGGCCTGCGATTATTTTTGCAATACGCAAATGAATGTGGCGCGCTGCCGGCGAATCCCTCCCTGTCTTTTCTGGATCTCCCGCGTGTCGCAACAGTATGCCCGTGAGCCTCCCGAACGCATCTTAATTTAGCCAAGAATTTACTTGCCAAACCTGGCTCTCGCGCGCACAATCCCTCGGTGTGGGCCGGAGGACCTATGAGAGACCCCCGTCGTTCCGTACGCACACCCCGGAGCCTTTCAGATTCGGTGCTCCGTCGCCTCGATCTTTACGCTCTCGCCGCCAGCGCCGCGGGTGTGAGCCTTTTCGCCGTGGGGCCGGTAGAAGCCGAGGTTGTTTACACAAAGACCCACCAGGTGATTGGGTACTACGGCATATATGACCTCGACGTCAACCATGACGGCGCTGTTGATTTCGCCATTCAGGAGATAGGCTACCTCACAAGCTCAACTTTTCGTTTCACATCGAGGCGCTCGCTTTTTGCGAAGCCGGCTCTCGGCAACGCAATCGCTGGTACTGGTAAATCGGCATCAGCACTTAAGCCCGGGGCAAACATCGGCCCCACCGGACACTTCATCGACGGCGGCTCAAATGGCGCGCCCATGGCGACCGTTTCTGTGTTCTCCAGAAACTCGCACCACTATTACGATACCCGTGGCGAATGGGCCGCCGTAAATGACCGTTATCTGGGGCTGAGGTTCAAAATCAAGGGCGAGCTTCATTACGGTTGGGCACGCTTCAGCGTCCAAACCGGCCACAAGAATGTCACCTGCACACTGACCGGTTACGCCTATGAAACTGTGCCCAATCGTTCAATTCAGGCGGGACAGACAGGCGCCCCGATCGCCGATTCAGTCGGTGCCGGAGCGATGCGTCGGAGTGCATACACGTCGGGCGCAGAACTCGGGAAGCTCGCATTTGGTGCGCTGACGTTGCCGCTGAGAGGCAGCCATGATACGGACTAGGTTCGTAACCAGTGCCGGTATATCCGGATCGACGATCCTGCTTGCTACGGTGGCGCTGAGCATCGCCGGGTTTCCGGTGGATGCGGCAAAGCCGCCTGCTCAAAAACCCGCCTACACCGTTCTGCACAAGTTCACCGGCGGAGAAGACGGCGCCCATCCTGACGCCGCTTTAGTCGCCGACACAGAGGGCGACCTCTACGGCACCACATGTTACGGCGGGGCCTTCGACTGGGGAGTTGTATTTAAGCTGGACTCTTCTGGTAGGGAGACGGTGCTACACAGCTTCGCCGGGGGAGATGGAATGTGGCCCAAAGGTCCGGTGGTGCTCGATACCGACGGGAATCTATACGGTACGACATCGCAGGGAGGCACTCCAGAGAATGGGAACTCCTATTTCGGCTGCGGCACCGTCTTCGAAATTGACACCGGCGGCAAATACTCGGTGCTTTACGCATTCACTGGAGGCACGGACGGCGCCTATCCGACATCGAGTCTCCTCGTTGACGAGGCCGGCAGCGTGTACGGCACCGTCTCACAGGGCGGCCGCGACTGCATACCCTACGGTTGCGGTTTAGTGTTCAAACTCGACAAATTCGGCAAGAGAACTGTGTTGCACACCTTCACCAACGGAGACGACGGAGCCTTCCCCTCGAGCGGATTGGTTTGGGGCGCAGCCGGCGATCTGTTCGGAACTACCCAGGAGGGGGGCACGGGTGGGTATGGAACAGTGTATAAGCTCGATTCAGCCGGCGTAGAATCCGTGCTTTACAATTTCACCGGTGGCACTGACGGCGGAGAACCCGCGGGAACGCTTGTACGCGACGAAGCCGGGAATTTCTACGGCAAGACCGTCATCGGTGGAAATCTGTCTAAGTGCGATTATGCCCAGAAAGGTTGCGGAAACATTTTCAAGGTCGATTCCAGCGGTGGCGAGACGGTCCTTTATGATTTCTTCAACGCCCCATTTGAAGACGCCGGTGGACTGCTGCGCGACCAGGCAGGCAACCTGTATGGCACCAGCAGTGAATGCTGCGATGGCGTGCTCTTCAAGCTGACTCCTAACGGCACAGTACACTACCTGCACCTGTTCCTGACGGAGACCGGGTCGATTCCGCAAGCGGGCGTGGTTATGGATAAAGCTGGCAACCTCTATGGAACAACCTATGAGGGCGGCTTGCCCGACAAATGTAAAGAGGGCGATTCGTACGGCTGCGGAGTGGTCTACAAACGGTCCCTGGAGTGAAGCCAGCGCAACGGCTGCTCCATTTTGAATGGGTGGACATTTGGACGCCCGCCTGCCTTCCGTTACAATCAAAAAGGCACGGCCTGACGCTTTAATGCCCCTAACCACCCAACAAGCCGTCGATCTCTTCCGCTCCGACGACCTCATCGGCCTCGGCATGGAAGCCAATGCCCTGCGTCGCAAGCTGCATCCCGACGGCGTGGTCACCTACATCATCGATCGCAACATTAATTACACCAATTTCTGCACTGAATACTGCACCTTCTGTGCTTTTTACCGCCCCTTAAAAGGACCAGCTGCCAAAGAAGGTTACATCCTCGATTTCGACACCATCTACGAAAAAATCGCCGAGACCGTCGAACTCGGCGGCACCGGCGTGCTCATGCAGGGGGGCCTGCATCCCGATCTCAAAATCGATTGGCACGAAAAAATGCTGCGCGGCATCAAGCAGCGTTTCCCCAAGGTTCATCTTCATTGTTATTCCGCGTCAGAAGTCATCGCCATTGCCGAATACAGCGGCCTGAGCATACGCGACACCATCATCCGCCTGCGCGATGCCGGTCTCGATTCCATCCCCGGCGGCGGAGCCGAAATTCTTGACGACGAAGTACGCTACAAAATCGCCCGGCTAAAGTGCTTGACCGATGATTGGATCAATGTGCATCGCACCGCACACCAGCTCGGCATGCGGACCACCGCCACCATGATGTTCGGCGTCGGAGAATCCTTCGAGCATCGCGCCAATCATTTCCAGCGGCTTTACGATCTACAGGAAGAGACGGGCGGATTCACTGCATTCATCCCTTGGACATTCCAGCCCGCCAACACCGCGCTCGGCGGTCGTCACTGGGAAGAAGCCACCGCCGTCGAATATCTAAAAACTCTGGCCATTTCCCGTCTTTATTTATCAAACTTCCAAAACGTCCAATCCAGCTGGGTCACACAAGGATTAAAAGTCTGCCAGCTCGGCCTTCAGTTCGGCGGCAACGATGTCGGCTCGGTCATGCTCGAAGAAAACGTCGTCCGCGCAGCCGGCGTCACCAACTGCACCACCGAGGAAGAACTCCGCCGCATCATTCGCGATGCCGGATTCAAGCCCGTGCAGCGCGACACACTCTATCGCACTTACTTCCTCAATTAGCGGTAGTGGTGCCGTCTGATTGTCATCCTCGAGCGAGCGCCTTTTGCGAAGCGAAGGATCTGGGTGAGCCGCGCGCAGTCCGGGGTCCGCAGCAAGCCCGATTTTGGCTTGCTGGGGTGGGCGTGTCCCGCGCTTTTTGCGGAACCACAAACGCGCGTCTGGCTCGCATCCTTATTCGAACGGCACCATTACCGAATTAGCCGCGATCTTCCTGCGTAATGGTTTGTAAATTCTCAGTACTATTCCGTATGGTTCGAAATTTAACTCGTCCCACCGAAATGCTCGCAAGGACAACCATGCGTTCCGCGCCGGGTTCTCACTTACCAAGGGGGAGGTAACCCAAATGAATTTGAAAAGAAGTCTCGCTGTTTTATTCGTGGTTGCGGTCGCGTGCGGCATCTTTTTGCTGCCTGCGCAGGCCGACAATTTTAACCAGAAGACCAAGTTCGAGTTCAGCGCACCAGTGGAACTCCCGGGCATAGTGTTGCCCGCAGGCACCTACTGGTTTGCGTTGCAGAACGACGATGAAACTCGCCAGACCGTAAACATTTTCGCGGGCGATGGCACAACGCTGTACGCGACCGTCTACACCGCAACCGCCCAACGGTCACAGGCTGTGCCTCGCACCGTCATCGAGCTTGCCCAGCAACCCAACGGCAGCCCCGACGCGCTATTGCAGTGGTTTTATCCCGGCAGCTTAGTTGGCCACACTTTCCTTTACCCAGATAAAGAGCGCCAGGAATTGCGGAACGAAGCAAAACTCACCATCAGGGTCAACGGCGATGGAATTCCGGAAGGTGGCCAGCCCGGACTCTAATGCGCGCTTGATTTCAATCCGATGGCGGGAGCCAGATTCCGAACCTGCTCCCGCTTAAATCCCGGAACGCAGTTTTGACTCTAGTCCGACTGGTGCTCGAACGCCCCAATGTCGCAGCGATGATCGTGCTTATACTTTCCCGGCCGCGGCAAGCCCCGCTGATCGGTGGTGAGCAAGTTTCCCTCGCCATCCGTGCAGCCCGCAGGATTTCCTCCATCGATCGCCGCACTTCCCGGCAATGGCGCCATCGTCCACGTAGGACCGCCATTATCGTGCAGCAATCCCAGTAGCACCGGCACGTCGTTCCAGTCGCCGGCCTCCTGAAGGTTGCAACTCGCATCGCTGCTCAGGTTGTAGCCGTGTGAAGTGATCGTGCCCTCGCAATTCCCCGCAAATGAACTGTTCGCAATGATCGTGTTCTGCAAGGTTGCGGCCCCGTTATCGTTGAAAAAACCGCCCACTCGCGATGCGAAGTTCCCGCTCAGCGTGCTGCTGCTGATCGTCAGCACTCCGCTGTTGAATATTCCCCCACCCCACGCCGCGCCTTCCGCGCCGTGAGCGGAATTGCCATTAATCGTCGAATTGTTGATCGCCAGGGTTCCGACGTTAAAAATACCGCCGCCCTGGCCCTCGTGATCCCCATAAGCGTGGTTACCGCCCACATTGCTGGCGTTGATCGTCATGGTTCCGCCGTTGTATATCCCGCCTCCTTCCGCGCTCGAAAACGTGGCCAGATTTTCGCGGACAATATCCTGGCTGAGCGTTACCGTGCCCTCATTCCAGATCCCCGCTCCACTCTCCACCGCTGACCCATGTTGAATGGTCAATCCGGACAGCGCAACCGTAACCCCATACGGAATCCCGATCACCCGGTTCGCATATCCGCCGTCAATGATCGTCGTCGGCGCCCCCGCCCCGCTCAAATTCAAGTTGACCCCAATCGTCAGATTCTCGTTATACGCCGCCGCCGCCGCCACCACCGAATCCCCGCTCAATGCCAGTGAGATGGCATGACCGATCGTCTTGCATGCCGTCGCAGCCGCCTGGCAGTTATTGCTATCGCTTCCTTTCACCCCATCCACATACCACGTGTTGCCGGCAAGCGCCGGCATCGCGCCGGCCAGCGCCAGCGTCATAATCCATATACTTCTTTTGAACTTCATTTCACCACCACCACAGAGATTTTTTTTCGAACCGTTCTCGTGCCGGACCTTTCAACTTTCATAAAAAGTGGCCCCATTGCTGGGGCCACAATCCAAAAGAGGCAGGAGAAGAGATGTCAGGGTAGGCAAATCGAGGCGCCGGTCTGCCAGTATGACCGGCTCAGAGAGATGAGTCGAGAACGTTGTGTGAAGGTCATGGAAGCGGCCTCTTTAATACCTCGTGATAAAGCATTTGCCCGGCCAAAGTTTCCGCCGTCCACCCAACTCGCGCCATTCCCGTAAGTGATTGAATCTAATTACCGTGCGGCCGTCCCACCATCCACCCCATTGGTAACACTTCACCCTGAGAGAGAAAAACAATGCACATTGATGCACCCCATCTGCAGGGCACTTTACCCACGGCCTCCGCCGTCTCGCTAAACAAGGCTACTGGCAAGGGGTTTGACGTAACACCCGTTCCACAAAAACACGCCCGCCGCGTCTTTCGCAGCGAAAGAGTAACTCTCTAGATTGCGTTTGGAATTATCCGGCTAGGATTTCTGGCCGTCGTTCGGTGTGCCCACCGGCGCCCCCGGCTTATCGCGGTCCTTGGCGTCCTGCCAATTCTTTAGCTTCCACGCCAGCTTCTGCATGTATGCCCGCGCTTCCGACGGACTCAGCGTATGCGCTCCCTGCCGGGTCGCCCCGGGCGCCACCGGAAACGACGTCATCGACGGCGCCGGCGTTGTCATCATCGGCTGGCTCTGCGGAAACGGCTCCGGGTCCGGATAATTCTGCCCTGAAAGCAGCCGCGAAATATCCAGATCGGCAATCACTTCCCGCACAATCTCTTCCGTCACCTGTTTCTCCCGCAGCGCGCAAGCTAGCGACAGCGCATTAAAGCAGAAGTTATTTACATTTCGCGGAATGCCATGCGTAAACTGCGCAATCGCTTCATACGCTTCCGGCGTAAATATCGGCTCGCCCTCATAGCCCGCAATCCGCAGCCGGTGCTCGATATAACTCTTCACTTCCCATGATGGCAGCGGCTCCAGCCCATGCAGTATCGAAACTCGCTGCCTCAACTGCGCCAGGCTCGGACGCGCCAGCTTATCCGCCAGCTCCGGCTGCCCCGCCAGAATAATGTGCATCAGCTTCGCCTGCGGAGTTTCAAAATCCGACAGCAACCGCACCGTTTCCAGCACCGCCGGCTCCAGATTCTGCGCCTCATCCACCACCACAATCAACCGGTTGCCCGCCTGCGCCTCTTCCAGCAGACGCCGGTTGAACTCCTCATGCATCTTGACGAAGTCCTGGCCATCGTTTTCATACCCCAACTCCGCCAGCAGGAACCGCATGAACTCCCGCGAGTTGCACTGCGTCTGAAAAATGAACGCCGTCCGCGCCGAGTTCCTGAATTTTTCCAGCAGATGAAACAGGATCGTCGTCTTGCCCATGCCGGGCTTGGCAATCAGGCCCAAAAATCCGCGGCCCGCCTCAATCCCGTAATACAACGACGCCAGCGCCTCGCGGTGCGCCGCGCTCAAATAAAGAAAACGAGGGTCCGGGGTCACGCCGAACGGCTGTTCGCGCAGTCCGAAAAAGCTCAGATACATGCGCAGCCTCCGCCGCCGCCAGAAATCTTCCCGGCGCCGCGGTCCCAGGCTCGCCCATTAGCCCGGCCTATGCTCTGAACTTGCAGATGTGATTCCTGATCTCTCATCTCTGCCAATATCTTGAATAGCTGCTTCGGGGGAAGGATTAAATCCGAAGATACGGAAAGCGACCCTTACTATGCAATGTGCCTTAGGAAGGCCCTCCTGGGCAAGAAGATATAAGTCACCGAGTCTGCAGTCCCTGTTACCAAAATACCATAGTTCCCACCCCCTTTCGAGCAGTAATCCCTTCCCCGTTGACGCGCATAGACTTACGCCTCCGCCCCTTGTCACGCCGTGTAAAACTTGGTCTCTAAGGGCTTCTTTCTCTTGCCTTCTCAAACCAGCTCACGGTACTCTGGGTTGACTCCCTCCCAGGAACGCTCAATCCGTTTTTCAGGTTGAGCTTTTGCAAAGTTCCACAACTATTCGTGTGGTGGTCGCGGACGCCTCGCCCATCACCTGCCAACTCCTGGCCGAAGGCCTGTCCCGCACCGGCCAATTCGAAGCCCTGCCCGCTCAAAATCTCGAGCACGCCCAGCAACTCCTTGAGGGCGAAGGCTCCGACATTCTGCTCATCAGCCCCGGCTTCCTCAACAACCATGCCAACGGACTCAGCTTCTTCAAGCAGTTCGTTCGGCCCAACGAAACCGCCATCGTCGTCCTGCTCGATGCCGCCGACAAAACCGCCGTCATCGAAGCCTTCCGCGCCGGCGCGCGCGGCATCTTCAATCGCACCGATTCCTTCGCCGCCCTCTGCAAATGCATCGCCTGCGTCCACCAGGGTCAGGTCTGGGCCGATTCCGAAACCGTCAATCATCTTTTGACCGCCCTCGTCGAACCCATTCACATCCTCAACGACGCGCCTTTGTCCCGCCCGCTCAGCCATCGCGAAGAAGAGATCGCGCGTTTGGTCGCGCAAGGTTTCAGCAACCGTGAGATCTCCGAGCGTCTCAAGCTCAGCGAACACACTGTCAAAAATTATCTCTTTCGCGCCTTCGAAAAACTCGGCGTCTCCAGCCGCGTCGAGCTCACCTTGCACGCCATCAAGGGAAATCATTCCGACCGTCCCGCACCGTCCCCGAAAGCCCGCCGCGCTCACAACCGCGAAGTCGCCAGAACCTAGCGCCACTCAGACTACAGGTGGTCTTGTCTTCGCGTTTCCTCCGAGGGGGAACGACGAACCCGTGCGCCTCACAGTTTCCGTCCGTTCCAGAAAAGTGGGTGCCCCGTCCTCGCGTTTGTTGCGAGGGCGGGAACAACGAACCCATGCAGGCCGGCTTTCGCGCTGCGGCTCAGGCGACCCGACCCCGAAACGAAATCTTGCTCCAGCCTACGTTCACCTGCACCGGTCCGGCCTCACCGAGAAAATAGTGACGATAACTGCTCCATCGCCACTGCTCGGGAGCTTCCACCAAGCCACGCTTCACTGGATTCTCGTGCATATAGCGCAATTTCTCGACTCGTTTTTTATCGCTCCACACATTGAAATCATAGAAGCGCGCCTGCCAGAACGCGCGGCGCGGTTCTCCGTCGAACAACGGTCGCTGCCGTGGATCCCGTCCTTTGCGCTTCGGCAACAGAGCATGTGCCGTACGTTGTCTCAGCACCTGCACCACCGTCGCCGGGCTGCCCACCTCCGGTTCGGTAAGGAGAAGGTGAATGTGCTCGGGCATCACCAAGTAGCCGACCACTACGAAGCGATACCTCCGGCGCGTTTGTTCTAGGATCGAGAGAAAACGATCTCGGGCGCGAGCGGAGCCGAGAAACGGCAGGCGCCGGTAACAGGAATTGGTGATAAAGTGCAGATGATGCGTGCCGTAAATGCGGCGCAATCCGGCGGACATGACAACCCATGATATCGAGAGCATCGCTCCCGCCCTTGCAAAAACCGCAAGGACGGGGCACCCTCAGTTTCGTTACGGGAAGGGAAAACCGGATGGAAGGCTGGGCCACCCCCCCGGTGAGGAGGTCCTGCATGGCCAGCGATACACGTCCCAACCCCGCCCGCGTACTCGCCACACTAACCGTACTTTGCGGGCTCAGCATCGCCGCCCACGCGGGCCCAAAATACAAGATCCTGCACGACTTCACGAACGGCCCCAACGGCGACGGCAACGCAGGGGTCACTGTGGACGCAAAGGGCAACGTTTACGGCGCCAGCCTCGGCGGCGGCAGCCAGAATTGCGAGGACGGGTGCGGGCTCATATTCCAACTGTCTCCACACCCGGACGGCAAATGGACCGAAGGCACGGTGTATGCCTTCCCGGGCGGCAACGGGGGCGAAGGCCCGACAGGCAAGCCAATATTCGACGGCGCAGGCAACATGTACGGCACAACAGAATACGGCGGGACGAGCGGGTTCGGCACAGCCTTCGAGTTGTCGCTGGGGCCCGACGGCTGGGCGGAGTCAGTCCTCCACAGCTTCTGCGGCCCAGAATGCGGTGGCGTTGGAGCACCGCAGTCGGGCGTCATCGCGGGCACGCGGGGAACCCTCTACGGCACCGCCGGGGCCGCTTTCGAGCTGACGGAAGAGGACGATGGGTGGAAAGAAAACGTCCTCCACGACTTCACCGGCAAGGACGGAGACGGCGAGGACGCCGTCGCGGGCCTCGTCCGGGACGCGGCCGGCAACCTCTTCGGAACCACCTATTTTGGCGGCCTGCGCTGCGGCAGCACCACCTGCGGCACTGTCTATGAGCTCTCACCCGAGCCCGGGGGCAAATGGAAGGAAGCCATCCTGCACCGCTTCAACGGTAAAGACGGGCAGCTCCCTGGGAGCGGGTCGCTCTATATGGATGGTTCCGGCGCTCTTTACGGCACCACGGAGAACGGCGGCGCCTATGGCGGGGTAATCTTCAAGCTTACCCCCGGCAACGGCCAATGGACGTACGAGATCCTTTACCAGTTCAAAGGCGGCGCCGAGGGATGGCTGCCAGACTCCGGGTTAATTCCGGACAAGGATGGCAACCTGTATGGCACTACCGACAGCGGCTGCGGCCTGATCTACAAGTTTTCGCCGATGGGAAAAGGCAAGTGGAAATACGGCGTCCTGCACCGCTTCGGTGTCGGACACGATGGCTGCGTCCCGGCCGGCGACCTTACGATCGACAGCAACGGCAATCTTTACGGGGGCACCGTCCTCGGCGGCCGCCACGGCTTCGGCACCGTCTACGAGCTCACCCCCGACCCCGCTCCCTCGCCCCAGTGACGCTACATCTGCCGCACACCCATTTTGCCAGCTTGTGGATGGCTGAGAGCCGAAAACTGCTCGGGTAACCGAAAGTTCACCGTCACGTTGGTCTGAAATTCTGCTGGCCTTCCCTGTTGCGTATACGGTTTGAACTGCCACTGGCTCACTGCCTGACGGGCCGCCGCCGCCAACTGCGGGTCGCCGCTCACCGTATTGATCGTCTTCACTGATCCATCTTTGGCCACAATCGCCTGCAGCGTCACCGGACCCGAAATGTGCGCCGCCCTCGCCGCCTCCGGAAATCGCGGAGGCGAGCCGGGTAGTATACTTGTTCAAAACCGGAGAGGGCCGGTTTCGCCGGCCCTCCAGGTCCGCGATCGGATAGGAGGCACCCGGTGCGGTCGAGACCGACTCAGCCATACCTTGTGGTCCTGGCGCTGCTGGCGCTCAGCCCACTCGTCGCACCCACCGCCTGGGCCGCGCCTGTGTACAAAGTGCTGCACTCATTTGGCAAGGGCACGGACGGCATCACCGTTTACAGTGGAGTCACCTTCGATGCATTCGGCAACCTGTACGGCACGACGAGTGGTGGAGGTAATCAATGCTGCCCCACATACGGCACCGTCTTTCAGCTCAGCCCGCAGGCGGACGGCAGCTGGGCCGAGCACATCCTGCATAGGTTCTCGAAAGACGACCCGGGAGGGTTTGGGCCTAGCAGCACTCCGGCCATCGACGCGACAGGCACCTTATACGCCACAACGCCAACTGGAGGCGGCGCTGACACCTACGGCACAGTTTTAACGCTGGCGCGCAGCCATAACGGCTGGGATCTCACTGTCATCCACCGTTTCGGCAAGAATGACCCCGCTGACGGCCCCTGGGCAGGTGTTGTCATGGGCAGTTCTGGAAGTCTCTACGGGGTTGGGGGCTGTGCCTTCGAGCTTGACCCCGGTTCCAAGGACTGGAAGGAAACCATCCTGCACTGCTTCCCGGCCTTTCCTGGCGACGGATTCGGCGTACTTGACCATCCGGTCCTCGACGCTGCCGGGAACCTCTACGGCACCACCGAAGGCGGCGGCGGCAGCAAAAACTGTGGGGGCGGTTGTGGCACAGTGTACGAACTATCACCCATGCCCGATGGCAAGTGGAAGGAGACCTTCCTGCACCGGTTCCAGGGGCACCGGGACGGAGATTTTCCTAGTCTGGGCGAGCTGGCCCTCGACAGCGCAGGCAGCCTGTATGGGGCAACGTCTTCGGGTACCATCTTCAAGCTCACCCCAGAACCCGGCGGCCTCTGGCAATTCACTGTCCTCTACACCATCACCGAAGGCGAACCCGGCGGTGGCTTAGTCCTGGACAACGCGGGGAACCTGTACGGAACAACCACCGACGGCGGAAACGGCTGCGGCAACGTCTACAAGCTGGCGCCCGGCCCCGACGGCGAGTGGACGTACACCGTCCTGCACAACTTCGACGGCACCGACGGCTGCCTGCCCGACGCCAACATGATCTTCGACAGCAACGGAAACCTGTACGGTACCACCGTCCTCGGCGGCGAGTACGGAGGCGGCGTGGTCTTTGAACTTTCCACCACCCCCTCGCCCCAGTGAACTGACCGGCGGTAGCGAGAACCTTATTTCCTTAGGAACGCGTTGACGACATTGCACGACTCACTTCCGTAAGTGTGGTTAAGGGCGATAGCACAAGCGTGCGCTTTTTATTCGACCACGACTGACGTAGCCAGCCTACCAATTTTTGGGCTAAGAGCCGAAAACTACTCCGGTAGGCGGAAGTTGACGGTCACGTTGGTCTGAAATTCTGCTGGCCTTCCCTGTTGCGTATACGGTTTGAACTGCCACTGGCTCACTGCCTGACGGGCCGCCGCCACCAACTGCGGGTCGCCGCTCACCGTATTGATCGTCTTCACTGATCCATCTTTGGCCACAATCGCCTGCAGCGTTACCGGACCCGATATGTGCGCCGCCCTCGCCGCCTCCGGATACTCCGGCTCAACTCGTTTCACCACGAATTGCCGCGCCGCATCCGGCGAAACCATCACCGCTTTCGAAATCCCCGTAGGACCGGAAGAAACTGCCGGCACAGCCGCTGTCGTTTGCGGTTGCTGGCGGTAGATCACTTTTCCGTTCTGCGAAACCACCAGCTCGCCTTGGGCAGCGGCAGCGGGTGCGTCGGCCTCGCGCTTCGCCGGTGCCGCTTCGTGTTTTCGCGGAGTTGGCTGCGCGGTTTGCGTGGCCAAAGCACTGTTCGCGGCCGGTTTGGAAGCAACAACTGGAGCCGATCGCTGCGCTGGCGTGACTACCGGCGCAGGAGTCTGTGCAACTGGCGTGCTCTGGCGCTCGAAACTCTCACCCAACAGCCATCCCAAAGCCAATGCCAGCGCGATCACAGCGTAAGTCAGCAGAGCTGAGTAAGACTCAGATTTCTGCGGCGTGTCAACAACGCCTTCGTACCCATCTTTAACTGGATCGGCGGCATGATCGAGATCCGATGAACTACGCGCCACAGCGAGCTCATCGTCTTCATCTTTAGCGGCCGCGAAATCCCGCACAACCACGCCTTGCTCTTCTGCCGCTGCGTCAACTGAAACTTGTTCAACCGAAAGTCGGTCAGTCGTCGACGCCTTAAGCTCGGCCGAGTCAAACGGCGCTGGATCGAACGGAAAAGACAAATCCTCCGGCAAATCAGGAATCGTGTCAAAGCTGCGGCCATAATTATGCGCCGGTAACGCTTCCGGATCGATGGGCGCTTCTTCCACCGCAGTTTCGGCGATGGCATCGCGCACTGAAACCGTTTCCCCGAATTCTTCCCCGCTCGCCGGCGTCTCCACTGGCCGGTCCAGTATGTAACTGATCGTCCGTGAGAGCGCAGCCAAAGACTGTACCTGGCTGTCTCCGAACGCATTCGGCTCCGCGGAAAAAACCTCGACCACTCCCATCAGGCGTTCGTGCCGTATGATCGGATATACCAGCACCGACCGAATCCCCAAGCGCCGGCACAGCACTGCATCCACGCGAGCGTCGCTTTCGCTGTCCTCGCAAAGCTGGAACTTCATGCTCTGTACGCACGCTCCCGAAAGGCCCGAATCAAGATCGAGGCGCACCCCGATGTCCGGTGCGTTGGCGCCCGTGGTTGCAAAGCAAATCAGGTCTTCCCCGTGCCGCAGGGCGATCGCCGCATCCGACGCTTTGGTCGATATGCGCGCCCGCTCCACAATGTCATTTAATAGGTCGGCTGAAATCGAAGGCACCGGCTCCGCCGGAACCTCTGGAAACGCTTCCGGCGGCGGAATCTCCGGCAGTTCGAGCAGGTTCAGCTCGGTGTCTGAATCGGAGGCGGCAAACGGCGGATGAGGATCTAGCGAGTCGTGCCGCGAGATAGAGTGCTGCGCCACAGTACCGTCCGGGGAGCTGCCGTCGGGGGAAGACGCCGCAAAGCTCACTGCGCGCCAGTGTCAACCTTTCGCGCCTGCATTGTCAACCCCAATCCTGCAGGTTTCACAGGCACCATAGAACCCCGGCGGAGCGCGCCTGCCGCTCTCACCTTTTGGCCACGGACCAGCGAGTGACCGGACTGACGACCGACGACTGACGACTAATTTTTGACGCAGCTAGTCCCCCTAGCCCCACCCTGAGCAATTTTTTTTCGCCAATAAGGGCGTTGTCAGTGACTTTCATCACGTCGCGGCGAAAAAGCGGCGCAGATGCGCCAAATAAAAGACTTATCGAAATCGGGCGGGTGCGAGTAAAATCATCGTCTTGGCTGCGATTGGGCCCATGAAACTCTCGGTGGTTGTGCCTATCTATAACGAGCAAAAGACCTTACGTGAGGTCGTGGAGCGCGTTCTGGCAGTCCCGCTCGACATCGAGCTGATTTGTGTCGATGACGGATCGCGCGACGGATCGAGAGAGCTGCTGGCCGACATGTCCAGGCAATTCAAGCAGTTACGGGTGTTCCTGCAGCCGAAAAATATGGGGAAAGGGGCTGCTCTACGGCGCGGATTTCAGGAGGCCACCGGCGACTTCGTAATCGTGCAAGATGCTGATTTAGAATATGATCCGGGCGATTACCCAACGCTCCTCGAGCCCCTTTTGCAGGGCAAAGCCGATGTAGTTTATGGGTCCAGGTTCCTGGGAGCGGCCCCGCATCGTGTCTTATATTTCTGGCATTCGGTTGGAAACAAGGTACTTACGCTCATTTCGAATGCCCTCACCAACATCAACCTTACCGACATGGAGACGTGCTATAAAGTCTTCCGCCGGGAAGTGATCCAAGCCATTCCAATTGAAGAAGATAGGTTCGGTTTTGAGCCCGAAATTACGGTCAAAGTGGCCAAGCGCCATCTGCGCATCTACGAGGTCGGAATTAGTTACTGGGGAAGGACTTACGAGGAAGGCAAGAAGATCGGCTGGCGCGACGGCTTTCGGGCGCTGTGGTGTCTGGTCAAATATTCGGCAAAACACGATTTTCTTGACAACGGAATTGGCGAAAAAAGAAAATTAGATAAGCACTCGGGGGACTAGCTGCGTCAAAAATCGGAGTTGGTAGGTAGTACTTGGTTAGCAGACATGATCAACAATGTTTACTTATAGGTAATGACGTGCGACGGGAGTATTTTTCTTCGGTTCGGCGTTGGGCGGCTGTCGGCATCCCCTGGCCAGGACATTGAGTCATCGTTCAACAAAGAGAAGTTGGTGGCGATTTTCTGCCGCGATGGCCTCACCGCTTATGGCGTCGCCGATGGCGACGCTCAGGAGCGGTTCGGCGAGCTTCTGGGTGCCTGGCTCGGTCAGGGGTTCTGAGGGTGTATCTCGGTTCACTTTCTTCTTTTTTTGTTGCCTGCGGGCTTCGCCCTGCGGCAACAGCCTTCGGCAGAGAGGAAGGATCGGTTCGCGCAAGGTCAGTTTTTCTTGTGAACCCAGGTTAGCGTCCACTGAACGGACGCGAACCCTTCGGCTTCGATCAGGGCAGGGTGTGGGCCACTGGTGCCTGAGTTGGAGTGGAACAACACGATGCATGGGTTCGT